>PAKW01000001.1 GCA_002707215.1 Halomonas sp.
GCTAATTAGTAAAATAAGAAAACATATCAAAGACAACGATATCGATATTTTGCATTGTCATCAGTATACGCCCTGGGTATACGGTGCCCTTGCGGCGGCTTTTACTAAAACCAAAGTTATCTTCACTGAGCACGGCAGGTTCTATCCAGATTCTTCAAGCTGGAAGCGAAAGTTTATTAATCCATGTTTATTAGCACTTACTTCGCGCATCACGGCCATTTCACAGGCTACTAAGCTAGCACTTGAAGAATTTGAATTTATTCCTAATGAGAAAATCGAAGTTGTTTATAACGGAATTTCGCCGATACAACCAGAGTTAGATGAGGTAAAGCGCATTCGCCACGCTTTAAGGTTGAAAGAAGACACCTTAGTATTCGGTTCAATAGCAAGGTTTGATCCCATAAAAAATCAGTCCATGATGCTTGCCGCATTTGCTGAGGCTGAGAAATCCTTAGAGAACATTCATCTAATATTAGTGGGCGATGGTGAACTAAGGGACGTTTTGGAGCAGTTAGCTGTCAAACTTGGTATTACTGAAAAAGTCACATTTACTGGGTATATACCAAAGCCATTCAATTACCTTGCTGCCATGGACGTTTTCCTGTTGTCTTCGTTAAGTGAAGGAACTTCTATGACACTGCTGGAAGCGATGTCACTCGGCAAACCATGTGTGGTAACAGACGCTGGAGGAAATCCAGAGATCATCAAGCATGAGGTGAATGGTCTCGTTGTGGAAAACGACAACTACACAGCTTTTGCAGAAGCAATGCTAGCATTGGCCTCAAAAAATAAACATCCGATGCGACTGGCCGCTCATGATCGGTTTAATAATTTATTCGACGTAAGCGTCATGTCAAAAAAATATAATACAATCTACAAAACGCTAGCTTAGCTAGCGTGCATTGTGCTTCTTAAAATTACGTTCAAACTTTTTAATACTCGAGACCGTAGTTAAAAAAATTTCCAAGTGACTTTGTGTCCTATCGAGTTCGATGTCGAACGCCCGCCTGAAAACTCAAGACTTAGTATTGCTATGAGGCATTTCACAGAAGTAAACTTGGATCTAGTCAGCGTCGTCAATGCAGTCTTCCGTTTACATTTTCTTAATACGAACTTATGACATGGCGTATTTAACAGCCGCTTTTGCTAAGCGTACTAGTCGCTCTTTTTTAAGCTTTTGAAGTCGCCATGCTTCAGCTGCGCAATGTAAAGCAAATTTAAAGTCCTTTTCTTCTTCTGCGATATACGAACACGTCGTATACGAATTAGCCTTAGCCTCTTTTAATATTTGAGCGTGGTTGATGAGATTCGTGTTAAGTTTGACGCTCCGCTCAATAACCTTCAAATGATTAGGCAATGTCTTTCTTGCTCCCCTAGACGTCGAACTTGCATGAACCCGATAGTTGAAACCTGGTCTTTTAAGGTAGCTGATTGGATACTTGGCCGCGACTCTTAACCACAAGTCCCAATCTTGAATTGACCTAAGTTCACTGTCAAACCCCCCAACTTCATCAAGCACAACTTTTTCAATTAATACCCCTGAGGTTCCTATAAAGTTAGTTTTTACAAGCTTGTCAAATACCTCACCGGAGGGCTTGTTGTTAAGCTCGCTGTCGCGCTTTCCACTGTTAATCCCGCCTACAAATGTGCTGTCGCAATAGCTCCACTTATTTCCACTAAGCCCCTTAACTTGCTCCTCTAGCTTATATGGCTCCCACGTATCATCTGCATCCAAGAATGCGATCCACTTACCCTTGGCGTGCTTGATACCATTGTTTCTAGCAGCAGCAGCACCTTGATTAGTTTGCTTTATTAACCTAACCCTTTCATCATAATCTCTTGCAATAGCAGCGCCATCGTCTGTAGAACCATCATCGACCACCACTACTTCCAAATCAGAATATGTCTGATTCAATATACTATCAAGAGCCGCGGCGATGTAGCTTTGCGCGTTGTATAAAGGAATAACGACACTTACTAAACTGACCACTTAATTCTCCGTTACAAGGTTTCTTTAAATAAAAACTTCTTATTTTATCGTAATTTTTTCAACAACATAGGTTTATCAAAATATTACATCAAAAAGCTTTAGCTAGTTGTGAATACAATCACATTTATTTGAAACAAACGAGATCGCATTGGCGTGTAAGAGGATTAAAAAATAACATGTTTTTACTTTAACTTCAGTATCAAGAGAAGGTATTATTGCACCTTTTCAGGGACCGACTTAATTCAAATTCTGGAGTCAAGAATGAAGGTTATTGCGATTGATGCAAGATTTCTGGCGAGAAAACAAAGAGGAATGCCAGCATATGTCTCTAAGCTGTGCACATCAATCCCCTCTCTAATGCCTGACGTGAAGTTTGTTCTTCTTGTTAATGAAAAATTTGAACATAATGACGTCAAAGAAAATTATCTTCCTCGATTGCAAGCAGTTTCACAGCCCAACAATGTAGAAGTTGTTAACATAGATGCTGAAGATGAACGAAGCTGGGAAATATTTAAACTTCCATCATTCTTGCGACAACGAAAAATAGATCTTCTGCATATGCCGACCAACAGAGTGTGTATGTTCACTAACACTCGACAAATTTCTACGGTGCATGACTGCATGGAGTGGAAGTATCTAGATATAAATCACAGTATTCCTGAAAATGTTGATTTAAAAACAAAGTTTTATCATTGGAGAAAGCGCTTCTATTCTAAGTTGAACTATCTTTACGGCGTCAAATATAAAGCCGCTCAGATAATAACCGTATCTCACTATGCTAAAGCATCAATAAATCAGATATTTGGTGTAAAATCCAAAAACATACTCGTATGCAGGCATGGTCTACCAGAAGGCTTCGAAAAGGCAAACGGCAGTCCAATATCTGAACGAAATGGCGTACTCATGTTGGGTGGGGAGAGCCATCAAAAAAATTGTGTAAATGCAATTGCAGCTTACGCAAACCTAGAAGTCGACCTCAGAAAAAAACATAGACTCACAATTTGCAGCGCGAGCGACAGCGCTGATTCCAAGATAAAAAAGGCCTTGGTAGATCATGGTGTTGAAAATGACGTCGAAGTCTTAAGCTGGGTATCAACGGAACGGTTAATTAACCTCTTTGAAACGAAACGTGCGTTTTTGTTTGTATCGAGGGAGGAGGGCTTTGGGTTTCCGCTGCTTCAGGCACTTCACTGTGGTACTCCAACAGTGATATCAAAAGCAGATGTTTTAAGGGAAATTGCGGGTGAGACATATCCTTATGCGGAAACGGAAAACCACCAGCAAATGACATCCATTCTCTCACGTTACTTAACAGACGATAGTTATTGGCACAAGATAAGTCAAAAATCTCTGGTTGCAGCCTCACCTTTTACGTGGGAGGAGTCGATTCAAAGTCACATCCGTGCATACAGAGAACTTATAAAGTGAAAGACGCTTATTTAAAGCGCAATTCCCCATTCAAAGTGGTAGTTATCTAGAGTGGATATTAAAAACGCAGCATTGCTATCCTCAGTATCAGGATTGGTGTCAAAAGGCATTAGTTTGCTAAGTGTCGTGATCGTCGCGCGTCTTCTTACACCAGAAGAAATTGGTGTTTTTGTGATTGCCTCATCACTTACTTTGATTGCTTCTGAAATAAGATTAATTGGAATTAACGCTTACATTATTAGAGAGAAAGAGCTTACAGAAGAAAAAGTCCGCAGATGTATTGGGTTAGCAATTTTGGTTTCCTATAGTTTCGGTTTAATTCTCTTAGTTTGCTCACCATTTATTTCTGCATATTATTCAAATTCAGATTTGCAATATTTGCTTTTTTTCCTAAGCGTTGGCTTTTTTACCGTTCCATTTACAGCCGCCACAAACGCTGTGCTGACAAGAGACTACCAGATTAAACAGGTTTTATTGATTCAAAATATAGGTCCTTTATTGGGTTTACTGGCAACGGTTGGTCTAATCATAGCCGAGTTTAGTTTTTATGCTTTGGCGATAGCACAAGCTGTTACCGCGACAATCACTGTTATCACTGCATTTTTGGTCAAACCCGCTTGGATGAATTGGTTTCCCATTTTTCAAAATCTGCGCGATGTGACAAAGATTGGTTTATACAATTCGGGAATCCAGATGCTTCAAAAGCTTCAAACGCTGGTACCCGACCTCGTTCTCGGCAGAACGGTTGGTCCCTCCTTTACCGCCATTTTTTCAAGAGCAATGGGGTTACAGATTTTTATCCAAGATGTTCTTTTAACTGGTATTAACGGAATTGCTCTGTCATACCTGTCTAGAAACTCTAATAGTAAGGCGAGCCTCAAAAGTGCATATCTCAAATCAACAAGTATTATCAACTGCTTCGTGCTTCCGCCCCTAATTTCTGCGATTTTTCTCAGCGAATCGTTGATTTACGTGATGTTTGGCGACCAATGGGGTGAATCCGTATTTTATGCAAAGCTTCTTGGTATTTGGATGGCAATTAGAACTCTTCACCAGATGACATACCCTCTTCTTTTAAGTTTACACAAAGAAAAGTTGCTCTTCATTTCACGCGTAGCAGTGTTTTGCATTTTTATGGTAGGCATTATATTCGTGTCTTGGTCAGAGCCTAAAAATATAGCATCAGTTTTTATCGTCGTAAGTATCGTTGATTTCTGGCTTCTGATTGCAATAACTAAAGTCGTTTTAAACGTAGGTGTTGTAGATTATTTAAGAAATAGCTCGAAAGCATTACTTGTTACACTGGTATGTGGCGCAGCTTCGTTCGCGATAACGAAGTTTTCGTTTTCAATTATGAGTGAATGGGCGACAATCCTCGTTGCGGGGATCATGCTTCCACTTTTGTGGTTAGCAATGACGACAATAACTAAGCATATACTGTCAAGAGTGATCTTCGAACTCATTCATCAGCACGTATTTAGCAGAATAAAAAGGATAAAATAGAAATGAGTAAACCAAACTTTATCGTAATTGGAGCTGCTAGATGTGCTACAACAAGTCTACATAAATACCTTCAAAATCATCCAGACATCTTCTTAAGTGACCCAAAAGAGATAAATTACTTTTCAAAGGATCGTTTCTATACAAAAGGAGAAAAGTGGTATCTAGCTCATTTTGACGAAGCTAAAACCAAGGCAATTGGCGAAGCGTCAACAAGTTACACATCTGCCCCTAATATTGAAAACGCCCCATTGCGGATAAAAACGGATCTTGGAAGTGATATTAAGTTTATATATATAGTTCGCGATCCAATAGAAAGAATGCTGTCTCACTACACACATTACATTATGAGAGGTCAAAAGATTGAATCTCTAGACCGCATTATTGAAGATAAAACACACAGTATTGTGGTCCAAGGAAAATATGCCTACCAACTTTCGCTTTATCTAGCGCATTTCGATAAAGAAAATTTTAAAGTTATTACTGTCGAACAGCTGAAAAAAGAACCAGTTAACACGATGGAATCATTGTATCACTTCCTTGAAATAGCACCGAACGCGACGTTTGACAATGAAGTCCACAACAATAACACTGAATTTAAAGAAATGACTCACTTCGGAAAGGCTTTAATGCAGTTTTATAACCACCACTTTGAACATTTGGCACCGCCTTCCATAGTGAAAAGAACGTTAGAGAAGCTTGCGAGACTGGGTGGAGATACATTTCAAAAACCCAAGCTCACCGAAGAACAAATTATCGAACTACGCCAATTTTATAAAGACGATATGATTAAATTCAAGGAAGACTGGGGAATAGACTTGTATTCTCGATGGAACGTGAATAAGTAAATTGTTAGATATTATAAGTAGTACATTATGCTTAGTATATTAATGTTTTATGCCTCACAATTTGGATGTTATGTATTAAGCTTGGCTCGTACACCAGCTTTTGCGGTGGTTGGGTACATTCTTATTTACTTTCTATATGACCGGACGCGTTGGTGGTATTTCAACATACCGGAAATTAGCTATTCGTTCTTTATGTCTGCGACAATATTATTTCTGGCCATAGTGCACAAAAATAAATCACCATCAATTTTCAAAGAAAGAATTACTGTCTTTTTGTGCTTACTGGGAATTTATTTTCTTCTTGCTAATTTTTGGGCTGTTTCATCTGAAATTCATGAATACGATGCAAGCAATTTTATCAAAGTCCTTTTGGTAATAGTCGCCTCAATTAAACTGGTAAACACACGAAACGATCTCAATATCGTTATATGGTCGTACATTGCTGGCAGCGCTTACATCGGATTCTATATATTAGAAACAGGACGCACTAGCTACGGAAGAGTTGAAGGAATTGGCGTTGTAGATGCGCCAGATGTTAACGGTCTCGCCGCTTCGTTGGTGATTGGCACTGTATTTTGTTTGTATTACTTTTGGGTAAAAAAGGGGTTTGCAAAATTTGCAGCTATAATTGCGGGCGCGTTGATTGTAAACGCATTAGTTTTGATGAATAGCAGGGGCGCTTTCTTAGGTGTGTTTATTGGTGCTGGTTGGTTTGTCTTCCACCTTTACCGTTCAAAAGTACAGATTAAGTATAAAAAATTAAAGGTGATTCTCTTGGTCCTTACTGGAGTAAGTTGCTTGGCAGTAGTATTGGACCAAAGTGCGATAGAGCGAATGCTATCGATTAAAGAAGAGTCAACACTCACAAAAGATAAACAGACAGGCTCTACACGCGTATTTTTTTGGTTGGCCTCTGTGGAAATGTCATTTGATTATCCCTTCGGTGGCGGCGCGAGAAGTTTCATATTGTTGTCTCCAAACTATATACCTGAAGATATAGACACAGGAGGGTCAAAAAATCGCGCGGTTCACTCAACTTGGTTTCAAGGACTTACCGAAGTAGGCTACCCTGGAATGGTTATTTTTATGGGCCTTCTTCTGGCAACGTTTTTCTCTTTAAGACGGGTGGTGAAAAGAGCAGTCTCGGAGAATAATTCCGACAAATTTTTATTTGCAATTGGACTTGAAGGCGCATTTTTTGGTTATCTGACCGCGATAACCTTTTTAGACAGATTTCGAGGACTCTCTCTTTATCTTTTAATTCTCATGGTGGTAGCGTTTTACAGAATTGACAAACAAGACTCAGAGAGATTAACCAATTAAAATTTACTTAGTGTCTGCATATTCATAGATAACTAGAAGAGGTTGACTCTCCCAGGAATTTTGCGAACTATCCAGATTTTTCAGCATTAAGTAGAGCTTTTGACTTTCTCTATCGTAGTCGGCACCGATTATTGGATATTTGTGGTCAAAAAGCTCGAGTTTACCATACTGGGTCGGTCTGAGCGTTTCTGGCATATTTCGCTTCGAAAAGGATTCTTTTATGTCTTCCACTGAATAAATCCAATAATAATTGTAATAGTCTGTAGGATCCATGGCGCAAAATCCTCCGCACTTTTTCCCATTCTTACGCGTGATCTTATAACCAATTTCACTCTTGTGCCCGCCACTCGTACCTAACACTATATAATTACGTTGGTCTGGCGAAATAAACCCGTAAACGGCAGTAGATAATTCAGTCCAGAGTTCATTCTTCTTCGTTTCATTCTTACTGTCATCGTGCAGCGGATAGTTTAACGAATAATCAATTAACGCTTCAGTAGTTATAATGTTGCTCTCCCCCTTTGTTCCGCTCAGAAAAAACGGGAACCAAGTAAAAAGCGATGGTCCAATTGAGTGCCTTGAGTTTATGGGGAGATTACTTGCTGATCCAGCAAGGTAAAGCGCGTCCAATTCATCAGAAAGAGGCGCTGGAATTTTACTCATCCAACCTGCGGAGTGACTTCCACCTGTCATTGTAAAAAAACCATCTTGTTCCGACTTTTCAAGATCGAGTCTGTTTTTAAAAATTACCAGGTGTTCTTTGTTATTGTGATCGGCATCGTAATACTCGTCCGTTGTAACTAACAATTCGTTATCGATCACCTCCAACCCAGTAATCACGTTTGCAGTTTTGGTTTCGCGATACTTAGGGTCTACTTTTGTAAATGGAAGGATATTTGGCATTATTGGCAAGCTTGATACGCTGTCGTGTTTGGGCTTTTTATTTAATAGAAAGCCGCCCACGCTAAAATGCCTATCATGCCCCGCGACATAAACAATGTTATCAGTGGAAGAAACAGCGATAGCCCCGTCTGTATACGCTAGTCTCGAAACACCGAACTCTCCCTCTTCAAACCTAACAGCACCTAAACTTTTAAATGTGTAAGTACTGCCTATTTTTAATTCATTCTTAGTAATCGATTCATCAGAAGCCTTTGCTACCATATTGAGCGAAATACTCATACTTAAAATAAAAGGTAAAACTCGTTTTATCATCGTTCAATTCTCAAACATGTAGTGGACGTTAGAAAAATTTTGCACGTAAGGATTCACCGAAATCATAGTTTTCTTTGATTTTGCGTTGCAACACACCTTGAACGTTTGAATAAGAACTTATTTCCGTTAATTCTTTCTTTAATACCCCTCGAGTAAATTTCATATCTTGAAATTGAACCGCTTCATACCCTTTTTTATCAGTATGGCTGTCTACGAAATACTCCGTTTTTTTATCACAATACAGAGGTACAAACGGCGTATTTGAAGCATATGACATTATACAGCCGTGCAATCGGCTAGACACAACAAGCGCCGCACTTCGAATATCTTTTATAGCTTTAGTCACATTTGTTCCCATGTTGTCAGATTCTCTGTAACAGAACCCTTCTTCTTTACAGAATTGCCGCAAATTCTCTCGTAATCGCTCAACACTAACTCCAGACATCCTTAAATCAGATGGATGCACAACGTGCAGTAGCGTATTTGTCGAGTCGCCTTTTTGACCGTGGGTTGACCGATTGATAAAGTTAACGCTCGGACAAACTCCCAAGGTTATTTCTGCCTCATTTAAAGTTTGCAAGTACTCCAGAGTAAAATTATCTCTAACATGTATGCTTTCAGCGCGCTGAACCACTTTACTCAAAAGTTCACGTGGCAATAAAGGCCTGCCTGCCATTTGATTAACACCCACACCAATTAGTGCAAACTCAACCTTACTTGCAAGTAGACTATTCCAAAACAATTCAAATGCAGGTTGGAACAGTCCCCCCCCTCCAATTAATGCCACTACTCCCTTTTCTCTACAACGTTCAAGGTATGCTAATAAGTCTTTATGTCCTCCTTTTGAACAATAGAGTTCCCCTCCCTGAATCCCAGTAATTTCTCGCACACCTAAATGAGAAATGTAGTCGCCGATATTTCTGCGATTCGCATAAATATACACAGCTTTATGTTTAAGAACTTTGGTTTTAAGCTGATATTGATATTTAACAAAACTAGGGATATCACCGTAAAGATCAATTGTTGGTTCAACAAATTGCTGATACCGCCACCCTAACCCATTTTTTATACGCTCTAACAAACCTTTAATCCTTTTGTTGGGAAAATCTCTTACCAGCAAATTGACTCATTTTCTCTCGAAGAAAGAGTTCACATGTTGAACAGTATTTAAATCGAATGAACCTTGCGCCAACTATTATCATTAAAAAGTATGTAATAACTGAAAAAGCTATGCTAAACACCACTATTAAAACATTGGAGAGCGTTAACGTTTCAATAAAGGGTATTGAACGAGTCAGCATATACGACGGTACAAATGCTACGACTAACGCGGTTGCAGCCATGAAAATAGGCCCGAGAAGCGGTTTCAATAAACGAGTGTTTCCTCTATATAAAACGAAAAGAAAAAGCATCATAGCTACGGTGCCACTTACAACGCGTGAAACTGCAAAACTTAATAAAGTAGCGTCTACGAAAAGGCAAGTGAGCAGCGTCACTGTAATCAATGTTAAAGACATAACATCATAAAGAAAGAGCAGTTTTACCTTGCCTAACGCAACAAACGCAAGCTCTACGATTTGACTTATACTCCAATACAAAAATAATAGCGAAAGTACTGGAAGTAGGGATGAAGCCAATTGCCACTGCTCACCAAGCAGTAAATGAACAACAGGTTGAGAAAAAATGACGAGTATTGCACCAATCGGTAACGCCACAACCATAGTGACGTAAATAGAAAAACTTACTTTATCTAACAAGTCGTGTATGTTTCTCTTAGTATTTTTGAACACAGTTAAAAGAGGCTCTATCGCGGGGCTAAGAGCGTAATGCGCAGGCATCATCGCTAATTCTCTTGCCATATGGTATTGACCCAACTGAAAAGGGCTAAAATGCTTTGCTACAAAAATCGTGTCAACCTGTGATCGTAAATAACCAACAACACTTTTGGCCAGCATCCATTTTGAAAAAGCCCACTGTGTTTTAGCGGAAGTTAAGGAAAACTTGGGAAATCTTCCTAATAGGATGTATGAAAGTAATGCACCAAACAGCCCACTTAATAAATCGGTTAGTATGAAAGCCCAAAAACTTTCTAACCAAAGTGCGAGTGCTATTAATACAGGTACTGCAAACAGACGTTCTCCAAAAGAATGCCAAAACAAAAACTCAAATCGAAGTTGCCGCCTCGCTAGAAGTAACCCAGGGCTCTTGAGAGCTTGAAGCGGAAGAACCAATGCGCTTATCGCAAATGCAAATGTCAAATCAGAATTATCGAAAAATGAGCTTATTAGTGGTGACAGTAGAATTACTAGTAAAGAAACGCCGCACTTTAAGCACAGGTTAAGTGACCAAGCGGTATTATAGTCGATGAAGCTAATGGTTCTTTTTCTTACTATATACTGCTCGCTTGCAGCATGTGACAGAATATCGAAAAAATACAGAGCGATACTAATTATCGCAATTAGCCCAAAATCTTCGGGAGCTAATATCCTAGCGGTGACAAAAGTACTAAATAAGCCAAGAAGCTTTCCCAGCAATTTGGCAGACACCGAAAATAAAACGCTTGAAAAAAAACGACTCAAAATAAAGGTTACCTCCATTGAGACAGCTGAATTTACTATGTAATCAAGCCGTTTTCTAGAACAGATATGTTTAAAAACGTTTATTATCACGTTTGCTTATAATGAAGCGACTTGTTAGCAATCGACAGAGGATACCATGAGATACGAGTTGAAAATTTTATTTTTAGCCCTTACCACATTTTTTAATACGACATGTCTCGCAGAGACGTTGACAGTTTTTACAAGCAATGAGTTAAAACGCGCAGTTACTTTATCTAATAGTTCAAATTCAAACAAAGCAATAAAAATTCTAATTGCAGATGGCGATTATTACGGCTTATCTAATCTTAAAATCACCCGACCTAATGTGCATATAAGCTCAGCTTCTGGCATTCGCGAAAATGTTGTCTTACATGGTAATGGGATGAAAAAGCAAAGGCTGTCTGAAGTAATTTTCGACATAAGCGCATCAAATGTCTCTATTTCTAGCATTACACTTACTGACTCTCCAAACCATCTAATTCAAGTTCGCGCGGAGCTTGGAGTCAGTCATTTTGTCCTAAAAAACTGTGTTTTGAGGGACTCTTTTGAACAATTACTCAAGGTATCAGCGAGCGAAGAGAAAAAATATTCTGATCAGGGTATTATCGAAAATAATCTGTTTTACTATTCTGACGGCGTTGGCCCTCAATATTATATTGGTGGCATTGACGCCCACAATGCTCGTGGCTGGACTGTTAAAAAGAATCATTTTACAGGAATTGCTAGCCCTGCACTTCGTGAAGCGCAATTTGCGATTCATTTTTGGCGGCTCTCAAGCAATAATAATGTAGTCGATAATGTAATTGTAAATTCTGACAGAGGAATTGGGTTAGGAATGGGGAACGCACGCCCTGTTCAATCTGGAGGAACTATTTCAAACAACATCATTCTTCATTTTGACAAGTCCCATTTATTTTCTGACGTAGGTATTGCACTTGAAAATGTAAAAAGCGTAAACGTACTCAATAACCTAATCTTGTCAGTTAACCACTACCCTAACGCCATTGAATTCAGGTATGAAGCTTCAACAGACATTACTATCAAAGGAAATAAAAGCAATAAAGCAATAAGCGCTAGAGATGGCGCACAGGCAGTTATTCAAAATAACGAAACTGCATCCATGTTTTCCACACTGTGGAGCAATGCTATGCATCTATATACAAAATTAACTGTCTACATCAAAAAAAGCTAATTAGCTTATTGTTCAATAAGCAATTTGAGAGCCTTTTCCATCGATGCCATTTCAGATACGGGCGCTGAGACGTACCAAACCTGTCCGCCGTTTTTCAACCCTAATAGTTTCATTTTAATTTGCTCAATTTTGGTAAATGTTTTTGATACAAAAATTGTTTGATTGACCACATACCAGGTAGCGATAACTCTGCTCTCTCCTGTAACTGAAACAATTAATGAAGTAGTGAAAAGGTGATCACCTATTAACAATTCATCTTTTGTAACAAGTGAGTACTTCTCTGGGTCATAAGCACGGTGGAGGTCGCTGATTAACTCGTTACCTTGCTCACCAAACCATGCGGTGTGTACAATTACTTCACAATCAGTTTCTTTCAACGCAAACGTCAATTCTTTATCAGGTTGATTAAGCACTGGACGCCAGAGAGAAATGGGACAACTCTCCGCTCTCAGGTCATCATAATTAAGTGCTTGTAGCGCACCTCCATCATCATCGTCTTGAATCGAGCTAACCCAGAATGTTGCTGATAACATAATTAAAACTATTACAATGATGTAATCGAATTTAACAACAGTTTTGCCAGACTTGCGCAATTCTGAATAGTTATCTGGGATAGAAGTTCGCATTAGCTCACCTATTCCCAACAGGCAAATGATAACAAACGCAAAAAAGAACCAGCCATAAATAAGATGGTCAGCGCCTGCTGCATGCTCCATATCAGTCATATAGGCAATAAGGATAATGCCATAAACACGTATTATATTAGCCACAACCGGAAATATCAGAGAAATGATAATGAAGCTAACTCTACGGCCGACCGATGCAAGGTTGAGATAAGCGTATAAACTCCCGATCACCAGACTAGCAATAAAAAAGCTCACACCTGAGCATGCTTCTGCAACCAGAAATCGACCTTGTGGAATTTCAATATAGAGGCCGCTGCGAAAAAGAGGTATGCCCGACAAGCTTAGTAGGGCCACCGAACCATCTGCGGCAATTTCTTGTAAATAGGGGATGAGCTGTTCGCCGATTGGTATACTAAAAAGCATAAAAACTAATGGAAATATTATAGTTTTAGTCGCTTGTGTACCTAACATTAGCCAGATGAGAGCAGGTAATAACGCAAATGTAGCGGCGTGTAAGAACAGCTGAATTTCACCCGCAATACCCACAACATAGAGTAAAAGTGCTGGGATAATGACTATAAACGCTAGCGGTGTTGTACAAAAAGAGACTGACAATAACTCGTTACGCTTAAGGTATATGAGGTAAACTGCACCGGGAACGATAAAAAAACCATGATTAAAAATTTCGTTCCCGTACCATATTTGAACAACGCTGCTTAGACCCTGCCAGCAAAAAGTCAACCAAGAGCAAAACAAAGCAAAACTACACATGTAGAAAGCTTTGTTTGATTTAAAAGGTAGTATGCCCACTTCCATATCAATGCTAGGCGCTTTATTTCTACTCATGTACTTTCCTTACACGAATTCTGCTTAGTAATCTGACGTTTATTCTATGGTGTAAGCTTGCTGCATAGTAACCCAGTTAAAGTCTTTTAGCAGCTTTTCAACTTTGCCCTCCATTCTTGACAAGTTAATGTAATGACGAGCTTTAGACTTCCATGGTGCAGAACTAAATTTTGGTTGTTCCGCATCTATCTCCCAAGGATGAAAATAGAAACTGTATGGCTCACTTTCAGATTGCATGAACTCAGTAATACGACGTCTAGATAACCAATAAGGATAAAGACGAAAATAGCCGCCACCACCAATCCCAATGTTAGTCCCTTTCTTGCGAACTGTTGGTATTGGAATCTCTATCAGACCATTCTCACGTTTGTANTTAAAGCGNGGCCAATCTGGTACACCATAGAGATCGTGGTTGATTGGATAAGTACTAGAAGAATAAACAAAGCCNAGCTCCTTTAGGATATCGTACGCCCACGTGTTCGAATCGTTAATTGAAAAACTCGGAGCTCTATAGCCTTTTAACGCCACACCGCCTATATCTTCAAGAATCTCTTTGCTTTGCTTAATATCATTGAAAAGCTCTTGCTCGGTCATCG
>PAKW01000002.1 GCA_002707215.1 Halomonas sp.
AGGAAATGGTTGTTCTGGAGTCGCTCGCAATTGCCTGGGCCGGCAGTGCTTCCACTTGCTCGCTCATGCCGTAACCTCCTGGTTCATTGTTGTTGTGTGCGTTGCTGTGGCGTTCTGTGCTTTCGGTAACAGTTGATGCTGCCAGATCAGATGAATGACTGACAGAAGCAGTCCGGCGCCCATGGCGTTATGGGCAACGGCGATGGACAGTGGAATATGGAAGACGACATTGGCCAGCCCCAGCAGGACCTGGACACTCAACACAACAGCCACCAATCGAATGGCATTGTCCAGGCCGGAATCGCCGATCCGCCGCCACATCAGTGCCAGCAAAGCGACAAAGTAAACCAGCACGACCACGGCTCCCAAACGATGTGTCACGTGAATCGCTACCCGCCCGTCTGCCGTCAGTTGGCCACCGAGATAATTGGGGCCTACATGCTGGGCAACATCAAAACCGTGCCGGAAATCCATTTCTTCTGGCCACCACTGCCCTTGGCAGGTGGGCAGGTCGGTACAGGCGACAGCCGCATAATTTGCCGCCGTCCAGGCTCCCAGAGCAACCTGCAAGACCACCAGCAGAAGCCCGCCATAAAGCCAGGGCCGAAAGCCTGCCAGCCCGGTTGACGGCGGCTCCCGGTCCGCCTTCTGTCTGGCTCGCCCTCGCAACCTTAAGGTGAGCAGGGTCAGCAGGCTGAGGGTGGTAAAGCCGCCAAGAAGGTGCAATGCCACCACCTGGGGCCACAACTTCAGAGTCACCGTCCACATGCCGAATGCTCCCTGGAGGAGGATGAAGCCGGCAATAAACAGCGGCAGCTTCACCGGGACACCCGTGCGCCGGTGGCGGACGGCATAAGCGGCCAGACCGAAGACGACCAGTCCGAGAGTACCGGCCGCGTATCGATGGATCATTTCCGGCCAGCCCTTTTCCACATCCACCGGCGTGTCCGGGAAGCGCGCATTCGCGACGGCGATACTGGATTCGCTCTGCGGCACCGTCAGAAATCCATAGCACCCGGGCCAGTCAGGGCACCCGAGCCCGGCATGCACCAAGCGGGTCCAGGCACCGAGCATGATCACGACAACCGCAAGCAAAACAGCGAAGGTTGCCCATCTGGCCATCGCCTGGGCCGCCGTGGATGGTGAAAGAGACGACTGATTCAAGACTGACTCTCCGCTCTGGCCATTACCCGATCTGCGACAGTTTGAGCAGGTGCTTGAGATCCTCCAGCATGTCCTTGCCGGTGTGTTCAGAACCGTAATGCATCATGATGTTGCCGAATGGATCCACCAAAAGGATACGGGGCTCCGATTCGGGACGGATTCCAGAAGGCCAGGAAGGGTGGGTGCCCGCCACCGGAACAAGACGCTCCATGGAGCTGTATTCGGAAGACCAGCGTGCCTGCAGATCCGAAGGCACGCTACCCAGCACCGCCGCCCGCGAAACGCGATTGGCGTTCTTGCCGAGCGCAATATTTACCTGTCGGGCCAGATAGAGCAACTCCTCACACTGGCTGCCACACTGGCCGGCGACAACGATCATCAGCCAGTCCGGATCTGTTTTGTCCGGGCCGAAGCGTTCAGCCAGGGGTGTACCTGAGGACGTTTCAAGGTTGAGGGTAGAGACCGGCACGACCGGCTGGAGAAGAACGCCGTTGTTGGTGTGGCCGGCAGGGTTCAGCCAGCCGGTGTAAAACATGATGGTGGCAGCAATGATCGGACCAAAACCCAGCAGAAACAGAAGGACGGCCGTCCGGCGGCCACGACGGGTCTGTTCCGGGGTGGGGCCTTCGTTCTGCGCCTGGTCGGATATCCGGTTAGCCATCGTCATTGTCATTATTGGCTCCTGTCTTTTGGTAACTCGCTCTTTCGATAACTCGCCACTACCGTCAATATAGTCAGCGCCACAGCCAGCGCAAACCATTGCGTGGCATATCCGTAATGGGTTTGCGGCCCCATCAGGTCCGGCTGCCAGTCGGCCCGGTAGGCTCCGGGCTGGTGGTCGCCGGAAAGGCGAACGATCCTGCCGGGAAGCTCCGGGATTTCGGCTCGGGCCACCTCTTTGGAGAGGCTTTGCACGCGCCGGGGCCAGGAGCCGGTTGCCGTGGGCTGATCACCAAGAACCGGCGGCACCGGGTAATCGCTGATCCGCCCCTGTAACGTGAACACGCCCTCCGGCGGGTCAACTTCCGGAAGCTGGCCCCGGGTCCGGGGCGCTGGCACCCAACCGCGGTTGACCACCACCGGCGGACCCGAAACCGGGCGAAACACGGTGAGAACCTCATACCCTGGCACACCATCCCGGGTCCGGTTATCCAGCAACCAGCTCCGGCTTCGGTAAAGGCCGGTCAGGGTCACAGGCCGGCCATTGCTCAGGTCCAGAGCCACCAGGTCTGGCCAGTCCAGGCTTACAGCCTCCTGCTGCCACTGATCCAGCAGCAGCTGTTTCTCCGCTGCCCGGTTGAGCTGCCAGATACCCAGACTGATCAGAACCGGCAGGAAGACCCCACTGAATACCAGCAACCGCCAATCCAATTGCCAGTGACGGCGTTGGCGCTGCGAATCAGACATCCTCTGCTATAGTGACCTCACGGAATCCGGAAGCCATCCCGGGCCGTAGATTCACCCCATTAATAAAAACAGGAAGTTCCATGCTCAAGGCCGTTATCCTTGTATTGATGCTTGCCGTAGTCGTGAGCCTGTTCAGTGGCCTGTTCTTTCTCATCAAGGATGGCGGTAAAACCAATCGGGTACTGAATTCCCTGGTGGTTCGGGTCACACTTAGCATACTGCTCCTGGTGGTGATTCTGATTGCGTTGTGGCAGGGTGCCCTGACGTTGAACCCGACACCCTGACCCCCATGTCAGAGTATGTAAACAAACACGAACAGGCCCAGCCAGACTACGTCTACAAAGTGCCAGTACCAGGCCGCCGCTTCAAAGCCGAAGTGGTTGTCAGCTGTAAAATGCCCCTTGGTGATACGAATCAGCATGATAATCAGCATCAGGGACCCCAGAATAACGTGGGCGCCATGAAAGCCGGTCAGCATGAAAAAAGTGCTGCCATAAATACCTGATTTCAGTGTCAGATTCAGGTCCTGGTAGGCGTGGATATACTCGTAACCCTGGACAAAAACGAATATGATCGCCAGCGTAATCGTAGCGGCTAACCAGAGTTTGGTTTTCGAGCGATTGCCCGCCTTAAGCGCGTGGTGAGCAATCGTGATGGTAAAAGAGGAAGTCACCAGCAAAATGGTGTTCATCAATGGCAGGCCCCAGGGGCCGATGATGGCCTCTGGCGGCGGATAGGCTTCGGGATCAGGGGTCTGAATCAGCGGCCAGGTGGCCTGGAACCCCTCCCACAGCATATTTGAGCTGCCCCGGTCTCCCTCACCGCCCAGCCACGGCACGGCGAACACCCGTACATAGAACAGGGCGCCAAAAAAGGCCGCAAAGAACATGACCTCGGAAAAAATAAACCAGCTCATGCCCCAACGGAATGACCGGTCCATCTGCGGGCTGTAAAGCCCCGCCCGGCTCTCCCGGATCACGTTGCCAAACCAGCCGAACAGCATGTAGGCCATAATCATCGCGCCAATCAGGAACATGATCCAGGCGCCGGTGGTACTTTCACCCTGTTGTGCGTTGACCATGATGGACGCGGCGCCATAGAGAGTTACGCCAAGGCCAACCGTGGCAATGATCGGCCATTTGCTCTGTTCCGGAACGTAATAGCTCTGGTTTTCCGCCATGACAGTCTCCGATGGCTTATTCGTTATTAGTTGTTTTTGTCCTGGAGCGAGCGTGTCTTCACATCCCTATTTCACTTCCGGCGGTGTCGCGAAGGTGTGGTAAGGCGCCGGCGACGGCACCGTCCACTCCAGGCCCTGCGCGCCGTCCCAGGGCTTGGCAGCCGCTCTCTCACCGCCCCGGACACACTTGACCACAATGAACAGGAACAGGATCTGGGTGGCGCCAAACATAAAGGCACCAATGCTGGACACCATGTTGAAGTCCGCAAACTGAAGCGCGTAATCCGGAATCCGGCGCGGCATGCCCGCCAGCCCCAGGAAGTGCATGGGGAAGAAGGCCAGGTTCATGCCGATGAATGACAGCCAGAAATGGGTCTTGGCGAGGGTTTCGTCGTACATGTGGCCGGTCCACTTGGGTAGCCAGAAATACGCGGAGGCGAAGATCCCGAAGATCGCGCCCGGCACCAGCACATAGTGGAAATGGGCAACCACGAAGTAGGTATCGTGGTACTGGAAATCAGCCGGCGCAATCGCCAGCATCAGGCCTGAAAAACCGCCGATGGTGAACAGGATCACGAAGGCCACCGCAAACAGCATAGGCGCCTCAAAACTGAGCGAACCCCGGAACATGGTGGCGACCCAGTTGAACACCTTCACCCCGGTGGGGACGGCAATCAGCATGGTGGCGTACATGAAAAACAGTTGCCCGGTGATAGGAATGCCCACTGTAAACATGTGGTGTGCCCAGACCACGAAAGACAGCATGGCGATGGCGCCAACCGCGTACACCATGGAGGCATAGCCGAACAGGGGCTTGCGGGAGAAAGCCGGAATGATGTGGGACACCGCCCCGAACGCGGGCAGGATCATGATGTAAACCTCGGGATGCCCGAAGAACCAGAACACATGCTGGAACAGCACCGGATCACCACCGCCGGAGGCATCAAAGAAACTGGTGCCGAAGTTGATGTCCATCAGCATCATGGTCACCACACCGGCCAGAACCGGCATCACTGCAATCAGCAGGAACGCGGTGATCAGCCAGGTCCAGACGAACAGGGGCATTTTCATCAGGGTCATGCCCGGGGCCCGCAGGTTCAGGATAGTAGCAATCACATTGATGGCGCCCATGATCGAGGAAATACCCATGATGTGAACGGCAAAGATGAAGAAGGTGGTGCTTGGCGGCCCGTAAGTCGTCGACAGCGGTGCGTAAAAGGTCCAGCCGAAGTTGGGCGCACCGCCTTCCATGAACAGGGTCGAAACCAGGATCAGGAAGGCGCAGGGCAGCAGCCAGAAACTCCAGTTGTTCATCCGTGGCAGCGCCATGTCCGGGGCGCCGATCATCAACGGAATCATCCAGTTGGCCAGGCCTACAAAGGCCGGCATGACCGCGCCGAAGACCATGATCAGGCCGTGCATGGTGGTCATCTGGTTGAAGAATTCCGGCTGCACAATCTGCAGCCCGGGCTGGAACAGTTCGGCCCGGATAACCATGGCCATGGTTCCGCCCAGCAGGAACATGGTGAAGCTGAATATCAGGTACATGGTCCCGATATCCTTGTGGTTTGTGGTCAGCAGCCAGCGGCTGATGCCTTTGGCCGGGCCGTGATAATGACCCTGGGCGTGGGTATCTGCAACCGCACTCATGAAAACCCCCGTTACCGCCATTTATTGTGGCTGGTGATATCTGTTATCTGGCGTTGATTACTGCTGATTCCTGTAATCAAAGATCTCTTTTGGTGTAACCATCTCGCCGGTACTGTTACCCCAGGCATTCCGCTCATAGGTAATGACTGCGGCCAGGTCTACCTCGCTCAACTGATTTCCAAAGGCCTGCATCGCGGTGCCGGATTTGCCATTCACAACGATGTCGATGTGCGCGGCCATATCTCCCGTGGCGATCTGGCTGCCTTTCAACGCCGGGAACGCCGGAGGCGCACCACTGCCGTCCGCCTGGTGACAGGCAGCACAAGCAGTTTGATAAGCCTTTTCGCCCCGCTCCATCAGCTCGGCCATGGTCCAGTCTTTCTGGGTCAGCTCACGCTCTTGCTCGGCCACCGCCTTCTGCTCGGCCACCCAGGCCGAATACTCTTCCTGAGGAACGGCCTTGACCACCACCGGCATGAAGCCGTGGTCCTTGCCACAGAGCTCTGTGCACTGGCCGCGGTAGGTGCCAGGCTTGTCGACCCGGGTCCAGGTCTCGTTGATGAAGCCCGGAATGGCATCTTTCTTGACGCCGAAATCCGGTACCCACCAGGAGTGGATGACATCGTTGGCCGTCAGCAGCAAGCGAACCTTCTTGCCCACCGGAATCACCAGCGGGTTATCCACTTCCAGCAGGTAATTCTCGCCCTTGGCCTGGCGGTTCTCGATCTGTTCCCGTGGCGTGGACAGGTTGGAGAAGTAGCCAAAATCCTCATTGAGGTATTCATATTGCCACTTCCACTGGTAGCCGGTGACCTTGATGTCCACTTCCGATTCCGTGGTGTCATACATATCGACCAGGGTCGCCGTGGCAGGAATCGCCATAATAACCAGGATGACAAAAGGTATGATGGTCCAGAGAATCTCGACCAGGGTGTTTTCGTGAAAGTTGGCTGGTTTGGCACCCCGGGATTTCCGGTGGGCGAAGATGGACCAGAACATAACACCAAATACCACCACGCCGATGACGACGCAGATCCAGAGTATGGTCATGTGAAGGTCAAAAACTCTGTTGCTGGTGCCGGTCACCCCCGGGGTCATGTTCAGTGTCCAGTCCGCCATGGACCAGGCGGGGAACATCAGACCGCCTAAAAGGGCACCTGCCCGCTTAGCGTGCACGCGCATACTGTGTCTCCACAGAGTGTTATTCTTGTCGGATTTTGCGTTATCCCTCCGGCCTGACTGGCGCTCGCATACACCGGAAAAACCAGAGTGGAAGCCTACTTACAGATACGTCAGTTCCGAGTATAGACACAGATCAAGAAAAGACTAAAAAATCAGCTAAACCCAAAATGTCTAACTGATAATTTTTAAGAATAAAAACGAATATACCATTGAACCTCCCGGCAACCGACCGGCGTCTCTGGGCGCTGGCCTCATACCCGGAACGGACGGTGGCTCAAAAGCCAGCGACCGGGATTCACTCTGTAACATTACGACTGTGTATTTTCACGATGCCGGAAAAGCAGTTGGCCAAATCTCGGCTACACTTGTCGGAAAAGGCAGGCACGATGGGGTAGCCAGTCCCACTCTCCTGCACGGGAACCCGTTGCTAACAGACGCTGACAACCGGAGGCCCCTTGCGACCTCAACTTGTTCAAACATTGGCATCTCCTGAAATGACACCACAGGTAGTCCTCGAAATTATTGATCAGGCAAGACGCAAGGAAGCCCGCTCCGGCACCTTCCTCCGGCAACTGCATGCGAAGGTCGCCACATTGCCCTCTGCCGTCACTATCGAGGGCTACCAGCCGGCCACCTGCCTGTTCCAGTTTGTGGTTGAATACATAGAATTGGCACCGAGACTGATTGAATGTGTCGAAGCCTGTGCCCGTGAGGCCGGCAAAGCCGATCTGTTTGAACCGTTTGTCAGTGCCGCCATCCGCTACTTCACCCAGCCCTCAGTTCTGTTGGTGCGTTATGATGGTCTTGATGGCCTGCTGATCCGGGCCTATCTGTGCCACCGACTGATGGAAGAAATGTATGAAAACAACCGGTGCACCCGGACCAGCGAACTGGTGGATATCGAGGCAACTCATGCTAACCTGCTCGCTCACCGGCTCATTGGCGAGCCTTTTGCCAATGAGCTGGACGATTCCATAACCGTGACCTTATTGCAGATAGCCGGCACGCCGGACTATTACGAGCTCAACCTCGACCCATTCGTCGAACAGGTTAATAACGCCGCCTGGGACTGGATGCGGCATTACTGGGAAAATCTGCTGGAAAGGAACCACATTCGATTCTCCCTCGGTTCCGGTCGTTCCTGACGGATTTTGAGGATTGATGAGCGCATCAGCGAGTGCATTTGCGGCGACACTGGCCCTGTTGGCAACGCCTCTTCCAGCTGCGGCGGCGGAGTTGTCAGTAACCGTGACCCTCAATGGCAGTTCCGAGCCGGTGGCCGGTGCCGTGGTTTCCACGGACAGCCCGCAAAAGCCCGCACCGGTTTCCGCCGAAATCTACCAGAAAGACCGGGCCTTCCACCCGCGGGTACTCGTAGTTCCCGTCGGCTCCAGCGTGGATTTCCCGAATCGTGACAATACCCAGCACCACGTCTACTCTTTTTCTCCGGCCAAGACCTTCAGCATCGAGCTCTATGCCGGACGCCCGGAAGCCCCGATTATTTTCGACAAGCCGGGAATCGTCGAACTGGGCTGCAACATTCACGATTACATGCAGGGGTTTGTTGTGGTGACCGATACCGAAGCCGTGGCCCGAACCAACGAGGCCGGCCAGGTCCGTCTGGCCTTTGATTCGCGGGAGGCGGGCGACCAGAGCAAGGTGGTGCTGGAAGTCTGGCACCCACGCCTGCCAGACAATACCCGACCAGTGATCCGGGAAATTGATCCGGGGCAGCCGGCGATTGTAAGCCTCAGTCTTAAGCCCGAGCCTGTCGCCGGGGGCTCATTGAACCGCCTCCAGCAGCGCTTCCGGGAGCTTTGATGGCCGTTGCCTCTCGCCTCGGATTCCGCGGCCGGCTCATGACCGCAATGATCTCGCTGGTGGTGCTGGTCAGTCTGGCGATTGTCGCCCTCTTGATGGTGTACCTGTTCGAGGACGAAAAAAGTCGCGCCCTGGAACAACTGGCTGTCGGCGAGCGCCTGACCAACGAGGTGATCGAACGACGCACGGATCTCGAACTGTCCCGTCTGAGCGTGGTAGTCCGTGACTTCGGCTTCCTCTCGGCGGTGGCCAGTGGCGACCCGGCCACACTCAGCAGCGCACTGGAGAACGTCGGTGGCCGGGTCGGGGCAGGCTTTGCGGCAATCCTGGACAACCAGGGCCAACTGCTCGCCTCAACCGTGACTCACGTTCTGCCGGACATATCCCAAGCCCACCTCGGCAATGCCCGGCGCAAAGGCTTTGCCCGCTCGTTGCTGGCTATTGATGGCCAGGGTTACGAACTGCTGGTCATTCCGGTGGAAGCTCCCGGCCTCCGCGCCTGGCTGGTGGCGGGTTTTGCCATGGACCAGGCGCTGGCCGAGCTGGTTGGCAGGCTGAGTGGTTCCTCAGTGATTTTCCGTGCCCGTTCCGGAGATACCGGCGAATTCCGTAATTTCGCGGCCACCACCGGCATCGATGACAGGCTGCGGCAGGAACTCATCCAGGCATCCGGACGCCGGAATTTTATAGAGAGCGCCGGCTACTTCACCCGCATCATCCGCCTTGGCGGGGAAGATCCCGCACCCATCCAGGCGGTTCTCCTGATCAGCCGCGAAGCAAGCCTGCGGAATTATTACAGGCGGGCCGTGGAGATCGGCCTGCTGATTACCAGCATTCTGGTTTTTGCCATCGTACTGGCGCTGGTGATTGCCCGGAACCTGGGGCGCCCGGTGCTGCAACTGGCAGATTATGCCCGGGCCATCGGGGAGGGGCACACGCCGTCATCTCCGGACATCCGGGCCGGTGGCGAACTTGTCCGGCTGCGGGACGCGCTCAACGATATGCTGCGCCGCCTGCGGGAAAGAGAGACACAGATCCGTTATGCCGCCAGCCATGACGACGTCACAGGTCTCGGCAACCGCAACGCGCTCATGCATGCCGCTGCCGAGCTGTTCAGCCAGGGTGGTCAGGGCACCTTGATTGGCATTCGGCTGAACGATCTTTCCGATATCAACGATACCCTGGGGCTGGAATTCGGAGACAAGGTACTGACCGGCATCTCGAAACGCCTGCAGCGGGAACTTCCGGATGCCCGAATTCTTGCCCGTACCGGCGGCGGCGAGTTTCTCGCCCTGATGCCCGCCCTGGGGCATGGAGAGCTGGATCGCAGGGCCCGTGAACTGCACGACCTGATCGAATCCCCGTTACAAATCGACCAGACCCCCTTTTCCCTTCGCATCACCATGGTTACCCTGGAACTGCCGGAGGATGCCGCCAACAGCAACGAACTGCGCCGTCGCCTCAACCTTACCTTCGAGCAAGCCGAAACCCGCGCAGAACCCTTTGCCCGCTACCAGCCAGGGCAGGACGAGAGCCATCTCAGAGAACTGAGACTGATCACCGATCTGAACACCGCCATCCTCAACAACGGGCTGCACATGAACTACCAGCCCAAACTGGACAGCCGCACCGGCAAGCTGGTTCAGGTGGAAGCCCTGGTACGCTGGATTCACCCGGAGCTGGGCTTCATCTCACCCGAGGAGTTCATCTTTCTCGCCGAACAATCCGGGCAGATCCATGATTTGACCGCCCACATCCTTCAGCGCGTCGCCCGGGAAGCGCGCCAGTGGCATGAGCGGGGTGTTGACGCCGGGGTGGCCATTAATCTGTCCGCCATGGACCTGACCTGGCCGGCGCTGACCCGGCACATTGCCAACACCTTCCAGAACTGGCCCCTTGATATGGAACGCATCACTCTGGAAGTGACCGAAGGCGCCCTGATGGAGGATCCGAAGGAAGCCATGGCCACCCTGGAGAGGCTCAGGGATCTGGGCGTGACCCTGTCGGTGGATGACTTCGGCACCGGCTATTCCTCGCTGTCCCAGTTGCGCAAGCTGCCGGTGCAGGAGCTGAAAATCGACAAGTCGTTCATACTGAAGCTGGATTCCGAGCCTCAGGATCAGTTGATTGTCCGGTCCACCATCGATATGGCCCACGGTCTCGGGCTGAACGTGGTAGCCGAGGGCATCGAGAACCTGAAAGCCTGGCAACTGCTGCAACACTGGGGCTGCAACCTGGGCCAGGGTTTCTACCTGAGCCGACCGGTTTCTGCCGATGACCTGCCGGAGACCGCCAGATCACTGGCAGCCCGCCAACAGGAACTGACCGAACCAAATCCGGAGTATTCGGAATGAGCAAATGGCCTCTGGTTTCGCTGGTGGCAGCTGTCCTTGCCGCACCAGCGGTGATCGCTGACATCGGCAGCCGGATCTGGGCGACCGGTGGCGTTACCTCCATTGAAGGCAGTGCCGGCGGCGGCCTGGTGCCCTGGGCCCTGCTGGGCAGTTACGCCAGCGATGAGGAGTGGGGCGGCACCCTGGCGATCAGCCGTGCCGTAACCGATGACTACAGCCTGTCTGTGATCGGCGCCGGACTAAACTGGAACAACCGGATTGAAGTCACCGTGGCGCAACAGACCCTGGACCTGGACAGCCTGGTATTCACCCTCAAGGATGGCTTTGGACTGGAGCAGGACGAGCTGCGCCAGGACATTTTCGGGGCCAAGGTCCGGCTCACGGGCGATGTACTTTACAGCCCCTGGGGCCAGTGGTCCGCCGGTTTGCAGCACAAACGCCTGCGGAATTTCACCGTACCCGAGGCAATTGGCGCCCGGGATGACAGCGGTACCGACGTGTATTTCAGTGGCAGCAAGCTGTTTTTTGCCGCCCTGATGGATCGCAACCTTCTAGTCAACCTGACCGCCCGGGGAACTCGTGCCAACCAGGGCGGGCTGCTGGGTTTTGGTGGCGACCGCAACAACCGCTACGAATGGATGATGGAGGGCAGTGCCGGGCTATTCCTTGACCGACAGTGTCTGGTAGGCGCCGAATACCGGCAAAAACCGGACAACCTGGGGTTTGCCGCCGAAAACGACTGGTGGGACCTGTTCGTGGCCTGGGTCCCTGACCGCCGCCTGGCCATCACAGCCGCTCTGGTCAATCTGGGTGACGTGGCCACACTGGAGGACCAGCAGGGCCTGTACCTGTCTTTTCAGGGGAGTTTCTGATGATGCATCCTTTCGAATTCAAAATCATGACCACAGGCCTGATAATGACTGTCGCACTTTTCCTGGCTGGCTGTCAGGCACTGAACCCGAAACCCGACACCAGCCTTTATCAGCAACTCGGTGAACGGAAGGGCATTGCGGATGTCGTCGAGGATCTTCTCTATCTGATCGTGGAGGATAAGCGCATCAACCAGCAGTTCAAGGGTATGGACGTGGTTCAGTTCCACCGCAACCTGACCGATCAACTGTGCGAGCTAAGTGGCGGGCCCTGTACCTACACCGGCCGGGACATGCGGGAGCTGCACGCCGCCATGGCCATCACTGACACCCAGCTCAATGCCCTGGCCGAGAACCTGATTCTCGCCATGGAGGATAACGACATCCCCATCAGCGCCCAGAACCGGCTGATCAAACAGCTACTGCCACTTTACCCGGACATTCGCAACCTTTGAGAGCCCCGCTTGAAAGGGTAAGCTGTGCAGTTCATCTGACCACTGCCAATCCAGCCAGAAATGGAGACCCACACCTTGTTTGAAAACGCTGATCTGGGAAAACTGATTATCCGCCTGACCCTGGGCGGCCTGATGCTGTTCCACGGTATTGCCAAACTGCTCAACGGTGTTGGTTTCATTGAAGGCGAGCTGGCCAGCCACGGGCTGCCCAGCTTCCTGGCCTACGGGGTTTTCGTGGGTGAAATCATTGCCCCGCTAATGGTGATTCTGGGCTACCAGACCCGCATTGGCGCCCTGCTGATCGTGTTTAATATGCTGGTAGCGATTGTGCTTGTGCATACCAACGAATTGCTGACCCTGGGCCGCAACGGAGGCTGGGCGCTGGAACTCCAGGGCTTCTTCCTGTTCACAGCGGTGGCAGTGATTTTCCTCGGGCCGGGGCGTTACAAGCTGAAAAACTGATTGCCCTGGTCAGGCGCCGAGAACCGGGGCCTCGCCGAATCCACGGGCAACCATCACCCGGTTGCGGCCGGATTCCTTGGCGGCATACAGCGCCTCGTCGGCCTGCCGGACCAACTCGTGGGCTTCCATACCCGGAGTGGGCACCAGGGTGGCGACACCCACACTGATGGTCAGGCTGACCGGTGCCACCCGCTCCCGGGAGTGCACCGGGGAGCGGGCCACCACCTGGCGAACCCGCTCGGCCACCTCAACCGCGCCTTCTTCCGGCGTTGCCGGTAACAGAATACTGAATTCCTCACCGCCATAACGGGCCAGCAGATCTCCGGACCTCTGGATTTCACCGGCACACAGGACTGCGACTTCCGTCAGGCAATCGTCACCGACTAGGTGCCCAAACTCGTCATTCACCCGTTTGAAGTGATCAATATCCAGCATCAGCAGGCTGAGCGGGTGGCGATGACGCTGGGCCCGCTTCCATTCGTCCGCAAGCTTTTCATCGAACCGCCGGCGGTTCGCAACGTGGGTCAGGCCATCGGTCAGGCTGATAGCCTTGAGCTGCTCGTTGGCCCGCTCCAGCTCTTCGGTACGCTTATGCACCCGCATTTCCAGGGTCTGGTTGGCCTGCTGCTGGATAGCCAGCGCCTGTTCCTGGGCCTGGTGTCTCCGGCGGCGCTCAAGGTTGATGCGATAGGCCATGGCGAATGACAGCAGGATCACCTCCAGGGCTACTCCCACCTGGGGCACGAACTCGGTCATGAAGCTGCGGGGCATGACACCCAGCTTGCTGACCGCCAGAATCAGATGGCCGACCAGCAGCGGTGTCCAGGCAAGCACATAGAAGCCACCCAGGATCTGGCCTTTTTGCCAGACCAGCAGGCCAATCAGCCAGGCCGCCGGTGTTACCACAGCAGCAAGCACACTGACCAGCACGATTCCCGCCTGGTAGCTGCCGAACAGGCCGAACAAAAACGCAAATCCGGTGCCCGCCAGAGCCAGTTGCAGAAACCGGTAACTGGCATGGCTGTATAGGCGGACGTTCAGGAACCGAAGGGTGAACATCGCGGCGCAAAACAGGGCAAGGCTGATGGCCGGCACTGTGAAGTAGCGGTTGATCACGGGGAAGTCCGGCCACAGCCACTGGAACAGCAGGCCATGGAAATTCAGTTGCACCAGCCCGATGGCAACAACCGTCAGCACGTACCAGAGGTAGGTTGAATGGTGGACAATCACGAACAGGAACAGGTTGTACAGCGCCATCGCGATGATGATGCCCAGAAACACCGTTTGCCAGCCATAGGACAACTGTTCATTGGCCAGAAACTCGGCCGAAGGCGTGACCGCCACGGGAATCTGAACCGATCCCAGGGTTTTCACCCGCACGAAGGCGGTCACCGGCTCAGTATTCGAGGGCACCAGGAACACGAAATTGCGATGGTAGATGGGGCGGCTGCTGAACGGCAGGGTGTCGCCAGTCTGGTGAGTCTGGATCAGTTCCCCATTGAGAACCCAGTACACGGACACCTCGTCCAGCAGCGGATAGCCAATCTCAAGCACCCGGTTGACCGGCTCCGGCGGCACCTCGATCTTGAGCCAGAAACTGCCATTGCTGAAACCGCGGTTGAAAACCTCACCGGCGCCAAAGGACTGCCAACTGTCCGGCGGCAGGTTGCGGACATCACCCAGCGCCAGCTCATTGGCCGGCGCCTCCAGCCACTCAAAAGCCACCGGGGCGGCCTGAACGGGGGCACTGGCCAGACCTGCCAGCCACAATAAAATCAAAAAAATGCAGGGGACCCGCCACTTCATAGCTGTTTCCGGTTTCCGGGCCCGGCCGGTTGTTCTACACTTGCAGGCCCTGACTGAGTCTTTTCGCATCCCTGCAGTTCTGGATCAAGTTTAGACGGTTACGCCCCCTGCGTCCCCGGCAAAAGCCGGGTTCAACAGGCCTGAATCCGCCGAGGTACAGGATGACCGAACGTAAAAACGACATAAGGCCCGGCCGCTATCGCCACTACAAGGGCAAGGATTACGAAGTGATTGGCGTCGCCCGGGACAGTGAAACCGAAGAGCAGGTGGTGATTTACCGCTGCCTGTACGGCGATTACAGCCTCTGGGTGCGCCCTCTGGCCATGTTCCGGGAAACCGTGGAAGTGGCCGGCGAACAGGTTCCCCGTTTTGCCCGCCTCGACGAAGCCTGAAGGTTACACGCGCACTTCGCTTCGGCAGCCGGCGTCAGTCGTCAGCCCCGGCCTTGAAAAACACCACCTGCCTGACGGTGTGATCGTCCTCATTCCTGCGCTTGTTCACCCGGGTTTCCAGTTCCGGGCTGGCAGGCTGTTCGACGTCAGACACCGCATCGGTGAAGCCACAGGCCACGCATTCGCGTACCTGGTCATCGTCATCAGTGGTGAACATCATGATTTTGTCCATCTCCGCACAGCGCGGGCAGACGGCCCCGGCGATAAAACGTTTTGGACTCGCCATAAGAGTACTCCCGTAGATATGGGCATTGGTTGCCGGGTTACGGCCTTTGGCCTGACCCGACCTCGCTTATTCTCAGGCGGCTTCGTCCGTGATGCCGGATTGTCTTAGCAGGGCATCCACTTGCGGTTCCCGGCCGCGGAAGGCTTTGAACAGTTCCATGGGCTCCTGCGAACCGCCTTTCTCCAGGATATTGTTCAAAAAAGCCTTACCGGTTTCCGGGTCGAAGATGCCTTTTTCCTCGAACATCGAGAAGGCATCGGCTGCCAGCACTTCTGCCCATTTGTAGCTGTAATAACCGGCCGCGTATCCACCCGCGAAGATGTGGGAGAACGAGTTGGGGAAACGGTTGAAATCCGGGGCTTGCACTACCGCAATTTCGCTGCGTACCTTGCGGTGCATATCCAACGGGTTGGTGGGCGCCTCGCCGGTGAACTCCGCGTGCAGGCGGAAGTCGAACAGGGAGAATTCCAGTTGGCGCACCATGGCCATTCCTGACTGGAAGTTCTTCGCCGCCAGCAACTTCTGCAACAGGTTTTCCGGAAGCGGTTCGCCGGTTTCGTGGTGCGAAGCAATCAATCCGAGGGATTCCGGGTTCCAGCACCAGTTTTCCAGGAACTGGCTGGGCAGCTCTACCGCATCCCAGGCCACGCCCTTGATGCCAGATACGTCCAGCACGTCCACCTGGGTCAGCATGTGGTGCAGGCCGTGACCGAACTCATGGAACAGGGTGGTGACCTCGTCGTGGGTCAGCAGTGATGGCTTGCCGTTCACCGGGGGCGTGAAGTTGCAGGTCAGGAAAGCGACCGGCAGCTGCAGCTGGCCACGCTGGTTGCGCCAGCGCACCCGGCAATCCGCCATCCAGGCGCCGCCGCGCTTACCCTGGCGGGCAAACAGGTCCAGGTAGAACCAGGCCAGGGGTTCGCCGTTACGGCTGATGCGGTAGGCGGTGGCGTCTTCATGCCAGGTCTCCACCTCAGGTCTGGCCTCAATCTGCACATCAAACAACTTCTCCGCCACCCGGAACAGGCCGGGCACTACCTTGTTCACCGGGAACCAGGGGCGCAGGGTTTCCGGGGAAATGTCATAACGTTTCTGGCGCAGTTTTTCGCTGTAGTAGCCAATGTCCCAGGCCTGCATGTCCTCCACGCCATACTCGCCTTTGGCAAAGGCCTTCAGCTCGGCAAATTCTTTCTCGGCCTGGGGCCTGGCCTTGGTCGCCAGTTGATTCAGGAACTCCAGCACCTCGTCGCTGCTGCGAGCCATCTTGGTGGCCAGGGAACGCTCGGCATAGTTGTCAAAACCGAGCAGTTGGGCGAGAGCATGGCGGCGCTTCAGGATTTCCGCCATCACCGGCGTGTTGTCCCACTGGCCGGCATCCGGGCCCTGGTCAGACGCGCGGGTAACAAACGCCTCGTAGACTTCCCGGCGCAGATCCCGGTTGTCGCAGTAGGTCATCACCGGATAGAAACTGGGGAAATCCAGGGTAATCACATAGCCGTCGAGCTCTTTCTGGCGAGCCGCCTGTTTGGCGCTCTCTATCGCTGTCTCGGGAACACCGGCAAGCTCATCCACGCCGGTGATGTGTTTAAACCAGTGCTGGGTAGCGTCCAGCACGTTATCGCTGAACTTGTTGGAAAGCTCCGACAGCTCCCGGGACAGATCCGCGTACTGCTTTTTCTTGTCCTCGGGCAGATCGACACCGCCCAGGTGGAAATCCCGCAGGGTATTGTCCACCGACTTGCGCTGGGCGTCGCTCAGATCCCTGAAATCCTCCCGTGCTGCCAGTTTCTTGTAGGCGTTGCACAGTGCCTCGTTCTGGCTGACTTCGGTGCTGTACTCGGTCAGCTTCTCGAGGCAGTTCTTGTACACCTTGCGCAGGTCGTCGCTGTTCATCACCCCGTTCAGGTGTGAAATCACCGACCAGGCGTTGCTCAGCTTGTCTTCCATTGCCTGCATCGGCTGCGCCAGGGTATCCCAGGTGGGGTCCTCCTGCCCGGCCAGTTGGCTGATCTTCATCCGGTTTTCACTGAGAATCTGGTCAATTGCCGTTTCCATGTGTTCCGTGCGGACATGGTCAAACTTCGGCAACAGGTCATCGGTCAGTAACGGGTTATTCATTGGTTTAGTACTCATGTTACATGTTACAAATTCGTAAGTGATTGAAAAGATAGAAAAGAGCCGAGGTTACACTTTTCCCTGTTTTCACTCTAATCATGTGACCATATTGTGGCCGGTTCTGGCCGGAGATTGCCAGCATAAATCGGCCGTGCGGGTCGCAAAGCGAACGTTTAGATTTGGCGTAGGCTCGGGGATAAGCGGCGACGTATGATGCCGACCGGATCGGCCCCCTTGCTGGTTGCCATAACCGACCCCGGCAGAGAAGTTGGCTCTCGTAGATAAGCTCACGACGTGTTTTCCTCTACGCCCTTATAAAGAGACGTAATGAGCGGGCACTTCACGTCACCCTGCTCAGTGCAACATGCCTGCACCAGCCCCTCCAGCGTTCGCTCGATACGCCGCAGACTTGAAATTTTCTCACGCACCTTGGCGAGCTTCTGTCCGCCCAGTACCCGTGCTTCATCGCAATGGGTGCCGTCTTGCAGTGTTAGCAGTCCTCCGATTTCATCCAGGCTGAAGCCCAACCATTGGGCCGTTCGAATGAACTGAAGACGCGCCAACGCCTGATCGTCGTAATGGCGGATGCTTCCATAGGGTTTGTCAGGCTCTGCCACCAGTCCCCGGCGCTGGTAATAGCGGATGGTTTCCACTCCGATATTGGCGGCCTTGGCCAGGGCGCCAATGGTCATTGAACGTGGTTTCTTGGACATAGGGGGTTGATTCCGTAGCTGACTACGGGAGTAACCTTATCTCAGTCATCCATCTCATGAAAGGAGCCAACGTAATGTCTGAGCCCAAATCCGGTCGCGGTTCGCTGATCGCAGGGGGCGTTGCCGCCGTCCTGGCATCCGCCTGCTGTCTTGGTCCCCTGGTTTTAATCGCGTTAGGAGTTTCAGGCGCCTGGATCGGCAATCTGGCCGCCCTGGAACCCTATCGGCCCTGGTTCATCGGTGCGGCACTGGTGGCCATGGTGTTTGCCTGGCGCCGGATATACCGGCCTGCACAGGATTGCCAGCCGGGCGATGTTTGCGCGGTGCCGCAAGTACGCACAACCTACAAGGTTGTTTTCTGGATTGTCGCGCTGCTCATTCTGACTGCGCTGGCGTTCCCTTATGTTTTACCCCTATTTTACTGAGAGGCATAGCACCATGAAAAAATCACTGATCGCCACAGCGTTATTCCTGTTCGTTAGCCTGCCGGCCCTGGCAGCACCACAAACCGTCACCCTGTCAGTCCCTGGCATGACCTGTTCGGCCTGCCCGATCACCGTCAAGGCCGCTCTCAACCGGGTGGAGGGCGTGACCTCTGTGGATGTTCGTTATGAAGAACGCGATGCGACGGTCACCTTCGACGACGAGAAAACGACCGTTGAGGCACTGACGCAAGCCACCACCAACGCCGGCTATCCGTCCACGCTGAAACAATCTCAGGCAAAACAGGAGTAACCATGGCAAACCCCAAAACCCTGTTGCGGGTGAGCGTCATCGGCACGGTGCTGGTCGCCCTGTGCTGCTTTACCCCAATACTGGTGGTTTTGCTGGGAACCTTAGGCCTGGCAGCCCTCACCGGCTATCTCGACTACGTGCTTTTGCCCGCACTGGTCTTTTTTATTGGCCTGACCTGCTATGCCGTCTGGCGTAAAAAGAAACACGACGCCTGCTGCGATAGCCCTTCAACCAAGGAGTAACGTTTATGAGTGACAACAACCTGCACATTGCGGTGATTGGCAGCGGTGGCAGTGCCATGGCTGCGGCCCTGAAAGCGACGGAGCGCGGTGCCCGGGTGACGCTGATTGAGCGCGGCACCATCGGCGGAACCTGCGTCAACATTGGTTGCGTACCGTCCAAAATCATGATCCGGTCGGCGCATATCGCCCACCTTCGCCGGGAAAGCCCGTTTGACGACGGACTGAGTGCCCAGGCACCGGTGGTGGATCGTTCAGCCCTTCTGGCTCAGCAACAGGCCCGGGTGGAGGAGCTGCGCGAGTCCAAGTACCAGAGCATTCTCAATGACAATGCCGCGATTACCGTCCTCAAGGGCGAGGCGCGGTTCGTGGACGAGCGCACACTGACGGTTACGCTCAACGACGGCGGCGAGCAGACGGTGCACTTCGACCGGGCCTTTATCGGCACCGGTGCCCGGCCCGCCGAACCGCCTGTTCCGGGGCTATCCGAGACGCCCTATCTCACGTCCACCAGTGCGCTGGAGCTGGATCACATTCCCGAGCGCCTCGTTGTGATTGGTGCCTCGGTGGTGGCCATCGAGCTGGCTCAGGCCTTTGCCCGCCTTGGCAGTCGGGTCACCATTCTGGCCCGCAGCCGGGTGCTGTCTCAGGAAGACCCGGCGGTGGGTGAAGCCGTGGAAGCGGCCTTCCGTCGCGAGGGCATCGAGGTGCTCAAGCAGACCCAGGCCAGTGAGATTACCCACAATGGCCGGGTGTTCACCCTCCAAACCAACGCCGGCACCCTGGAGGCGGAGCAACTGCTGGTGGCCAGTGGCCGCACACCCAATACCGAGAACCTGAACCTGGAGGCCGTCGGCGTGGCTACCGAGCGCGGCGCGATCCGGATCGACAACCACCTGCAAACGACCGCGTCCGGCATTTATGCAGCCGGGGACTGCACCGATCAACCCCAGTTCGTCTACGTGGCTGCCGCCGGTGGTAGTCGGGCCGCCATTAACATGACCGGCGGTGACGCCAGCCTCGACCTCAGCGCCATGCCCGAGGTGATCTTTACCGATCCACAAGTGGCCACCGTCGGTCTGTCCGAGGCGGAGGCCCAGGCTCAGGGATACGACACCGACAGCCGCACCCTGACCCTCGATAACGTGCCCCGGGCCCTGGTTAACTTCGATACCGGGGGCTTCATCAAGATGGTCGCTGAGCGTGGCAGCGGACGATTGCTGGGTGTCCAGTCCGTCGCGGGCGAAGCCGGTGAGCTGATCCAGACGGCCGTCATGGCGCTGCGTGCGCGTATGACCGTGAACGACATTGCCGATGAGCTGTTCCCGTACCTGACCATGGTGGAGGGGCTCAAGCTCTGTGCCCAAACCTTCACCAAGGACGTGAAGCAATTGTCGTGCTGTGCGGGATAAGACGGTGCCGCCAATGTATAACATGGATGAGATCGTGGAACGGCTGGGTCTGACCGGCGAAAGGGAAGCCGCGCTTCATGTGACGCTGTTGCGCGAGCTTGCCCTGGGACAACCGGTCACTGTTGAGCGGCTCGCGAAGTCGCTCAACTGGACGACTGATGAGGCAGAGTTGGTGCTGGAAAAACTGCCCTGCGGGACCATCGAGTACGACGGCCAGGGACGGCTGATCGGCTCCGGCATCACACTGCGAGAAACCCCGCATGCATTTGTCATCAACGATCGGCCCCTTTACACCTGGTGTGCACTGGATGCCTTGATGTTTCCAACCGTTATTGGCGAACGGGCGCAGGTGCAATCGCGTTGCCCGCAGACGAACAACCCGATCAACATGACGATTACGCCACAGAGAGTGGTTTCGCTTGAGCCGGAGGACGCGGTCGTCTCTTTAGTGTCGGTGGCCGCATCGGGAGACATTCGAAGTGCGTTTTGTTGCGATGTCCTTTTCTTTGCCTCTCGACAGGCCGGGGAGGCCTGGGGGCGAGATAAACCAAGCGCGCAGCTGGTGACTGTGCAGGAAGGTTTCGAACTGGGACAGCGGATTGCGCACCTTATGCTCGACAGAGCAAGGCGTTACCAACATGACCTTTAATACCTGAATGTTCGATACCAATCTTGAACGTAGGTCAGCACCCAGGAGCTAGGCCATGTCATTTCCAAAGCGTTCCGTCGCTGCACCCTGTCTGTGCATCAAATCAGGAATTATCTGGACATGCGATTGGTGTATTCCTGTGGTGCCTCACCCGAACAACCGGACATGCACCCATTACACTGGCGATCGACGTGCCAGAACCGTGTGTCCGCCCGTTCCATTGCCGGGGTCTTGAAAGGCGATTTTTGCCCGTTTCGGGGAGTGAGAAGACCGGTAATTGGGGATGCATCGAATGTTCGCTTCTGTTTAGCTGAGTTCAGAGGATGCCCTGGTCGCAAAGCGGACATTCGAGTAAGACGAATAGCGCTTGCAGTATGCGCGCCCATGGAATGGAACCGAAGGCGCAATGAAATGGGCTTCGTCGCGCCTGCGCTTAATGGGTTCTACCCCGTTACTGTGGACATTCCTAAAAAGAGGCCTGACACGCTGCTCACAGGCTCGGCGTGCCTCCGAACAACAGGTAATAAGCGATGCCCAGTAGCGAACTGACTAAGATCACCGGCAACATGCCCACCTT
>PAKW01000003.1 GCA_002707215.1 Halomonas sp.
GAGGCTTCCAGCGCCTGGCGTGACATGTCGTTGAGGCGCCCGATCAGCGCCGGCAGTTCTACCCGAATCACGTTGATGTCCTTATTTCGGTAGTTGGTCGAGTACGCGCAATACGTCCGTGATGCGCTCGTTCAGTGCCATGTTATACAGGGAGTAGATGCCGGCCATGGCCGCCACAAACAGACCTGCAATGCCCCAGACGGGCATGCCGCTGCGCAACCGGTTCCGGGTTGGCGTTACGTTCGCCCGGGCATCCGCAAGAGGCGCCGGGTCCTGTTCCTCCTGCAACGCTTTCAGTTGCTCGTGCAGGCCACGAACAATCCGGTCGTATTCATCCCGGCCGTTTTCCATCACCTTGTACCGCCCTTCGAAACCCAGGGAGAGGCACAGGTAGATAAACGACAGCATGTCGCGATAACGGGCCGGTTCCTGCTCCATCCGGGCAAGAATGGCAAAAACCTTTTCCCCACCCCAGGTCTCGTTGTGGAAGCGGGACAGCAGGGAGTGCTGAGACCAGACGCTATGGGCGCCCCAGTCGGTCCACAGCACGGCCTCATCGATGAAGGCGCAGAGGACGTACCGATAGGCGACAACAACCGGCCGGTCGTAACCCTGCTCCACCAGTTCCCGGTCGATGGCAGCAATCTCATCCACCACCTGCTGGTAGAGGGGTTCCACCGCGCGATAATCCGCCAGCCTGCGTATCCTGATCACCAGGCCAAGCAATGGTGTGGCGGCGTCAATCAGGCGGTTATGTTCCAACCCTCTGAGCTGGAACTGCTCGTCGACCTGGCCTTCCCTGTTGCCCTCAGCGGCTCCCCGGCTGTCGGCAAAGATCAGATCACTGAACGCACTGCTGCCGGAATTCCTGCTGCCGTTGGGTAAGTCCATTACCTGTGCATCTGCCATGATTTAGCTCCTGATTGCCCAGAACTGCATTTCCATGCCCGGGAAACTGCCGGCCACGTGGAATGCGAAGCCGCTGGCGTTGTCGAGCATTTGCCAGGCCTGGCTCTGGTCGTCCAGGCGGAAGTACACGAAGCCGGCGTGGTACGGCAACTGCCGGGGTGCAACCGGTAACGCAGCGAGCGGAATTCCCGGCAGCTGCAGGCTGATGAGATCCCGTATTTTCTCCACCGAGGCCACCTTGCACTGCTGGGTGAACTGCTTGCGCAGATCGTCCAGCGGCATGTCGGCTTTGACCGCAAGAATGAATTCCGCATCCCGGACCAACTGGGCATCCTGAACCCGGGCCACGGTCAGGCCGTACTGGCGCTGCTGAAGCTGGATAGCCAGGGCTCTTGGTTCCAGCACCGTGCTCAGGGACTGCCGCAGAACCTGCATGAGCGGGGTAAAACAATCCTCCGGCAGATCGTGGTCATAGGCCGGGTACTCCCTCGGCAGGCGCCCTTCATCGGTGAAGGTCACCAGCTCGCCACACAGTTCCAGCAGGGCTTCGAACAGCCGTTCAGGATGCAACTGGCGCAGGCGGGCCAGGTGCATGAACCTGGGATGGGCCCGGTTCAGCATCTGCAGCAACATGAAATCCGCCACATCCGCAACGCCCCCCTGCCCGGGCGCACCGACACGCTCGGCGATAGTGCGTGCCCGCTCCCGCATCAGGCCCGCCATTTCCCCGACAAATCGCTGCAGCCTCGGTGCCGCTCGCACACTCAGCATGGTCGGGATGAAGTTCGGGTCCATCACCAGGCTGCCGTCCGGGCGCTTCTCAAGAATCCGGCCGATGGCCAGGGCCGCATAGGCACTGCGATCGTCTCGCTCCAGCATCAGGCGGGGTGCAACCCGGCCCACATTGATGGTGTGGGCATCACCGTCGACCGAATGCAGATCCCGGATTTCCAGGGAGTCGGCACGGAACCGGCCCGCCACCGGGGCGTCCGGCCATTCCACTTCGGCGAGGCTGTCACTGCCCAGTGGCAGGGCCAGGTACACGATCTGATTGGCCACGGAGGCATCGGTGATTTCCATCGGCTCCGGCATCACATCGTCCTGGGGCAGACTGAAGCGGGTGCCATCGGGAAACAGTCCGGATGCCCGCACCAGACCGACCCGGCCGAAACTCAGATACTCCGCGTTCAGTTCCAGGTCACTGAAGCCGTACAGATAATCGGAGATCGCCAGGGCGCGCTCGTTGATCTGGTGCTCCAGGTACCGCTGCTGTTGCTGGAAGTGTTGAGGCTTGATGAACAGGCCGTCACTCCAGACAACTCGATTGGTTACCGCCATCAGGTGTCATCCGAATGCTTGAGTTGAACTTCCCGCTCCCGCAGGTTCACCAGCAGGTTGTAGCGGCCTCCGATCGGGTCCACCTTAACCACCTTCTTCCACTGGGACAGGTTCGGATAGGCGTAGAAGGCGATCACACCGATAAAACGCGTGTCCTGGCCGATCTCAAAGGGCTCAATGAACTTGAACTGGCCCGGCACCAGGGAATAGTCGCTGTGGTCCACATAGTTCTGGCCCAGGGACGACTCCAGGTCACTCAGAAGCTGGTCAAAATCCCCGGCCATAAGCAGAGAGCTGTCGCGCATTTCGATGATCTGAAACGCGATGGGGGTGGGCGCCAGGGATTCGTTCGGGTTTACATCCGGTTCGGCCACCATGGTCAGCCCTACCCGGCTGGGGAGATCTTCCGGGTATCCCACCGGGATATCCGGATCCCAGAGCACTTTTGCGGTTTTGGTGACGGCGTTATAGGGTGTGCTGCATCCTGCAAGCACGAATACGATGGCCAGCAAACTCCATTTGCAGGTCTTCACAACGGGTTCTCCCTCTGTAGTTGACGCAGGTTTTGGTCGTAAGCCTGTTCGAACACCTCCTGGAACAGGCGCTCGAATCCCTGCTGACGACTGGATTTCAGTTCACGGTAATAGTGCTGGTACATCTCCCAGGCCCAGCGTCCCTCATCTTCATTCGGGCGCAGGCCACGCCGGTATCCGTGAAAACGGCGTAGCAACGCCTCGGGTGAAAAGGCATGCAGGATGGCCTCCAGCGCCTCGCTGATAGCAGCGTGGGTTGCCTGCTGATGATGATTCAGACTCTGCAGGCTCTCCCGCACCGCCGCCGGTGCCGACAGGTGAACCGGGCTGCGGTGACCGGCGAACAGGGTCTGCACTGTGTCTTCATAAGACTCACCCAGACGCAGTGGATTGTCTTCAAGGGGTTGCAGACGGGTCCTCAGCGCCCGATGCCGGCTGTCTTCTCCCAGGTGCAGGGCCAGCAGACCTTCCATGGTGGCCTTAAGGGTTTGCCCGGCCTCCTCCAGGAACAGTCTCATCTCGTCACTGTCGGCAAAGTCCAACCCGGCTTCCATGCCCCGCAGCAGAGGGGCACCACTGATGTGTTTGCTGCTCTGATCTGGCGCATCCCGGCGATCATTGGTCTTTGTGGTCTCAGACATCCTGTCTCTCTCTCCTTTGCGAACAGGTAAGCCGAGCGCCACGTCGCGGTTTTCACGGTATTCATCCGACACATTCCTTTCAGCGGCATACCAGGAGGCGTCACTGGCCATCAGGGCGTCGGTATCCGGCTCTTCTTCCCCGGGCTGTCCGGTCCAGGGCGCCAATGGATCGTCACTCAATGCCGCCCCGGCAACCGGAGCCAGTTTCTGTAACGGCTCCGGATCCTCGCTCGGACCCATGGGGTCCGAACCCCGGACCAGTTGCCCCTCGCCCACATCAACCAGGCGACTGGCCTGCTCTGCCTCACCGCTCTCATTGACTGTCTTACTGCTCCCAATGAATGGCTCCGAGACGGCCTCGGCCAGCTCGGCACGAAGTCGGTAGCGTCCGATACTGACGGTATCGCCATGCTTCAGTCGTGCCCGGCGGCCCCGTCCCACGGGCTGACTGGCGCTGTTGATGTAGGTCCGGCCACTGCGATCAATCAGGCAGAAGCCACCATCCAGAAACCGGATTTCCGCGTGGCCGGGAACCGCGCCTGTTCGCTGGGACGACAATCGCCAGGTATCACTGGCTGCCGTGCCGATGGAGCCGCCGCAAACGCTGAAACAGTGTTCGATGGTTGCACCACCGCCGGCAACGGTCGGATTGGCAACGGTCAGTTTCAGGCCCGCGGCCTGTTGTTCTTCCATGAGTGCCTTCCCTGCCGGATCTACCGGCGTATCTGAATCCGGACCGCCGGCCGGCGCCGGGCCTTGTCCGGGGTGACAAAGGAATTCCAGCCCAGCCGCACATCCTCACCCAGTTGCATGGGGCGGATGTCCTTTGGGCGCATCTGGAGTTCCAGGTCGTAGGCCAACTGCTCCCGAGTGGCGAACTCCACCAGTTTGACCAGGCGCTGGTGATCCTGGCCATTGGGCAGGAAGTCTGCGAATCGTTGCCGGCTGAGGTTCCGCAACCTGAGCACGAACTTGCCACTGCGATCCCGAATGGCCGATCCCACCAGAATGTCGTTGCCCAGACAGGCGTTAACCTGCCCCAGCCGGGTCTGCTGATCGCTGGCGATGGCCACCTTGCGCAAGACCCACTGCTCAATGCTGACATCATCCAGATCAAAACAGTGGGCCACGATGCCACTCACCACCTCTGGCGACCGGCTGCGGCCCGCCATCAGCCCGGAATAAGCCAGCATCCTGGACCAGTTCACCGGCGTAGCCTCCCGCAACCGGCTATCGCCGAGGCCCACCAGGGCAAAGATCAGTTCCGAAAAACCGTCCGAGGCGCCCGGCTGAAACCGAACGTAGTAGCGGTACTTGCGCCACGCCCGATGAAACAGGGTGACCAGGCGATGGTTGAAGAAATCGAGAAAATGGCGGCGAATGCCCAGATTCTGGCCCGCCTCCCAGGCCAGATCCTCCAGATAATAGCCCGGCAACGGCGACTGGGAACCGTGCAGCCCCAGAAAGCTGACTTCCATCTGATAGGGCGCATGCTCATGCTCCGGCGACAGCGCCGAGACCACATCGCTGCCGGGAAAGCCCAGTCCCGCGGAGGCGGAAAACCGGATCCGCTGCTGGTGGGGCTGATCGTCGCTGGTTCGCTCCAGATCATCCCCATGATGCCGGTGAATCAGGTCCACCAGCTGGAAAAAGCTGTATCGCCGCGCATTGCCGAGAACGGGTTGCAGCCCGGCTACATCAGCGGCTGCTGACCTTGCTGTAACGTCCATGTGTACCGTTCCTGATTGTCGGTGTTCACCACTTCCAGTTGGTGGAATGCATTAATGCTGGCATACAGGGCAAAGAACTGGCTAAGAACCCTGCCGAACAGGTAAAGATCACCCTCAGAAGCAAAGGCCTGCTGGTCCAGCTTCAGCACCGAGCGGATGCCCCGCACGGGCAGCCCTTTCACCATCCGGTCCACCGGGCTTGTCTCGATGCCCGCGATACCGGCCAGACGCTTCCGGGAGACCCGCTCCGCCTGGCGGTCCACCAATGCCCGGAAGTCGTAGACCCGCAACACCGTGCGCAGGGCATCCACATCCAGCATGGACAGATAGTTGAGGGACAGATTGGATATCAGCGTCCACAACAGGCTGCCGTCGAGGGTTGGCCGCAGGGTCGCAGTGGGCCGGGTAATATTACCGAATGTGGCAAACGCCGGCGTACTCTCGGTCGCCATGCAGATTTCGCCCACTGCCAGCTGGCTCGGCAACTGGCGGTTGGTGCAGGTCAGCGTCAGGGAAATCGCTTCCTGCCGGCTCAGACACTCGGACTCGTCACCCCGGACGAACGACATGTAATGATCAAAGCCGTCGCCGCGAACACTGTTCCTCGCCCGAACCCGGTAATACAACGCCGTACGGCCCCGATCCCGCTCCACCTCATGCTGGAAACTCTCGAAGGCGGTGTAGATGCGCGGCTCGCCGCGCCCGGACCGACCCTCGAGCCAGCCTTCCACCTGCTCGATGCTGAATACCTCAAAATGGTCTGGCGAGCGGCTGGACGGTGAAATCCGGTATTCGGTCTGCCGGCCGTTAAGGTCCACCGGTTCGGCCTCGTGGGTAAAGAGGTTCACGGCCGGCGTGCAGTACAACTGAAAATGGTCTTCCTGCACCCTGGCATCGGGTGGCAGTCTCCGGCTGAAATGGAAACGCAGGCTGATTTCGTCCGCCTGCACGGCCGGCAGCCGACCTCCGAGACCCTGAATATCCACAAAGCAGAAGGCCTCGGGGAAGCTGAGATATTCCTGCAAAATGCGGTACCCGGGGTAGGCATTCTTGGGGTACGGCAGCAACCCTTCGTCATTGCCGAAGCCGACCGGCTGCAGCAGCGAGGCAGGCAGGCGGTAGATCGATTCACCCACCACCAGTTCGATCCGCTCCAGATAGTGGTTCAGCCAGAGAAACAGGGTTTCCGCAATGTGGCTCTCGCCGCCCAGGTAAAAACGCAGGCTGTCCATGCCCAGGGATGAGAGTGGTTGATCGGTATGCAGCGCCAGGTCCACGGTCACCGAGGACACTTCCTGTGAATGCTCAGCATGAGCCGCGGCCACGCTCACGGGAAACACGTCCACGGCCCGGCAGGTCCGGAACCGGCACTGGGTCTGGCGGGTGGCGTCGCCCAGGGGCCGGCTCTTGATCTCGGTATGGCGGTCCACCCGCTGGTGTTCGCTGATGGCATGCAGTTGCGGGTCAAAGCGCATGATGGTGCAGCTGGGCATCGGGCGCAGGTAGTTCGGCCACAGCATGTTCAGCAGCGAGTGGGTGATTTCCGGGAATTCGTCCTCAACTTTTTCACGGAGCTTGCCGGTCAGAAAGGCGAAGCCTTCCAACAGCCGTTCAACATCCGGATCGGTGCTCTGCTCCGAAAGAAACCTTGTCAGCTGTGGATAGGCATCCGCGAATTCCCGGCCCTGAAGCCTGAGAAAACTTAGCTCGTCCCTGTAGAATCGGTTCAACTTCATCGGTATTACACCATTACCAGGCCAGAGGGGGTGGAGGTGTTTTTCTGGCGGGAAAAAGATGTCTGAGCGCAGTGAGTTGCTTTTTCCCAGAAGAAGAGTACCTCCGCCCCCTTTAACTCCGAGCATGGCCAGGGGTACTTCCCAGAAGACGCTTCAAGCCCGTCCATGGGACGCTTTGGCTCCGCCATCCATGGCTCCGCACACTTTTGGGAAGTACCCCTGGCCATGCTCTCATCCTTGCCTGTTACTACTCACATCACTCGATAGTAGCGCTTGTCGTCCAGTACCAGGTCAATCGTGGTTCTGTCATCGCTTCCTGCAGTGTTCAGATACACCGTCACCTGAAACCTCAGTTGCAGCGGATCAGGCCCCTGGGGAAGATTGACGACGTCTACCCGCTTCACCCTCGGTTCAAACTTCTCGATGCACTGTCGGATCGCGCCGCGGATCTGGACGCTCAGATCGTGGGTGCCGAGTGTGGCGTCGTTGAAATCCAGCAACCCCAGGTCCGGTACGCTCGCGCTGTTGCCTGGGTGGGCGTTCAGCAGGCGGACCAGGTGGCGCTTGATGGATTCAACCACATGGGTGACTTCTCCCATGCTCTGGCCGGCCGGTGCGGCGGCCTGCTCCAGTCTCTCGAACAGGCTGCCGCTGTTGGCCTGCGATCCGTCGCTGGCCGGGTGATTGAACACCGATTAATCCTTGTCCAGCCGGCCAACCAGTGACAGTTCGAAGTTGGCGCCCATGTACTTGAAATGCGGACGCACGGCCAGGGAGACCTGGTACCAGCCTGGATCGCCTTCCACGTCGGATACCGTGACCTGAGCGGCACGCAACGGGCGACGGCTGCGGACATCCGCCGGCGGGTTTTCCTGGTCGGCCACGTATTGGCGGATCCAGGTGTTCAGTTCCCGCTCCAGGTCCTGGCGTTCCTTCCAGGAGCCAATCTGTTCCCGCTGCAGCACTTTGATGTAGTGGGCCAGGCGGTTGACGATCATCATGTAAGGCAGTTGGGTCCCCAGCTTGTAGTTGGTTTCCGCCTCCTTGCCTTCCTTGGTGTTCGGGAACTGCCTGGGTTTCTGCACCGAGTTGGCGGAGAAGAACGCGGCGTTGTCACTGCCCTTGCGCATGGTCAGGGCGATGAAGCCTTCGTCGGCCATTTCGTATTCGCGGCGGTCGGTGATCAGCACTTCGGTCGGAATCTTGGCTTCGAGCTGGCCANNGGATTCGAACAGATGAACCNGCAGGTCTTCCACCGCACCACCGCTTTGCGGGCCGATGATGTTCGGGCACCAGCGNTACNTGGCGAAGCTTTCGGTCAGGCGGGTGGCCAGCAGGTAGGCAGTGTTGCCCCACAGGTAATGCTCGTGGTCGGCGGACACGTCTTCCTTGTAGTTGAAACTGCGCACCGGATTTTCGGTGGGGTCGTAAGGCACCCGCAGCAGGAAGCGGGGTGAGGTCAGGCCCAGGTAGCGGGCGTCTTCGGACTCTCGCAGGGAACGCCACTTGGCGTATTTCGGACCTTCGAAAACCGCTTTCAGTTCCTTGATAGCCGGCAGTTCCTGGTAGCTGTCGACGCCGAAGAACGAAGGCGCAACGGAGGACAGGAATGGCGCATGGGCCATGGCGCCGACGGACGAGACATACTGCAGTAGCTTTATATCCGGTGTGGACGGGGTGAACCCGTAGTTTCCCACCACCGCGCCGACCGGCTCACCGCCGAACTGACCATACTCTGTGGAGTAAATGTGCTTGTAGAAACCGGTCTGGGTAACGTCGGGGGCGAACTCAAAGTCTTCCAGCAATTCGGTCTTGGTGGCGTGGAGAATGTCCACCTTGATGTTTTCACGAAAGTCCGTGCGATCCACCAGCAGCTTCAGGCCACGCCAGGAGGATTCCAGTTCCTGCAACTTAGGCGCATGCAGGACTTCATCCATCTGGGCGCTGATTTTTCGGTCCAGCTCAACCACCATCTGGTCCACCAGCGCCTTGTTGACTGGCTGGCCTTTTCCATCGCTTTTCAGCAGGTTGGCAATAAACGTTGCCACCCCCTTGCGGGCGACATCGTAACCCTCATCCGCCGGTGCCATGCGGCTGTTGGCCATGATCTGGTCCAACAGAGAGCCTTCAGCCCCTGATTGAATAGCATCTGCGGCGGATTCGGAGGCAGCAGATTGCTGCACGGCAGTATCAGACATACCACATCCCTTCAGTACGTTTTGAATTGAGTCGGAGTTTTCAACGGGCGTCCGCTTACTCGCCGCTGTCCGTGGCCAGTTCCAGTTCAGCCAACAGTTTGTCCCGGGCGCCATCGTTGTCCAGCAGTTCCTGTAGTTTGGACCGGAACAACGGCACGTTACCCAGCGGGCCCTTGAGGGCCACCAGGGCCTCCCGCAGTTCAATCAGCCTGTTCAGCTCAGGCACCTGACGGGCAACGCTGTCTGGGGAGAAATCATCAAGGGTCTGGAATTCCAGGTTCACCGGCAGCTCGCCGGCGCCCTCATCCAGCTTGTTGGCAACGGTAGTGGAAAGGGTCAGGCCGGCTTCTTTCATGACCGAACGAAAGTTGTCCTTGTCAATGGAAATGGCCTTGCGATCTTCGATGGGGGTTTCTTCGGCGTGTCCCTTGAAATCGCCAACCACGAACATTTTCAGCGGTAGCTCGGCTTCAGCCTGCTGATCGCCGGTGGCGGGGACGTACTTGATATTAATGCGCTCTTTCGGCGCGACGGAACCGTCTCTAGAAGACATGTGATTGCTCCCTGTGCAAGTCTTTTGCAATTGTTCAATCCCTTGTACGCACCCTCCCGGCGCGCAACGAACAAGACTCTACACAGATCATTTGCCTTTCTCAAGCAAAAACTGGGCAGTATTCTTCCGGAATGTGCGCCCGGGCAAGCTTTTGCCAGAATACCTCTGTTTCGCCGCCCGTGCAGGGGTACAGAGCCAATGACGGAGCATCTGGCTGGGGCTATACTCGCCCAACTGACAGGAACAAAGTGTAACTATAAGGAGATCAACATGAGTGACCTGAAAACCCGCTTTGACGAAGCCGTCAACCACATCCAGACCGCTGAGGGCGACTTCAAACCGTCCAATGAGATGAAACTGGAGTTCTACGCGCTCTACAAACAGGCCACCGCAGGTGATGTGTCTGGCAAGCGCCCGGGCATGATGGATTTTGTCGGGCGGGCCAAGTTTGATGCCTGGGAAAAACTCAAGGGCATGTCCGGCGACGATGCCATGCAGAAGTACATCGACAGGCTCGAATCACTGAAGTAAGCCGCACCGCACCCCGGGTCCCGGTCAGGAGCCTGATCGGGATCAATCCCCTCCCAAAAGTTTTGCGACGGTCAAAAGACTGTCATAAGATGCACGCACTATAACAATACCAATTCATCAGGAAGAGTTTCCCATGGACATCACCGAGGCGCTGGAACAAAGCCAGCCGGGCCTTGTGGGCCGGGTCAAGGACGCCATCCGCAAACATCAGCTCAATCAGCGTTCCGAACAGACATACCTTCACTGGATCACCCGGTTCGTGCTGTTCCACGATCCGAAGGACCCGGAAGCCCTGGCCAACGAGGACCGCCAGCTGTTTCTGGATTATCTGAGTGATCGCCTGCGGGTATCCCGGGCGCGATTCAACCAGGCCAGTCAGGCTCTGGCATTCTTTTACGAGGACGTGCTTGGCAAGGCGTCGATGGACAGTTCCGGCTGTGCCGCTGCCTGAAACCAGCTTCAGCGCCCGGTCATGTTGATGTTCAGGGCGTCGTAGGTGCGGTTCTCGGCCGGGCGGATCAGGTAGTTGTTGCCATGGGTCTGCCCGGGAATGGACTTGGGATTACTGAACCGGAACTCCGCCGGAATCTCGGAGCGGCCCAGGTCGGTACGGCTGTCGCCAGGCTGAAGCGCCAGAGGGTACAGATAGAAATCTTCTTCAGTGCGAGGCGGTACCGGCACATCGACTGCCGGAGCCGCAAGGCCGCCCTCAATCACGGTATTCGCCAAGACTTCTTCCTCAATGGAGCGAAGCGGAATGGTGTGAATGGTCGACCGCTCTTCAAACTGGAAGGCGCGAACCTCGCTCTCTGCGGATGTCGCTTCTTCCGCCAGGGCGAAAGCCGGAGACATCAGCGCTGCCGCCAATCCGGCCAAAGCCAGCGAATGACTGGCGTTCCTTTCCGTTTTTTCGCATTCTGAGCGCATACCCATGATGACATTCCCGGCTGACAGATCCTTGCCTGCACACATCGCGTGACAATTTTTGGTCAGTCTATCGTCAATGCACACCGATTTCCCGGTCAGTCGACGATTCTGTGACGCTTTTCACTTGTCGCCCGAGGGCTCCGGATAGCGGATGCCAACCACAAACAGGGATTTCCAGCCCTCCGGAGTGCAAACATTCACCTCATCGTCGAGGCGCTTGCCGATCAGGGCCCGGGCCAGAGGCGAGTTGATGCTCAGATAGCCTTTATCCAGATCAAATTCATCCGCCCCTACCAGTCGATAGGTTTGCTCGTCACCATTCTCATCTTCCACCGTCACCCAGGCGCCGAAAAATACCTTGTTGCGATCATCCGGCAACCGGTCCACAACGGTCAGCTCTTCCAGCCGCTTGCCCAAAAAGCGAACCCGGCGGTCGATTTCCCGTAACTGCTTCTTGCCGTAAATGTACTCAGCATTCTCGGAACGATCACCAAGGGCAGCGGCTTCTCTCACTGCCTGGGTCACTTCCGGCCGCTTCACCTTCCACAGGTACTGCAATTCGTCACGCAGCGCCCGCTCACCGTCCGGGGTGATGTATCTTGGGCGCGGAGCACCATTTCCGGGGGCCTCGGTCATCGGTTCACAACGTCCTGTGCCTGTATGAATAAAAAAACCAGGGTACAAAAAAACCCCGTAAAAACGGGGTAAGGCTAGCGCTGTGCTGGAGAGAGAAGCAAGCAACAATGCGTGCAGGCTTCCAAAGCTACAGTATCCATTATGCACAGCGAGCATTACACCGGCGTGGCCGAGGAATTACCTTTTGGTCAGGGAAATGGCCGGCCCTCTCCCCCGGGAATTAGGTTGCACACTCTAGGGGTAAGGCATAGCTTTGGCAAAGTAACTTTTTACAGGTTCCAGTGACGGAGATACCGACATGAATACTCAAAAATTGTTGAATATGGCACTTAATGGCGTAGACGCCGTGGGTTACAGGCTGGACCAGCTCGGCATCACCGGCAAGGTGAACCGCCATAACATTGCAGCCTTTGTGATGGCCGAGCAAAAGCATCTGGAGGGGGAGTGGGACAGTATTCAGGTGCGGGTGAATCGCCGCCGCTCACAGGTTGAAAAGATTACCCACCAGATTGAATGCCGCACAGATGCCCTGGTAAGCCCGGTACTGTCGAGGATTAACCGGTTCCGTGCCAGTCAGTGAGTTTCTGCGCCAGTGGATTCTGTTGCGGCTGGGGCTTCCGCTCCCGCTGAGTCCGATGGCTGTTCTGCCTGCGCTGCCCGGGTCCGTCTGCGGGCCTCGGTAAAGGCAGGCATCCGGACGGTCACAGTCAGTCCGGGCAACGCGTCCCCCGGGTAGGTATCGCTCAGAACAATCCGGCCCTGATGAATTTCCGCAACCGCACTCACCAGGCTCAACCCCAGGCCGTTACCTGGCAATGAGCGGCTCTTGCCAACGCGATAGAAACGCTGGAACACCTGATCTTTCTCGGCATCGGGAATACCGATACCACTGTCCCGAACCTCGAAGATCGCCTCGGCACCTTCCTTTCGCACGGCAACACCAATAACTCCGTGTTCCGGCGTGTATTTGATCGCGTTATCGATCAGGTTGCTGACCATCTGGAACAGCAGGTCCCGGTCACCTTCGATCATCACGCCGCTTTCCAGGGACTGCTCAAAGGACTGGTCTTTATCCTCCGACAGCGCCTCATAGAGTTCACAGGCGTCGGTAACCAGCTCATCCAGCGATACCGGCTTCATGTCAGCCGCGTTGCCCCGGGTTTCAAGCCGGGCAATCCGCAGCAAGGCGTTGAAGGTTGCCAGCAACTGATCGGCCTCGGCCACGGCGCGGCCAGCCTGTTCCCTCGCTTCATCGTTATCGACCGACATCAGGGTATTTTCAAGTTGGTTCCGCAGGCGGGTCAGGGGGGTGCGAAGGTCATGGGCAATGCTGTCGGAAACGTGCCGGATGCCTTCCATCAGATAAACAATGCGGTCCAGCATCTGGTTAAGGTTTTCTGCCAGCTGGTCAAAATCGTCGTCCGTTCCGCGGGTAGGAATTCTCAGGGACAGATGGCCATTCATGATTCGGCGGGAGGTATTGTTGATGACCTCAATCCGCCGGGTCGTGCTCCGGCTCATCAAAAAGCCACCCAGCAGGGCGAGCCCCAGGGTGATTCCCATCCCCCAGTTGATGGCGGTTTCAATCACCCGTTTCAGGTTGGTGAGCTCATCCACATCCCTGCCCACCAGCAAACGCAGGCCACCCTGAACTTCAAAAATACGGGCACGGGCCAGGCGCTCAGGGCCTGTCCAGCCAACGGACTTATCCAGGGTAAAATTGATCCAGCCGCTTTCGGACCGGCTTCCTTCGGGCCAGGTCTCGATGTTACCGGCGAGCTTGAGGAAGTCGTCGGTGGTCAGCAGATAAATGGATTTGGCATTGGGATCGCGGGCAACGCGCTCGCGAATGATAGTGATCAGGCCGTTGACACCACGGCCACGGTACTGCTCCGCCAGACCGGCGATTTCCGCTTCAATGGTTTCGTCGGTCTGGGCGGTCATGAAGCCCGCTGTACGCCAGTAAATAAAGGCCAGCAGCAGAAACACCGAGGTGGCAAACACCACCATGTACAACAGGGCCAACTGAAAAGACGAGGTCCTGAGCTGGCTAAGCAGTTTCACGTAACATGTACCCTGCACCCCGGATGGTTTGCAGTAAGGGGGTATCGAATTCCTTGTCGATCTTGGCTCGCAGCCGGCTGATATGCACGTCTATGACATTGGTCTGGGGATCGAAATGGTAGTCCCAGACTTTCTCCAGCAGCATGGTCCGGGTGACCACCTGGCCGGCGTTGCGCATCAGATATTCCAGCAACCGGAATTCGCGGGGCTGAACATCAATGTTCTGGCCCGCTCGCTTGACGGTCCGGGCCAGCAGATCCATTTCCAGATCCGCCACCCGCAATACGGTTTCGGTTTCCGCCGTCTGCCGATTGCGTCGGATCAGGGATTCGATGCGGGCCAACAACTCGGTGAAGGAAAACGGCTTGGTCAGGTAGTCATCACCACCGCCCCGCAGGCCCTCAACACGGTCATCCACATCACCCAGGGCGCTCAGAATCAGAACCGGCACCTGGTTTCCGGTAGCCCGGACAGTCTTGATAATAGACAGCCCATCCATCCCCGGCAGCATGCGGTCCACAATCATGATGTCGTAGTCCTCACTGGCCGCCATCATCATGCCTTCCTTGCCGTCGGCCGCATGGTCCACCACGAAGTCGGATTCCTTCAGCCCTTTGACAAGATAATTTGCTACGTCCTGATCGTCTTCGATTACCAGCGCTTTCACCGGCTCTCCTCCCGATAGCGGATTACATTGACCACGATTTCATTGACCACAAGGGTACGAAGAACTTGGCAAGCCGGCCAGTTACCATCTTGTAAGAGGGTGTCGCCTATGGCGACGGTCAACCCTTACCCGCCATCCAGCCCAGACTGCCGCCCGTGGCGCCTGGGGGCCGATACTCGGCACTTACCTAACCTTCATAACCCACGCTGTCGATGGCCGCAAAAAACATTCAAAAATGTTAATCTTCCCGGCACCCGATTGAACAGCATGGACAGGCTGGCAGCAAAACAGAGTAGGTGTGGTTACTCCTTGGGGCCGCGGCCAAGGGAGCCAAGGAGTGCGCCGTTCAGTTGCTCCAACTCCAGCAGCAGGCCGCTGTGGTCGACCTCACTGTGGCCATTGGCGACCAGCGACAGATATTCATTATGGGTCTGCTGAGCCAGCGGCAGAGTTAAACCTTCTGCGCGAGCCTCATCCAGAATCATGCGCATATCCTTAAGCTGAATACGGGCCGGAGCACCGGGCGCGAAATCGCGGTCAATCATCCTCTGGCCGTGCAATTCCAGAATCCGGCTGCCGGCAAAGCCACCCAACAAGGCTTCCCGAACCGCCGCCGGATCCGCTCCGCCCCTGGCCGCCAGCAATAATGCCTCGGACACGGCGCCGATAGTAATCCCCACAATCGCCTGGTTGGCCAGCTTCGCCAACTGGCCAGATCCCACAGGGCCAATCCTCGTGCACTTGCCCAGCACCTCAAACACCGGCCGCGCCCGGTCCACATCCGCCTCCGAACCCCCGGCCATGATGCTTAGACGGGCCTCAGCCGCGCCCACCGTGCCCCCGGAAACCGGCGCATCCACATAGCCAGCACCCCGCTCTGCAACCAGCTCGCCATGGTGCCGGGCCACGGAGGGTTGAACAGAGCTCATATCAATCACCAGCGCACCCGGCTTCAGGGCCCCAAGCACCCCCTGCGCCACCAAAACCTGCTCCACCACATCGCTGTTCTCCAGCATGGTGATCACCACATCGGCAGCGGCAACCGCCTCTGCCGGAGACCCGGCAATCAATGCCTCCGAGGCAAACAGCGCACACTTGCTGGCAGTCCGGTTCCACAAAGTCATCGGGAAACCCGCGTTCAGAAGATTTCGGGTCATCGGCGCGCCCATCAGGCCGATACCCAGAAAGGCAATATGAGGACGATTTGTAGTCATTTTTCAGGCCTTAACACCAGAAGTTCGAGAAGGGATTGGGTGGGCCTTTCCAAAACCGCGCGGAGGGCGGAGCCGAGCGTACAGGGACGTATTCACAGCGTGTTTTGGAAAGGCCCACCCAATCGCTTCTGCCCCCAGGTAAAGTTTCCGATTATACAAACAAAAACGCCACCAACCGGAACCGGTGGTGGCGTTCTTAATTGCGCAGCCCAGAAAGCCTGGCCGATAAATCAAGCCGCCTCAGACATCTGCACGCGGATCTTCTTCATTGCATTCTTCTCAAGCTGCCGAATCCGCTCCGCAGACACGCCATACTTATCCGCCAACTCATGCAATGTCGATTTGCTTTCAGACAGCCAGCGCTCCCTCAGGATGTCCTGGCTACGCTCGTCCAGCTGCTCCAGAGCCTCCATCAGGCGGCCATTGGAGTCCTCTGACCAGTCGGAATTCTCCAGTTGGGTGGCCGGATTGCTACGGGTGTCTTCCAGATAATACGCCGGCGCCTGATAGGCATTATCCTCGTCATCGTCCATCGGACCATCGAACGCCGTGTCATGGGAGGCCAGCCGGCCTTCCATTTCCCGGACGACCCTGGGCGCGACACCCAGATCTTCCGCCACTGCGTTCAGCTCATCGTGACTGAGCCAGGCCAGCTTTTTCTTCTGGCTGCGCAGATTGAAGAACAGCTTGCGCTGGGCCTTGGTGGTGGCCACTTTCACAATACGCCAGTTACGCAGGATGAACTCGTGAATCTCGGCCTTGATCCAGTGCACGGCAAAGGACACCAGTCGAACCCCGTACTCAGGGTTAAAGCGCTTGACTGCCTTCATCAGGCCAACGTTGCCTTCCTGGATCAGGTCTGCCTGTGACAGGCCGTAACCGGAATAGCTCCGGGCAATGTGGATCACGAAACGCAGGTGTGACATGACCAGGTAACGGGCTGCGTCCACGTCGCCTTCATAATGGAGCCGCTCGGCCAGTTTCCGTTCTTCCTCCGCGGTGAGCACCGGAATGCGACTCGCAGCCTGAATGTACGACTCGAGATTTGCGCCCGGAACCAGTCTGTCAACCAGCTGTAAACTCGTACCCATGCTTTAACCTCCGAACCCGACGGTCCTTAAATATACCAATTACGCGTAAGGCCGCCAAGAACCTCAAAAGTTCCCAAACTTCCCAGTAAAACCTTATGAATCAGCTATCTGGAAAATTCACCGTGACTTTGTGGTTGTCAACAGTACCTCAGCGGATGCTGTTTCCACAATACGGTTTTCCCGTTATCCGGATCATTAGCCTCCGGCAATATCGCCCGGCTCCATGTCATCCAGATGACGCTTCACCGCGACCCAGGCGCCAAGCCAGCCTAGCAGCATCGCTACAATAATCAACGCCAGCGCACCATCAAAGTTCAGACCGTTGAGCGAGAAATCACTGCGGTACAGGCCTGCCAGCCGCTCTATGGGCCCGCTGAGCCACCATAAGGAGAGCTGCAACAATATCAGTGCCACTACCCCACCACCCAGACCGAACCAGGCGCCGGTATAGAGAAAGGGCCTGCGAACGAAGCTGTCGGTGCCGCCCACCAGTTTGGCAACGAGAATTTCATCCCGCCGGCTCTCGATCGACAGTCGCACAGTATTGCCGATCACCAGCACCACCGCAGTCGCCAGCACGACAGCCAGCGCCCAGACGGCCCGGGCCAACAGATCGGTCATGGCGTTCAGGCGCTGCAACCAGCCCAGGTCCACCTGAACCCGATCGACGCCCTCCATCCCCTCCATAAACCGGACCAGAGCTTCTACACCTTCCGCAGAACGGGCACCCTCCTCGGGCGTCACCAACAGGGTGTGCGGCAAGGGATTTTCTTGCAGGTAATCCAGGGCATCTTCAAGCCCGGACGATGCCCGGAACTCCTTCAGCGCCTGGTCGCGATCCACCAGGTCGACACGGGCGATCCGTCCATCTGCGGCCATCTCATCACGGAGCTCGCGGGCCTGTTCCAGGGGCACCTCCAGGTCGATATAGGCGGTCACCCGCGCACTGCTCTCCCAGCCAGCACTCACACCCTGAAGACTGGTCAGCAATAATAGCAGCGCGACCGGCAGCGCCAGCGCTACCCCCATCACTGTCCAGGTCATCAGACTGGCAACCGGGGTGCGCCCCAGACGCCGGGCGCTGTCCCGGGCCACCTTGCGGTGGTGGGTCAGGTAGCTTCCCACCTGCTCGCGCCATGCCGGGCGTGCCCTGTTTGCGCCACGGGCCTGCTCCGGCTTTCGTCGTAGTCGGGGGTCAGCGGTCACTCACACCCCCCCGCCACTGGTGCGCCACCCGCTGTCAGGCGACCGTGGTCAAGCGTCAGGGTCCGCCGCTCCATTTTGTTGATCAGGGCAATGTCGTGGGTCGCGATCAGTACGGTAACACCCACCTGGCTGAACTGACCAAAGAGGTTCATGATATCGGCAGACAACGCCGGATCAAGGTTACCGGTCGGCTCATCCGCCAGCAGGACCGGGGGTTTGTTCACCACAGCCCGGGCAATACCCACCCGCTGTTGCTCACCACCGGAAAGCTGCATCGGGTTCATCTTTTCCTTGTCCAGCAACCCCACCTTGTCCAGGGCGGCCCGAACCCGGCGCCCGGTATCCCTGGGGGATGCCCCCATGACTTCCAGAGGCATGGCCACATTATCAAAGACTGTACGGTCGAAAAGCAGCTGGTGGTTCTGAAATACCACTCCGATGTGGCGGCGAACGTAGGGTATCTGGCGGCGCGGCAAGCGGTTAAGTAGCTGCCCGCCAACGATAACCTCGCCGGCACTGGGGCGCTCCATCACCATGATGAGTTTCAGCAGGGTACTTTTACCGGCACCGGAGTGGCCGGTAAGAAACGCCAGCTCACCGCGCTCCAAGCCAAAATTGACCTGGCGCAGGGCGGTGTGATCGCTGTCGTATCGCTTGGTGACCTGACAAAACTCAATCATGGGCGGCTACCGCTGGGCTTAACTCCAGGCTATTCGTCAAACAGGGCACCCACAAAGGTCTCGGCATCGAAACTGCGCAGATCATCCACCTGCTCACCAACACCGATAAAGCGGATGGGCAACTGCAACTGGCGGGCAATGGCAAACACGATACCGCCCTTGGCGGTGCCGTCCAGTTTCGTTAAGGTAATGCCGCTCACGCCGACCGCCCGCTGGAACACCTGGGCCTGGCTCAGGGCATTCTGGCCGGTGCCTGCATCCAGCACCAGCATCACCTCATGGGGCGCGGATTCGTCCAGCTTTTTCATCACCCGGACAACTTTCTCAAGCTCGTTCATGAGGTTGTCCTTGTTCTGCAATCGCCCTGCGGTATCCGCAATCACCACGTCCACGCCCCGAGACTTGGCAGACTGGATCGCATCAAAGATGACCGATGCACTGTCAGCGCCGGTATGTTGCGCCACCACCGGTACGTTGTTGCGCTCACCCCAGACCTGCAACTGCTCGACCGCCGCGGCACGGAAGGTATCGCCAGCGGCCAGCATCACCGATTTGCCTTCGTTCTGAAATTTCTTGGTGAGCTTGCCGATGGTGGTGGTCTTACCCACGCCGTTTACACCCACCATGAGAATGACGTAGGGGTTCCTGGCGGAGTCAATCTGCAGCGGCTTGGTCACGTCTTTCAGCAAACCATGCAGTTCATCCCTCAATGCCTTGCGCAGGGCTTCCCCATCCTTGAGCTGATTGCGCTCAAGCTTGTCGGTGAGCGAGTCAATGATTTCAGAGGTAGCGGTAACACCAACGTCTGCCATCAGCAGCGTGGTTTCGATTTCCTCCAGCAGGTCTTCGTCAATTTTTTTGCTCAGCGAGAACAGGTCCGACAGCCCGCCGGCCAGGCTCGCCCGGGTCTTGCCCAACCCCTTCCGGATACGCTCGAAAACGCGGGCCTGAGGCTCGGGTTCCGGTTCCGGCTCAACAGCGGCAGGCGGTTCGCTCTCGCCCTTGTCCGGCTCCGGTGCCGGCCCTTTGGCAACCTCCGGCTTGCGCTGTGGCACCGGTTTCGGGCGCGGTGCCCGGCTACGGTTACCAGCGATATCAAGGACAAATACGAGCACAAGAAGGGCCAGAAGGCCGATTGAAATCCACTCTGCCGTCATAAAGTCAATCCATCAGTCTGAATGGGCGGGACAATCAAAGCCGACATTCTAGCAGACTGTCCCGTTGAAGTGAGGGCCGCCCCGATTATCGCGCCGGTCCCGGTTTCCGGTAAGATGCGCGCTTGTACCCCAATGCAAACACGCACCCGTGGAGCCGCGAACATGGCGCGCAGAAAAACCGCAAGCCAGAGCCCTTCAAAAAGAAACCCGCCCAATCGCGGCCCGGCGTCGGCACGCAAAGACGGTGGCACCGGTGAACTGCGGATCATAGGTGGCGACTGGCGCAGCCGGAAACTGCGCTTTCCGGATGCCGGTGGCGTTCGGCCCACGCCCGCCCGCACCCGGGAGACCCTCTTCAGCTGGCTTGCCTTTCAAATTGTCGGCAGTGACTGCCTGGATCTGTTTGCCGGATCTGGCGCACTGGGGCTGGAGGCACTTTCCCGGGGCGCTGCCACGGCTACCCTCGTGGACCACACCCCGGCATTGGCCACAGCCTTGAGAGACAATCTCAGACTGCTTAAATCCAGCGGCGGTGAAGTGGTCTGTACCGAGGTTGAAAGCTACCTGAAACAGAGAAACCGCCCACCGTTTGACATTGTGTTCATGGATCCACCTTTCCGCCAGGGCTGGCTGGAAAGGCTGTTCCCGCTCCTTGCCCAACAGGAATGGATCAGGCCCGGGAGCTGGATTTACGTGGAACACGAAAGCGAGATCCCAACCCCTGCCGCACCAGGCACCTGGCAGTTGCATCGCCAGAAAAGCGCTGGCCAGGTGACCTATTCCCTGTTTCGGGTAAAAGATGGGGTCAGATGAAAATGGGGTCAGATGAAATTTTCATCTGACCCCATTTTCATCTGACCCCGCGTTCGGCTTTGCGGCACTCAGCCCGAGGGCCGCAGAGAATAGGCCCTGAGGTGTCCGGCAAACTCTTCCAGGTAGCGAATGCCACTGGCTTCCGCTTCCCGACACCACTCCATCAGAGCGTTGAGTTTGTCCTGGGGCCTGAGACCACGCTGACGCCAGAGAGACTGCAACTCATGACTTTTCTCATAGATCTGGCGCAGCACCGGATTTCGCTCCAATGCGGACTCCAGGGTCTCCTTTTCTGTCGGCTGAATCTGTGTGACTTCACGCGACAGCAGCCGTTTGAGCTTCCGATACCTGGGACGAACTTCATCGTCCATAAGCACCTTCTGCTGGCGCAGCACGGGCTCCATCACCCGCTTGCGGTACTGGCGCATGATATCAAACCGGTTATTGGCAATAGCCTGAACGGTTTCCACGTCAACATTCATCTTGCCGGGCACACGATGGGCAATCGGGCGGAACCCTTTCGGCTTCGCCAGTCCGAACAACTGGAACAGCCGGATGTACCCCCAGCCGATATCCACCTCGAACCAGCGACGGGACAGCTTGGAGGAATTCGGGTAGGTGTGGTGGTTGTTATGCAGCTCTTCGCCGCCAATCAAAAGGCCCAGCGGACTGATGTTGCGGGCGTTATCGGCACATTCATAGTTGCGGTAACCCATCCAGTGGCCGATACCGTTCACCACGCCAGCGGCCCATACCGGGATCCACATCATTTGCACCGCCCAGATCCAGATGCCATGAACACCGAACAGCGCCAGATTGGTGACCGCCATCAGGGTGATGCCCAGCACCCGGTACCGGCTGTAGACATTGCGCTCCACCCAGTCTTCCGGGGTGCGCTGGCCGTATCTCTCAAGGGTCTCTGCCGTTGCCGATTCGGCATAAAGCTCGGCGCCCTGGAACAGAACCTTGCGGATACCCAACACCACCGGGCTGTGAGGGTCTTCCTCGGTTTCGCATTTGGCGTGGTGCTTGCGGTGAATAGCGGTCCACTCCTTGGTATTCTGGGCGGTGGTCAGCCACAACCAGAATCGGAAAAAGTGCTTCAGGGCCGGATGCAGATCCAGCGAATTATGCGCCGAATGGCGATGCAGGTAGAGCGTTACGCTGACAATCGTGATGTGGGTCATCCCGAGCGTAACCAGAATGAGCTGCACCACCGACAGGTCAAAAAGACCATTAAACCACATAGCAAATCCTCAAAATCCTAAACTTTGGCGTAGGGCCAACCCGGACACTTTAGCGTACAGCTGTAAGCCACAACAACCGCATTTGGCTGCGAAATTGTTACTGATTACACTTATTCCTTTTCCTGCGGAGGCTCCCCTTTGCCCGAACTGCCTGAAGTCGAAACCACCCGCCGCGGTATTGCGCCCTATTGCGAAGGCCAGGCCATTGCAGGTGTTACGGTGCGAAACGGTGGCCTGCGATGGCCTGTACCGGCGGATCTGGGCGAAAGGCTCAGGGGACAGGTGATAAGAAGTATAGGCCGGCGTGCGAAATATTTGTTCCTCAATGTGGACCAGGGAACGGTGATTGTTCACCTGGGCATGTCCGGCAGCCTCCGGATCATTACCGATGACACACCACCCATGGCCCATGACCATATTGACCTGGCACTGCAATCCGGTGTCGTCCTGCGGTTCAACGATCCCCGGCGCTTTGGCTGCTGGCTCTGGGCTGACTCCGTCACAGATCACCCGCTGATCAGCCACCTTGGGCCTGAACCTCTGGCGCCGGAATTCAACGGTGCGATGCTTTTCCAGCGTTCCCGAGGCAAGAACGCCCCGGCAAAGTCTTTTATCATGGACAATCACGTGGTGGTGGGTGTTGGCAACATCTACGCCAATGAAGCCCTGTTCAAATCGGGCATACACCCCCGGCGCAAGGCGGGTCGCATCAGCCTGGACCGCTATCACCGGCTGGCTGAGGCCATTCGGGAGACCCTCAGCGCAGCCATCCTGATGGGCGGCACCACCCTGAGAGATTTCGTCAACAGCGACGGCAAACCCGGCTACTTCGCCCAGTCCCTTCTGGTGTATGGCCGTGGCGGAGAAAACTGCAAGGAATGCGAAACCCCGCTGAAAGAAATTCGCATGAACAGCCGTGCCACGGTTTACTGCCCCCGCTGCCAACGCTGAACACTAACGAAAATGCACATTCCGCAACGGAAAATCGTTTGAAAATACGCAAATATGATTCATAGTTAACAGAGGATTAACGCCCACGGTTTACAATGGAACTGTATCCTCTCGATGCGATTCCGGTGCCATTTTCTTTGGAGACAGCACCTATAAAAGGGCCAAAAAAGCTCAGGAGACAGTACGATGACCCGCAAGATTTCCCGCACCCTGGTGGCCACTGTGGCGGCCTGCCTGTTGGCATTTTCATCCCTCGGATACGCTCAGGCTGTGGATGAATCCCCGTCAGCGTTGGCAATGGCCAGCGACGCCGTTTTTATTCGACCGGCCCTGCTGGCAACCACCATCGTTGGCAGCGCCGTATACCTCGTGTCACTGCCGTTCTCCCTGTTGGGCGGTAACGCGGATGAAGCCGGTGAAGTGCTGGTAATGGGCCCGGCGCGCGCCACTTTTGTACGCTGTCTCGGCTGCACCCGCACCGGCCGCAAGCCGGAAACGATTGAACCGGCCAACAACTGATTCCAGACCCGGCGGGGCAGCCTCCGTACTATCACGGCTTGCCCCTGCGCAAAATCTCCGGCAGCCTGAAGGAAAATTTTCAGGCTGTTTTTGTGTATGGTTGATTGGTCTTCCCTGGAAACGGTGTTCCTTGATATGGACGGAACACTGCTGGATCTGCATTTTGATAACCACTTCTGGCTTGAGCATCTGCCGGCACGCTATGCCGAGCAACATGACCTTCATCCCCAGGATACCAGGGACTGGCTGATCCCGATGATCATGGCCGAACGCGGCTCCCTGAACTGGTATTGCACCGACTACTGGAGTGAACGGCTTTCCCTCGACATCACCAGCCTGAAAGCGGAAGTCGGGGACCGGATCGGTTACCGGCCCCACGTAACCGATTTTCTTGACGCCCTTCGGGCATCCGGCCTGCGCTCGGTCATCGTCACCAACTGTCACCCGGATCCTCTGGCCCTGAAGCTCCGGCGGACCGGTCTTGAAGCGCGGGTCGATGACATTGTTTCCAGCCACCGGCTTGGCAAACCCAAGGAAAACCCTGAATTCTGGCAGGATCTTCAGGGTCTGGCGCCTTACCGGGCCGAAACCACCCTGATGGTGGACGATAGCTTTCCGGTACTGGAGAGCGCCCGAAGTGCGGGCATTGCACAATGTCTTGCGGTGCTGGCACCAGACAGCCAGCAACAGGCCCGGACCCGGCACCGGGAGATACCCGGCATTCACCACTTTGACGAAGTCCTCCCGGCCCTGAGAAAGCGCTCACCACTGCCATCCGGCCGATGACAGGGTTATAATCGGATCGTAAGCCCATCAGGTGAGGAGATATGACGGCATCAACCCCTGACGACCAACACGTAAGACTCGACAAATGGCTCTGGGCGGCGCGCTTCTACAAGACCCGCTCCCTGGCCAAGGAAGCGATTGAGGGCGGCAAGGTTCACTACAACAGCCAGCGCTGCAAACCCGGAAGGCTGGTGGAGACCGGTGCCAAACTGACCCTGCGCCTGGGCTGGCAGGAAAAGGTCGTCGTCGTTGATGATATAAGCGACCGGCGTCGCGGCGCACCGGAAGCCCAGAAGCTTTACCACGAAACCGAAGACAGCGTTAAAAAACGCGAGGAAATGGCCTGGCAGCGAAAAACCATGCAGGCGGCGCAGCTTCCTCCGGCCAGGCGTCCCTCCAAAAAGGACCGCCGGGATATTCAGCGCTTCCGCGAGCAAAACCGCATCTGAACCCATTCATGCACCCCCGCACGTAAGTCGGGATCATCACTGCCAAGACCGGCAGTCCGTTTCCAGGAGACACACAATGGCATCCCGCGACCAGTTCCAGCGTTTTATCTTCGAGCACAGCCAGGTGCGGGGAGCCTGGGTACAACTGGGAGAAAGCTTTCGCGAAATCGGCAGCCAGGCGCCCTACCCAGACACGGTAAGAGGCCTGATGGGCGAAGCCCTGGCTGCCAGCATTCTGATGAGCAGCACCCTGAAGTTCGAGGGCACCCTTTCGATCCAGGCCCAAGGAGAAGGGCCGCTGCGCACACTGATGGCGGAATGCAGCCATGACCGCTACATCCGGGGGCTGGCCCGCTTTGACGAGCACGCCGTCAGCGAGGACAGCTTCCACAACCTGTTAGGCGATGGCCGTATGGCCATCACCATTACTCCGAACAAGGGCAGCCGTTATCAGGGTGTGGTGCCACGGGAACAGGACACTCTCGGTGGCTGCCTGGAAGACTATTTCGACCGCTCGGAACAGATTCCCACCAGCCTGCTCCTGTTTGCCGATGAACATGCCGCTGCCGGCCTGATGCTTCAGCGCCTGCCGGGCGCTACTGACCTGCCGGGCGCCAGTGAAGAGGACGACGACCTCTGGGACAGGGTCAACCATCTCGCCCGGACAGTAGAGGCCTCCGAGCTACTGGAGCTCGACAGTGAAACGCTCCTGCACCGCCTGTTCCACGAGGAAACCGTGCGCCTGTTCGATGCCGAACCGGTCGCCTTCCGGTGCAGTTGCTCCCGGGAGCGCACCCTCGGTGCCCTGGAGGCCATTGGCAGTGGCGAGTGCTACAGCATCCTGGAGGAACAGGGCTCCATCGAGATGGACTGCCAGTTCTGTCATGCTCACTATCGCTTCGACAGAAACGATATTGATCACCTTTTCACAGGCCATACGCTACACTAACAGCTCTTCTGATTCGCCGGGAAGCCACTGATAGCAAGGCTTCCCGGGCAGAGTCGTTTTTTACCGGCGTCTCTGGCATAATAGCGCGCCTGAATTGACCCGATTGTTCAGATTTCCATCAATTTTTGGGGCGACCTGAGCAATCACTAAGACATCCCGAGGGCGAGGTCGAAGTGAGCAACACTTATAATGATCTGAGTACAGCACGACTGGTCGAGGTGGCACTGGCACGTGACGAAGGCCAGCTGGCATCCAACGGTTCACTGGTGGTAAGAACCGGTGATCGCACGGGCCGGTCCCCCATGGACCGCTACATTGTCGAAGAGCCAAGCACCTCTGACGACATCCACTGGGGTCCGATCAACCGTCCGTTTGACGCCGAAAAATTCGACGCCCTCTGGGACCGTGTTGAAGCCTACATTGCCGAAAAAGACCGTTTTGTATCCCACGTTCACGTCGGCTCCGACCCCGAGCACTACCTGCCGGTGAAAATGACCACCGAAACCGCCTGGCAGAACCTGTTCGGCCGCAACCTGTTTATCCGCCCGGACAGTTACAATCCGGCCGACAAGCAGGAATGGCAGATTCTGAACGCCGCCAACTTCGAGTGTGTGCCCGAGCGGGACGGCACCAACAGTGACGGCTGCGTCATGATCAACTTTGCCAGGCGCAAGGTTCTGCTGGCAGGCATGCACTACGCTGGCGAAATGAAGAAAGCCATGTTCTCCGTGCAGAACTTCCTGCTGCCGGAAAAAGACGTGCTGCCGATGCACTGCTCCGCCAACGTGGGCGAAGATGGCGAAACCTGCCTGTTCTTCGGCCTGTCCGGTACTGGCAAGACCACCCTGTCTGCAGACCCGCACCGTTTCCTGATCGGTGATGACGAGCATGGCTGGGGCCCGGGCACGGTATTCAATCTTGAGGGCGGCTGCTACGCCAAGTGCATCGACCTCTCCCAGAAGAACGAACCGATCATCTGGAACGCCATCCGTTTCGGCGCCATCGTCGAAAACGTGATTGTCGACCCGGAGACCCGGGAGCCGGATTATACCGACGTTTCTCTGACCGAAAACTCCCGTTGCGCCTACCCGCTGGAGCACGTCGAAAAACGCGTTATCGAAAACCGCGCCGGCGAGCCGTCTCACATTGTATTCCTGACCTGTGACATGACCGGTGTTTTGCCGCCCGTATCCATTCTTAGCCGCGAAGGTGCTGCCTACCACTTCCTGAGTGGCTATACCGCGCTGGTCGGCTCCACCGAGATGGGATCTTCCTCCAAGCTGAAGTCCACCTTCTCCACCTGCTTCGGCGCACCATTCTTCCCGCGCCCGGCCGGCGTTTACGCAGAACTGCTGATGAAGCGCATGGACGAGTTTGGCAGCAAGGTCTTCCTGGTCAATACCGGCTGGACCGGTGGTCCCTACGGGGAAGGCGAGCGTTTCAGCATCCCGACGACCCGCGCCATCATCGCCGCGATCCAGAACGGCGATCTTGACGATGTGGCAACCGAGCACCTGCCCACCCTGAATCTGGACGTTCCAAAACGCGTACCCGGCGTGGATACCAGGCTGCTGAACCCGCGCAATACCTGGGTAAGCCCGGACTACTACGACGGCAAAGCCCAGGAGCTGATCGGCCAGTTCGTGGAGAACTTCAGGAAGTTTGATGTGGCGGATGCGGTCATCGAAGCTGGCCCCAAGCTGAGCTGAGGCCAAATACTGAAAAAGGGGTCAGATGAAAAGTTCATCTGACCCCGAATTAACTCCGATCCCAAAAGCGCCCTGCCAAAGCACGGCGCTTTTTTGTCGGTGCCTTTTTGCAGTTACCCCGCGTAGAACATCAAAGGTACGAAGGCCACAAGCAACAACGAGATGCCCATGACAATCAGCGGCATGATAATGCGCTCGTGGCGCTGGTAGAAAGTCCCGGGCTCCATCTGTGCGGCCAGCACCTCGGCTTCGCCGACCACCTGCCGGGTCAGCAGGTGATTCAGGGCCACCGGTGGGCTCAGGTAACCCAGTTCAAACGCCACCAGAGTGACCATCCAGAAATGAATCGGATGAATACCGCTGGCGTAGGCAATGGTCGCAACCGTGGCGGTCACCAGGATCACGGCACCGAAGGCGTCCATGATCATGCCCAGGATCACCAGGATGACCACCATCAGCAGCATCGCCGACCAGGCACTATCAAAGGACTGCGGGAAGGTCGCCATGATATGGGAGCGCTCGATCACCCCGCCAATGCTGACTGACAGCCCCAGCAACAGGAGCAGTGCGCCGATCTCGGCCGTTGTGTCGTTGGTGGCGCCACGCAGGCTTCGCTCCAGGCCCTGATGATTAATCTCCCCAGATGCCCTGCCCCTGCGGTTTTTCAGGCTGATATGCTCATACAGCAGGATTGCCAGCATGATCACCGGCAACAGCCGGGGTGCGGAGAACTCGTCCATGCTCACGTCCAGAGCCAGCCAGTAGAACAGCGCCACGACGGCGATCACCAGGACATAGGGAATCAGCGCCTTGAGCGCCTGAGTCATGGCCGGGAAGGCTTCGGCGGAAGATGCCAGGTTGAACTGGCTCTGGCGGTTCACACTCAGGGCCACCAACGCAAACAGGGTGGCGGTCAGTACAAACACCCAAATGCCCCAGCCGAACAGCTCGTCGGTGGTCACTTCCCGGTTCAGATAGGCAATCACAACCACCAGCAGAGAGGGTCGCAAGACCACCCCCAGGGAACCGGACATGGCGGTCGCGGCCAGTGCCAGATGGCGGCGGGCGCCGGCGGCTCGCAACTCACTGTAGATCACCGCGCCAGCTGCAATCACGAAGATGCCGGAGGCACCGGTGTAGGCGGTCGGCACCGCCGCAACCAGAACGGCTACCACGGCCAGCATCTCCGGCGGCATGCGCCAGGGTCGGAAGACATTGAACACCAGGGTGGCAAGGCGGGTCTGCTTGAGCATCATACCCACCCAGACATACAGACCGACATTCAGGAACATATCGGACAGCTCCATCATCTTGCCGAGATAAATGCCGATCCCCGATGCGTGTCCAATCAAGGCGAAATAGGTACCGGATATCAGGCACATAACGGTATAGAGCGGGACGGCCAGAAGGGCCTTGTTCAGGCTGCCACCCTCCCACAGGTCATCCGGCACCCGGAACAGCCGGTACAGACTGGCCAGCGTCAGGCAGGCGAAACCAACAATCCAGAAATTGTGCAGCAACAGCTCTTGCGATGAAACCGCGGTATCCGAGCCCAGGCTGGATTGCCGGAAGATGACACTGGAACCCAGCAACATGGCGTTAGCAATGGTTTGCAGCGTATGGGATACCGTGTAGTCCAGCCGGGTCTCCATCGCACGCATAGCGATGTGATGGCGGGTCAACGTGGCGGTCACCGCACACAACATGACCAGAAGCACCAGAATAAAACGCTGGGATTCCAGACCAAAGGCGATCAGATCGGCAATGAACAGTTCCACTGCCCGGTAGGCTTTGACTCCCGGCGTCAGCTTGTCCTGGAGGTCCTGAAAGCTTCGATGGGCCTGCCGGCAGTCGGCGACAGACCGCTCGATGGCCAGGCGGATATCTGCCGGATCCTTTTCCCCGGCGCCCAGCAAGGCGGCCATGGGGTCATCGACAGGGGCATCCGCGGCCAGTTCGGCAGCCACCGCAGCCTCAATGTCCCGGTCCGGGTCACAGGTGGGCTGGACCGGATCGAAGCGCAGCTTGTAATAGCCATTCCAGAGCTGTTCGCCCCCACGCAACATCTGGTTATGGATATCACTGCTGGTGGAGAAGATGACCACCGCCAGCAACAGCACAAAGGCAGGCAGCGACGAAAACCACTCCAGCCCGCTACGGTGAAAACCGCCCTTCGACATAACTGATTACCCTGGGTATGGAATGGTTACAGCAGATCGTCCAGATCCATGGTTTCAATGTCTTCCTGCTTGTTGTCATCCCAGAAAGTACCAAGCTGGCCAAGCGGTGTACGGTGGCCTGTGTTCTCAACCCAGAGGCGGTCAGAGACTGCCACGATCATATTGGTTGCCATGGCATCCACAAACCGCCAGTCCTCGCTGGCTGGCGTCCTCTCCAGAGACTCGGCATGGTCCCGGATCACCTCGCGGACCATGGCCTCATCACCCCTGTTCAGGGCTGCGATGGCATGAAATACATGGGCCAGTCGAACACCGGCTTCTTCCCCCTGGGCATCCGCAATTTCCAGTCGCTCGAAGGCATCTTCGCCTTCGGGCTGGGCGCCGGGGATCATGGCCCATACGGTTGCCCGCAAAGCCATGGGTGCGCCCCACCACTTGTCATTTTCCAGGCAGCTTGTGGCCCGGGCGGCAATTGAACCGATGTTGGCCGGAACACCAATGGACGAGGTGGACTGAATCTGGGCGTTGAGGGCCTGAAGACCGGATAGCAGGCCGGCCATGTAGATAAACTCGTCCATGTCGTCGTCAAAGTCAGGGCATTCACCATCAGCGGGGTTCCCGTATTGGGCGTTGTGGTGCTGCCATGCCTTGTAATAGCGCCGCGCAGCGACGGTATGGGCCCGCTTCTGACGGATCATCGCATCTTCCGCGGCATTCCCGTTCATGGCGTGCATGGCGGCAAGGGCCTCCAGCTCATACTCCCGCGCCTGTTCATCGGCACAGCCGCCAGCAGAGAGATAGAGCATAACCGCCAGCTGATCCGGCTCACGGGTCACCCGGCCGAAAGACATCAGCAACGGCGCTGTCGCCTCGCTCATGGCGCAACCCATGGCCAGATCATCGCTCTCCATGAGAAAGGGTACGGTGTGATCACGGGAGAAGCCTTGCATGACATCCCCGGTGGTCTTGTACATCATGTGATTGACCGCGCCGCAGCCGCTCAGGATCGCACTGGCTGTGCCGGCTGCCACCAGGTTACGGAAACGGCGTGCCGTAAAAAGCGCCTTGCGGGATGTATTCCGGAAATGGCTCATACTTTCTTCACCTTTTGCGTTTTTGTTCTGATGCACTCTTATGCCAACCAAACGGCCAGACACCCGCTAGCGCGCAGGTTTGTTACAGACTGTAACAAGGCACGCATTATGGCGTACGAGATCCTGTTTTTATGCGACCGATGCCGCAAATGACGCCAAATTACACACTCCTCCACCGCCCGATCATTTGCACAACAGGCCGCGAGCCACTATAGAAGATTGGAGCAACCCGAGTCGGTGTGATTCCGGCCAGTACCAGACTGAAAAGCAGAACTGCAAAAAAGGAGTATCCGATGCGCAAACCTGAACTCGCCGCGGCCATTGCCGACCGCACGGGCCTGACCCGAGACAAGGCCGGTGAAGTGATCACAGCGTTTACCGACCAGGTCTCAGCCGCCGCTTCCCGGGGCGAAGACACCACCCTGACCGGCTTTGGCACGTTCAATATCCGTAGCCGCGAGGCGCGGGAAGGGCGAAACCCGCAAACCGGCGAGACCATTCGCATCCCCGCCAGCAAAACGGTCGGATTCAAGGCCGGAAAAGCACTGAAAGACGAGATTCGATAAGCAGTCAGGGGCCCGCCAACGCGGGCCTGTCTACCTGCCGACCAAATCTCAGGTTCCGGCGACGGACGCGCACTCGGAACGGGTGGCATCAACCCGGCAGCGGATCGCTTTCATCAGCTTGATGGCGCGCTCGTCGTAAACACCATCCTCCAGCAACGACAGGCGCACCTTGCGCAGCATCTTGTCGTACTCTGCGGTGTCTTGCTGTGGCAGCGTCATCCAGATATCCTCAGGGATCTCCGCTTCTGCCTGGGCGATGATTTCGTAAGCCTCATCAATGCGCTTGATGACCTGATCGCGCACCATCTGGCCAGCCGAATCCGGGAACCGGTCACGGTGGATGATTACCTGGAAGTTCATGTAGCCCAAGGCGTACCTGACCACCGCACCGTTTGGCTGAACGCCCTTGTAAAGCTCCAGGGGGGTGTAGGCGACCGCCGGTGCATAGGCCAGATCGACGCTGCCATTATTGAACTTGCCGGCAAAGTTGGCGGAATTGGAACCCACCACCGACGCGCCGACATGGCGAACCATCCGAACGGCGGCCTGATCATAATCCAGGGTAGCGATCCGCTTGCCCTGCAGCTTCTCGACCGAATCGATACTGCGGTCACGGGTGTGCAGGTAAATAGCGCCGCCCGGAAACACACCGGCCACCTCGTAGGGGCCGTCGATCAGGAACGGCCGGGCCTTGGGCTGGCTCAGGGTGTTATACAGCAGCCGCATTTCCTCTTCACCGGGCACGGCGCCCATGGCCTCCAGGCTTCCGGTAAACTTGTTGAACTCACGGGCGCGGGTGCCGGTCAGCAGGACGGCATCACACTGCCCCGCCTTGAAGTCCTCGGCGGCAACCTTCTCATCGGTGTAGGCCCGGAGATCCAGCTTGATGCCACTTTGCAGGGCCGCCGGCTGGAAGGTTTTGATGATGGCGAACAGCGGGCCATTGGCGCCGACCGGGTCGAACACGCAGAAACTGCGTTCAAGGATTTCACTCTGAGCCTGGGCATGACCCAGGGACGGAAATACCAGAAAGGCATAGAGGGCAGCCGCCATGGCTACCCTGTGGGCAAGATTTGCTGATGTCACGGGATGACTCCTGATTTTTATTGTCGGGCACCGGCGGCCAGGCCGAACGTTCCTTGGTCGGCCATGGGCCGACAGCCACAAGAATACGTTGGCACAGGTGCCTGCCATCAAGGCTTTTCAGCAAGAAGGGGAGATTCTGTGATGGTGTCGACAGAGGTACCGTAACCTCTGCCGCACTTTAAGCCGGCGAGCGCGGATCAGGCCGCCGGCTGTTGCCAGGCTTTTCGGCCCTCGGCGAGAGTGAGCCGGACCACGCCCGGCAATTTCCGGTCGGTCACCGGTGCATGGCGACCGGCCGAGACGAGGGTCTGAGCCCCCGGCACCCAGAAGGCTTGCCGATCAAACAGACACAGATCGGCAGGCTCACCCTCCGCAAGACGGGCCGTTCGTCCAAGCACCGAGGCCGGGCCGGTAGTCAGCGCCCGGATCAGGTCCGTCAAAGCCAGCTCGTTCATTTCCACCAGTTCCAGCCCCAGCGACAAAACACTCTCGATGCTGGACAGCCCGTGCTCGGTGGCCGCCATGGGCGCCTGTTTGGCAGCCGTGTCATGGGGCTGATGCTGGCTTACGATGGCGTCGATCACGCCCTCACGGACACCGGCGGTCAGAGCCTGTCGGTCACTCTCACCCCGCAACGGAGGCCGCACGTGGAACCGGCTGTCGAATCCTGCCAGGGCGTCTTCGGTGAACACCAGTTGGTGCATGGCCACGTCCGCCGTTACGGCAATGCCCCGGCGGCGGGCATCCGCGAGCATCTCGACACTGCGGGCACAGGACAACTGGCTCAGGTGCAACCGCACACCGGTTTCCTCTGCCAGCAACAGCATTTCCATCACCGCCGCTGTTTCCGCCACTTCCGGAATACCAAGCAAGCCCAGACGGGAGGTTACCAGGCCGTCGTGGGCATAGCCGTCCGCCGCCAGAGCCTGGTTCTCGGGGCTGAACATCACCGTCAGACCGAAGGTCTGGGCGTAGGCCATGCACCGGCGCAATATCCGGGCATTGCGTACACCCCGGGAGCCATTACCCACCGCCACGCAACCGGCAGCGGCCAGCCCGGCCATGTCGCTGAGCAGATCGCCTTCAAGGCCCCGGGTAATCGCACCTACAGGCAGTACCCGGATAGGCGAGCGGCTGGCGGCACCGTCACGAATCAAGTGGGTAACCGCACTGGAATCGTTCACCGGGGAAGTTTCCGGAGAAGCACAGACGGTGGTAAAGCCACCGTGGGCCGCTGCCCGGGTTTCCGAGGCAATATTGCCTTTCTGGCCATTGCCCGGTTCACGGAGGTTGCAGCAAAGATCAACAAAACCCGGGGCAATCACACAGCCTTCAGCGCTGATGGTTTCGTCCGCCCGCGCCCTGGTGGCCGCCTCACCCATGGCGGCGATCCGGCCATCCCGAATCAGCAAGGCGATGTTTTCAGACTCATTTCCTTCGCCATCGTGCAGACGTCCGCCAGTGATTTTCAGGCTGTTGCCGGTGGATGTTTCAACACTGCTCATGTCTGCCCCCTACCACTCAGTTTCTGCTGCCGCTCGGCCACCTGGCCACCCATGGCCATGGACATGACCGCCATCCGGATGGCGATACCGTTGGTCACCTGATTGAGAATCACGGATTGCGGGCCATCCGCCACCGCGGATTCAATTTCGACGCCCCGGTTGATCGGGCCCGGGTGCATCACAATACACTCCGGATGAGCCAGCGCCAGCTTTTCCTGGTTCAGGCCATAGAGCCGATAAAACTCACGCTCGCTCGGCAGCAGGGCGCCTTCCATCCGTTCTTTCTGGAGACGCAACATGATCACCACATCCAGATCCTTCATGCCTCGGGTCATATCGTACTCAACGGTACACCCCAGACTTTCCACCTCCCTGGGCAGCAAGGTCCCCGGGGCAATCACCCGAACCTCTTCCGCCCCAAGCACATTCAGGGCACGAATCTGGGAGCGGGCCACCCGGGAATGAAGCACGTCACCCACAATGGCCACCTTCAGGCCATCAAAACGCCCCTTGTGCTGGCGAATGGTGAGCATGTCGAGCATGGCCTGGGTCGGATGCGCGTGGCGGCCATCACCGGCGTTAATAATGGCCACGCCCGGGGTGACGCTTTCGGCAATAAAGTGCGGTGCGCCACTCTGGGAATGCCGCACCACGAACATGTCGCTGGCCATGGCCTCCAGGTTCAGAAGCGTGTCGGACAGGGATTCGCCCTTGGAGGTAGCCGAGGTGCTGATATCAAGGTTAAGCACATCGGCAGACAGACGCTTGGCGGCCAGCTCAAAGGTGCTGCGGGTCCGGGTGCTGGATTCGAAGAACAGGTTCACCACAGTCCGGCCGCGCAGCAGGGGCACTTTCTTGATGGTGCGTTCGCCGACTTCAATAAACGAATCGGCGGTATCGAGAATGTCGGTCAGCAAGGCGCAGTCAAGGCCATCGAGCGTGAGAAAGTGCCGCAACTGACCATCCCGGGTCAGTTGCAAGGGGTGCGGGGAAGCGTCGTTTGCGGTCATGGGTCGCCTGTTATCTGTATTCGGAGGTTTACTGTCCGGCTTCCTGGAACTCGATGCGAAGCGGGTCGGGGCCACGGAGCTTGACGCGCTGATGGGAATCCAGTGCCATTGTCCTGCCAGTCACGTCCGGTTGGATCGGCAGTTCCCGGGCTCCTAGGTCGATCAGGGTGGCCAGTATGATACTGGCTGGACGGCCATAATCGAAAATTTCATTCATTGCCGCGCGAATGGTGCGACCACTCATGATGACATCGTCAATCAGGATGATGTCCCGTCCTTCGGTATCAAAGGGCAGACTGGAAGGCTTAACCCTGGGGTTAAGCCCGATGCGGCTGAAATCATCACGATAAAAGGAGATATCCAGTTCCCCGAACGGCTCCTCGATACCAAGACGCTTGCGAAGCACATCGGCCAGCCAGACCCCACCGGTACGAATACCAATGAGCACCGGGGATTCAGCGCCCCGTTGCTCAAGAACCTGGCGCAATCCGGTTTCCATTTGATCCAGTAACTGGTCGATATCAAGCAATGCGGTCATTCATGCCTCACTGTTATTAAAAGCCGGTGGCTATCCACACAATCATTCACCGGCAAGGTCGCCCTGCAGGCCAAACCAGGTTTCCAGAATCAGAACCGCCGCCCGGTCATCCACCCCATGGCGGCCAAAGTCGCGACTGCCACCGGCTGCCATTACATCGCCCTTGGCCTCAAAACTGGTCAGGCGCTCGTCCACCATTTCAACCGGCACATGGTAACGGCCGTGGAGGCGCTTGCCGAACTTGCGAGCCCGGGCACACATGTCGTTCTCGGTGTCGTCCATATTCAGCGGCAGACCAACCACCACCAGATCCGGACGCCACTCCTGCAGCAGCATTTCAATCCTTTGCCAGTCCGGAATGCCGTCCCGGGCGGCTATCAGCGCCACGGGCTGGCCGGTTCCCAGCATTTCCTGACCGCTGGCAACCCCGATCCGGCGGGTCCCGAAATCAAACGCCATCACGCGCCGGTTACCGGTCTCAGGCATGGCCAACCGATTCACTGAGCTGGTTAAGATCAATGCCAATGACTTCAAGCACGGCCCTGTAACGATCTGCCCAGGGAGTCCGGAACAGGATATCCGTGGTAGCTGGACACGTGAGCCAGGCGTTGCTGCCCAGCTCGTCCTCCAGCTGGCCCTCGCCCCAGCCCGAGTACCCGAGCGCCACCAGGTATTCCTCCGGCCCTTCCCCGCGGCCAATGCCTGCCAGGACATCACGGGACGTGGTCAGCAAAACGTCTTCGGTCACCTTTGCAGTGCCCTGCCAGTTGGTCCCGGGAGGATGCAGGACAAAGCCCCGCTCCGGCTGCACCGGGCCACCACTGAATACCGGTAAGTCCAGCTCACCTCCAGGCAGGTCCAACTGCTCCAGAATCTCACCCAGATGGATATCCAACGGGTGATTGATCATCAATCCCAGGGCACCATCATCGGAATGCTCACAGAGATAGATGACGCCGCCATGGAAACGCGGGTCGGCCAGGTAAGGCGAAGCCACCAGAAAGTGGTGCCGCAGGCTGTGGGGAGAATGTTTTGACGCTGTCATCCGGATGTCAGCCCCCGACGCTGGAACGACCAGGTACGTATGATTTCAAGTTCGTCCACCTCTTGCCGCATTTCCTCGGGGAAGGGGGCAAAAGGTGCGGACATTCTGACAATCCGGATGGCGGCATCGTCCAGGACGGTGCTGCCGGAGGACTGCAGAATCGCCACTTCTTTGAGGGTGCCGTCTTTCTTCAGGGACACCAGCATCCTTAGTGTGCCATAGATTCCGGCACGACGCGCCTCGGTGGGGTAGTTGATATTGCCAACCCGGGTCACCTTGGTCACCCAATTCTGTACGTACCAGGCGTTGGTGGATTTGAGTGTGGAGGCTGCGGTTACGCGCATCACCCTCGGCTTCCGGGCGTAGGCCCTTTGCTGGGCGTCGAAGCGGGCCTCCAGGCTGGCGATCTCAAGACTGCGCTCCATCAGGCTCTTTTTCTTGCGCACCGGCAGTGGCTCTTCTTCCGGTGTCGCCCGCTCCTCCGGCTGCCGCACTTTCTGACTGGACCGGCTTTCGGTCTGCACCACCGTTTTTTCCCGGCGCGGCTGCGGCTCGGTCTGTGCCGGTGGCTCCGGCCGGACCCGCGCCACTTCCGGCTGGCTGGCATCGGCCGGCTGGGGCGTGGTCATTTCCCGGACCTCTTCTTCAGTACCACTGCCCTGCTGGCTGACCTGGGCCAGAAAGTCCGCTTTCTCCGGTGCTTTCCCGTCATCAGACCGGGCGAGGGTAATCTCCATGGCCTGAGCGGACGACCGGGGCGGTTCAGGCGCAAAGCTGACCCCCAGTACAACAATGGCGTGCACCGCCAATGCCATAAAAAGGGTGAAGGAAAACCGGTCAAAGTCGCTTACCTGAGCTGCCATTGCTGATCTTGGTCCCGTCGTTAAACCTGCCCCGCCCGTGTTGCCGGGTTACGCCTGTCCCAGACGCTTTGCAATGGCGTCCATCAGCATGCCCCCGATATCGATCCCGAAGGCCGTATCAAGCTCCCGGATGCAGGTCGGGCTGGTAACGTTGATCTCGGTAAGATAATCACCGATCACGTCCAGCCCTACAAAAATCAGGCCTTTCTCCCGGATCACCGGCGCCACACGATCACAGATCTCACGGTCCCGGGGGGTCAGCTCACGGCCCTCGCCCCGCCCGCCAGCGGCCAGGTTGCCGCGATTCTCTCCCTGGGATGGAATTCGCGCAAGGGCATAGGGCACCGGCTCACCGTCAATCAGCAGAATGCGCTTGTCGCCCTCACTGATTTCCGGGATGTATTTCTGGGCCATGGCCTGATGGCTGCCATAGTTGGTCAGGGTTTCAATGATCACCCCGAGATTAAAGTCATTTTCCCGGATACGGAAGATGGAGTGACCACCCATGCCATCCACCGGCTTCATGATGACATCGCCGTGCTCGGCATAGAACTTCCGGAAACGGGCCGCCGACCGGCTGACCAACAGCGGTGGTGTCAGATCCTCGAACTGGGTGGCAAACAGCTTTTCATTGCAATCGCGCAGTGTCGAAGCAGGATTGACCACCAGCGCGCCCTGTTGCTCGGCCGACTCCAGAATATAGGTGGCCATCAGGAACTCCCGGTCCACCGGAGGGTCCTTGCGCATCAGGATCACATCCAGATCGCCCAGAGCCCGGTCCTGGCCCGGGCCGAAGCTGTACCAGTTCTCGGGATCCATGTGCACGGTCAGATCCCGGGTGCGGGCCATGGCCCTGCCGCCATCCAGATACAGGTCCGGCAACTCCATGTACTCGATCTGCCAGCCCCGTTTCTGGGCGGCCAGCAACATGGCCAGTGAACTGTCTTTCCGGAAGTGGATATCTTCAATCGGATCCATCACGATCCCGAGGCGGACGGTCATAGGCTCTCTTGCGCTCCTGAAGGTTAAAAACACGAACCGGTCTGCAGAGTGCACCGGGCAAACAGTGCTATGCTGTGAAACCAGATGGTATTGTACCCGAGCTGCGAATGCATCCGGAGAAATCCTCAGTCAGTTACGTGACGTTGCGGGCAGAAGTACATTTGGACACAAACTAATACTTTTTATCCGGCCATTGATAATCTATAAATGAGCGGGGTTTATAGAAGAACCCCGGGGTTTGTGTTAAAAACTCCGTTCTAAAATAATGACAGTCGCTGAGCGCAAGGCAGTTGGACAATGGATGACAACTTCGAGAACTTGAAGATCATGGTGATCGACGACAGCAAAACCATACGTCGCACCGCGGAAACCCTTCTGAAAAAGGTCGGCTGCGAGGTCATCACCGCAACGGACGGCTTTGACGCTCTCGCCAAGATTGCCGATTCCCAGCCGGACATCATTTTTGTCGATATCATGATGCCCCGCCTGGACGGCTATCAGACCTGCGCACTCATCAAGAACAATTCCTCCTTCAAAAAGACGCCGGTTATCATGCTCTCCAGCAAGGACGGGCTGTTCGACAAAGCCAAAGGCCGGATCGTCGGCTCGGACCAGTACCTGACCAAACCGTTCAGCAAGGATGAGCTTCTTAATACCATCCGCCAGTACGTTCCGCAGGCGGAACAGTAAACCTGCTGACCCCAAGAACCATCGAGGAAACCATGGCCCGCATTCTGATTGTTGACGATTCCCCTACCGAGGTTAAGAAAATTTCCACCATTCTGGAAAAGCACAAGCACGAAGTCCTGACGGCCGATAATGGCGCGGACGGCGTTGCCAAGGCCCGTGCCGAAACCCCGGATCTGGTTCTGATGGACGTGGTTATGCCGGGTCTGAACGGCTTCCAGGCAACCCGTCAACTGACCCGCGCGCCGGAGACCGCATCCATCCCCGTGGTTATCGTGACCACCAAGGATCAGGAAACTGATCGTGTATGGGGCACGCGCCAGGGCGCCAAGGGTTATCTGGTCAAACCGGTTAACGAAGACGATCTGATCAAAACAATCAACAGTCTGATTGCCTGATCCCCAACCGTGGAGTATGCATGTCCGCCCAGGCCGCCCCTTTTGCCGTTCTGACGGATATCGCCCAACGCAGCCGGTCCCTGGCCGCCGGTCTGCCGGAGCAGCAGGAAGCCGTTGAACTGTGGAACGGCATTGGTTTCGTTCTTGCGGGTGAACGCTACGTCGCCCCAATGGGCGAAGTCACTGAAATCCTGCACGTCCCCCGGTTCACCCACATTCCCGGGGTTCGCCCGTTTCTGCTCGGAGCTGCCAATGTTCGTGGCCGACTCCTGCCTCTTGTCGATCTCGCCGGCTTTTTTGATATCCCCCGCTCGTCCCGAAGCCAGCGTGAGCGCCGGGTACTGGTGGTTGAACAGGGGGACATTTTCAGCGGGCTCGTGGTCGACAGCGTACTGGGCATGCAGTACTTCGCAACAGACAGTTTCAAGGATGCGCCCGAAGGCGTACCTGAAAACGTTCGGCCGTTTGTCTCAGGCGGTTACGAGCGCAACGAAGAAGTCTGGAAAGTGTTTTCGGCCGTCGACCTGCTCGAAGACGAACGCTTCCTGGACGTCGCACAGTGGTAAGGGTGGTGACAATGGCAGGAACATCACCCTGACCGCCTGAAACCCGATAAAACAAACTTGCCAATTTCTTGAAGAGGCCGGGAGCCAGAAAATGAAGAACAGAGCCGGAAGACTCGGTATGGGACAGGGAGGCAACAAGCTGGTTGCCGGCCTGATCGCCGCACTGATCGCACTCACCGTCCTGCTCGTTGTGGTGCTGTTCATTATCAATAAAGACAGCCAGAACGACCAGGAATACATCGCCAACACCGCCGAGGTGAGAGTGCTCTCGCAGCAGATCGCGAAGAATGCGACTGAGGCGGCCGGTGGTACCGCCGAAGCATTCAACCAGTTGCGCCGCTCCCGTGATGATTTCCAGCAGCTCTGGACCAACGTGACCGAGGGCAATCCGGCAACCGGCCTGCCACCGAGTGAGCTGGCCCGGCAAAGCGGTGTACAGGAGCACTGGAGTACCGTCCGGGAAAACGCCGACAGCATCCTCTCGACCCAGCATGCGGTACTTGGCCTGCACGAAGTAGCCCGGACCCTCAACGAAACCATCCCACAGCTTCAGGTCGAGTACGACGACATCGTACAGATCCTGCTGGACAACAACGCGCCCGCCGAACAGATCGCACTGGCGCAGCGCCAGTCCCTGCTGGCGGAGCGGATTGTCCGCTCGGTGAACAACGTACTGTCCGGTGACGAGGATGCGGTTATCGCCGCCGACCGTTTCGGCCGGGACGCCAGCCTGTTTGGCCGGGTCCTTGAAGGCCAGCTCAATGGCAACGAAGCCATGGGCATCTCCCGGGTAAACGATGAAGATGCCATTTACGGCCTCGAGGCCGTTGATGAGTTGTTCCAGTTCGTTTTCCAGAATGTAGACGCCATCCTTGAAGCCTCTCCCGACCTCTTCAAGGTGCGCAACGCCGCCAGCGACATCTTCCAGAATTCCGAAATCCTGCTTTCCGAACTCTCTGTACTGGCGGAGAGTTTCCGTAATCAGTCCGGCTCGCGACTGATCAGCCCGACCCTGGCCTTTGCCATCCTGGCCGCCATGGTCGCGATTGTTGTGTTCATCGGCCTCGCCCTGTACCGCGATGCCCAGGCCCGGCTGGCGGCCACCCAGGAACAGAACGAACAGAACCAGAACGCGATCCTGCGACTGCTGGACGAACTGGCCGACCTGGCCGATGGTGACCTGACCACCGAGGCCACGGTCACCGAAGACTTCACCGGTGCCATCGCGGACTCCATCAACTACGCGATTGACCAGATGCGCGGACTGGTGCAGGCGATTCGTGGTACTGCCGTGCGGGTAGCGTCGGCCGCCCAGGAAACCCAGGCCACGGCCATGCACCTGGCCGACGCCTCCGAACACCAGGCTCAGGAAATTGCCGGCGCCTCCGCCGCGGTGAACGAGATGGCGGTATCCATCGACCAGGTATCCTCGAACGCGGCGGAATCCTCTGCGGTTGCGGAGCGGTCGGTTGCGATCGCCAAGAAAGGCGCGGAAGTGGTGCAGAACACCATCCGCGGCATGGACAACATCCGTGAGCAGATTCAGGAAACCTCCAAGCGGATCAAGCGCCTGGGTGAATCTTCCCAGGAAATCGGTGACATCGTATCCCTGATCAACGACATTGCCGACCAGACCAACATTCTGTCCCTGAACGCCGCAATCCAGGCTTCCATGGCCGGTGACGCGGGCCGGGGCTTCGCGGTGGTTGCGGACGAAGTTCAGCGGCTGGCGGAGCGTTCCTCTGCGGCAACCAAGCAGATCGAAGCGCTGGTCAAGACGATCCAGTCCGATACCAACGAAGCGGTTATCTCCATGGAACACACCACCGCCGAAGTGGTCCGTGGTGCCCGTCTCGCCCAGGACGCGGGTATCGCCCTCGAGGAAATCGAGAACGTATCCATGTCTCTGGCGGAACTGATCCAGAACATCTCCAACGCGGCACGACAGCAGTCGTCGTCTGCGGCGCACATTTCCAACACCATGAACGTTATCCAGGAAATCACGTCACAGACGTCCTCCGGCACCAACGCCACTGCGAAGTCTATCGGTAACCTGGCGGAAATGGCGTCCGAGCTGCGGTCCTCCGTTGCCGGCTTCACCTTGCCAGAAGAAGACGAGGCCGGTCAGGAAGAAGAGGAAGACAGCAACGTTCCGGTGGTGGGCTGATTTCGGATCCAGGGCTGTTGACAGTTTATGGCGCAAATGCATAACAACCTGTCACCTGCCGAGGGCATCTGGTCACTGCGCCGACTCCCCGATATGGACGAGGCGCAGTTCAGCCAGTGGCAAACCCTGCTGGAACATCGCACCGGTATAACCCTGTCGGCCGGGCGCCGTTCATTTCTGGAGACCAACCTTGGCATCCGGATGCGGGAAATCGGCTGCAGCAGCTACCAGGCCTATTACGAAAAAATCGTCTCCGGACCGGATGCGATCAGGGAATGGTCAACGCTGGTAGACAGGCTGACGGTTCAGGAAACCCGGTTCTTCCGGGATCCCGACGCCTTCCGGCTGGTTTCCGACTATGTTCTGACACGGCCCCGGGAACCGTTGAAGAAGCGTTCCCTGGAAGCCTGGAGTGTCGGGNGCTCCACCGGAGAGGAGCCGTACACACTGGCCATGGTGCTGAACGAATGCATGAGCCAACTGGCGTTGCAGCCACTGTTTGGTGTCACCGGCTCTGATATCAGCAAGCCTGTGATCGACAAGGCCAGGAACGGCCAGTTCAACCCCCGCAAATTGCTGGGAATGGACGAGGAAATGAAATCCCGGTATTTCCGCCCGGCCGAGCGGAACACCGTAGAAATCGTGAACAGCATCCGCGACAGGGTGTGCTTTACCAGACTNAATGTTCTGGACCTGGATAAAGCACCCATGCACGGGATGAACATTATCTTCTGCCAGAATCTGCTGATTTATTTCCGTCGCTGGCGCCGGCGGGAAATTGTCAAGCGACTTGCAGAGCGGCTGGCGCCCGGGGGGTTGCTGGTACTGGGCCAGGGAGAGCTGACCGACTGGCAGCCTCCAGGGTTACAGAGAGTCCCCTCGGAACATGTGCTGGCGTGGATCAAACGCCAGACTGACGAAGAATAACCGGAGTGGTTATGGGCAATCACCATGACAGCATCGCCCTCGACTGGGTTCGGGGAGAGATACAGGACACGCTGACCCAGGGTCAGCATGCACTGGAAGCGTATGTCGAGAATCGTGACGACACCGCGCGCCTGCGCTTCTGCCTGAATTATCTCCATCAGGTACACGGCACCTTGCAAATGGTCGAGCTCTACGGTGCAGCCCTGCTCACCGAGGAAATGGAAAAGCTCACGCAAGCCGTGCTCAACGAAACCGTTGCCAATACCGACGAAGCCGTTGAGGTCCTGATGCAGGCCATTCTGCAGCTGCCCCAATACCTCGAGCATCTGGCCAGCAGTCAGGACGATTTTCCGATGGTGCTGCTGCCACTGCTTAACGACCTTCGGGCCGCCCGTGGCGAATCCCTGCTGTCTGATACTTCATTGTTCAAACCGGATCTGGCGCCCTCACGAATCACAGTGACCGGCAAGGTATCGCAGCGCCTGCAAGACCCCACCGTTCTGGGCCACATCCGCAAGCTGCGCCAGATGTACCAGTTTGCGCTGGCCGGCGTCATCCGGGAAGCGGATCTCGATGCCCATTTCGAGTACATGCAGAAGGTGATCCAGCGGCTGATCCGTTTGTGCCAGAAAACGCCCCGGGGTGAGCTCTGGAAAGCGGCCAGTGCGTTCGTGGAAACACTGCAGGCACACGTCAATCCGGTGAACGCAGCAGTGAAATCCCTGCTCAGGGAACTGGACAGTGAAATCCGCCGGCTTACCGACGAACATGCGGATATCCTCCAGCAACCGGTACCGGAAGCGCTGCTAAAACACCTGCTCTATTACGTTGCCCGTGCCCGGGATCTGGATTCGCCTCAGGTCAGCGCCCTGCGGGAGGCCTACCAGCTGAACCAGGCACTGCCATCGGAAGACGATGTTGATGCCGCCCGAACCCGGGTATCTGGTCCGGGCCGGGACGCCATCCATTCGGTGGTGGGTGCGCTCAACGAAGAGCTGGCCAAGCTCAAGGACCAGCTGGACTTGTTTGTTCGCTCAGAGCTGCGCCAGAACAGTGAGCTTGAGGACCTGCTCCCAGGTTTGCGACAGGTGGCCAATACCCTGGCCGTGCTGGGTCTGGGGATACCGCGAAAAGTGGTGACCGAGCAGGTCGAACTGGTAGAAAACCTGAGCGCCCAGTCCGAACAGGTTGATGACGGCACCCTGATGGACATCGCCGGCGCACTGCTTTACGTCGAAGCCAGTCTCGCTGGCCTGGACAGTGACGGACAACAGGAGTCGTCCACAGAGGAGGCCTCCGATGCCCCGGTGAACCTTGGCTCACGTGAGCTGGGTGAAGCCAGTGGCGCGCTGCTCCGCGAATCCCGCAACACCCTGGAGCAGGTTAAGTCCGCCATCGTGAATTTCATTGCCTCGCAATGGGATACCCGGGAAATTGAACACGTCCCGGGCCTGCTGCACAGCATTCGCGGCGGCCTCAGCCTGATCCCGCTGGATCGGGTTGCCGGCATGCTGGCCTCGGCAGAGCGCTACATCACCGACGTGTTGTTGGGCAGCAAACAGGTTCCGGACTGGAAACAGCTGGATATTCTGGCCTATGCCGTCACCAGCATCGAGTATTACCTTGAACGTCTGGCCGAGGGTATTGGCGAAAACGACTCGATTCTCAGAGTTGCCGAGGACAGCCTCGCATCCCTCGGGTTCCCGGTCGGCGCAGAGCCCACCTGGACCGAAACTGCCGCAGAAGACGTGCCGGTTGTTGAACCGGCTGAAGAGCAACCGGAAACCACCGTTACGGCTGCCCCAGAAGAAACCAAGAGCTCGGATTCGGAGCTTCTGGACGATGAGATTCTCGGCATTTTCGTTGAGGAAGCCGAAGAAGTTCTCGAAACCATCCACGAATTCTATCCCCGGCTGCGCCAGAACCACGATGACCGTGAAGCGCTGACCGAGGTTCGTCGTGCCTTCCACACGCTTAAGGGAAGCGGCCGACTGGTTGGCGCGACCAGTATTGGCGAACTGGCATGGTCTGTTGAAAACCTCTTGAATCGTGTGATTGACCAGACCATTCGACCCACCGACGACATGTTTACCCTGGTGGACGAGGTCAATGCCCGCATCCCCTCGCTGATCCGTGAGTTCAAGGAAGGCCAGACCGCTGGCGACGTTGAAACACTCATCAGCCGCGCCGAGGCCATGGCGACAACCCGCCGCACCGACGATGAAGCCGTCGAAACAGCGGCAGTTGCCGAAGTGCAAGACACAGCGGTCGATGCGCAAGAAGAGACCCTGGAAACAGAGTCGCCCGTCGAGGAAAACGACACCGCCGAGGCCGCACCTGAAACGTCTTTCGATGAAGACGACCTGATTGACGATGAAATACTCGAAATTTTTGTTGAAGAAGCCGGCGAGGTGCTGGAAACCATCCGCGAATACCTGCCGATGCTTCTGCGTCAGCACGATGACCGCAGCGCCCTGTCGGAAGTTCGCCGTGCCTTCCACACGCTGAAAGGCAGTGGCCGCATGGTCGGCGCATTGGTTGTCGGCGAATTGGCTTGGTCCGTTGAAAACATGCTGAACCGCGTGATCGACGGCAGCATTTTCATGAACGATGACATTGCCAGCCTGCTGGAAGATGTCACCGCCAACCTGCCGGCCCTGGTCGAAGATTTTGAAAAACGCCGTGCGCCGTCGGTCGACACGTCCAACCTCGAAGCCCGTGCCAACGCCCTGGCCAACGGCGAAATTCCCGATGCCAGCATGATGCCGGTGGCGGAGTCCGATGGCTCGGAAGCCATGGCTGAAAACGAATACGCAGCGGCTGAGGAAGAGGCCGGGAACACAGACGAAGATGCGGTCGACCCGGTATTGCTGGATATTTTTGAAAGCGAAACCGAGACCCACCTGCAAACACTGAA
>PAKW01000004.1 GCA_002707215.1 Halomonas sp.
GGCCGCCGGCACCAAATGGAATTTCCTGCCCTTCAAGCCCGGCCTGGTGGGCGGGCATTGTATTGGTGTGGACCCGTATTATCTCACCCATAAAGCCCAGGCTATCGGGTATCACCCGGAAATTATCCTTGCCGGGCGCCGGGTAAATGACAACATGGGCCCCTATGCGGCGGCCGAGCTTGTTAAAGCCATGATAAAAACCGGGCACACCGTTGCTTCTTCAAAGGTACTGGTGATGGGCCTGACCTTTAAGGAGAATTGCCCGGATTTGCGAAACACCCGGGTTGTGGATGTTATCCGCGAGCTGGAGGATTTCGGTTGTGCCGTGGATGTGACGGATTGCTGGGCAGATAATGAGGAAGCCGTGCACGAATATGGTATTTCTCTGGTGGGTGCCCCGAAAGCCGGTGACTATGATGCGGTTTTTCTGGCAGTGCCGCACCGGGAATACGCTGCGAAGTCGTCAAAGGAACTCCGGGCTTATTTGAAGGACGATGGTGTTTTGTTTGACCTGAAGGGTGTTTTGCCGTTGGGTGAAGCGGATTTGCGGTTGTAACATGCAGTGTGCCATCGTTCACACAGGTGGGGCAGATCCTGGGAGGTTGCGTAAAATTTACGCATGAGACTTGAGCGGCAGCTACAACAGTTTAACGGCATTCCTTTCACCAGATTGCTGGCATGATCCGGTTTTCCTGAAAGGCTACCTCCCCACCCACTCACTAATTGTCCGCTGCACCAACGCGTCGGGCAAAAACTCCTGCTCCAGCCTGCCCCGTTCTGCGTCCAGAAGCGCGTTGTAGAGTTGGGCTTCGCCGGTTGTCAGGCCGGTGGGAGCAACGGATTCGGCGGGTTGGGGTTCTTCTACTGCGTTCTCTTTCGCGAACTGTTCGAAGACCGCCTGGTTCATTAGCAGTGGCGTAAGGTGGGGCTGGTGGTTTCTGGCGCGCGCGAGCATGGTCAGGCCCCAGGTATCCAGGTCGCCCCAGTAGGCGAGGTTTTTATCGGCGAGCCAGCTGGCCTTTAGCCAGGACAGGTTCAGGCCGGAGCCGAGTACCGCCATGGTGCCGGGAGTGTGTGGCAACTGATGCAGGCAGCGTTCGTTCTCCACCAGCAACAGGTGCTGCCCCGGTAGCGGAGTCTTTTGCAGTTCGCGGGCCCGGACCCGGAACTGTGAAAAAGGCGTAAGGCCACCCTCCAGATCCGCGACCAGCAGCCAGTGATGGCCTTCATCCTCCGCACCCAGAAACGCTTCCAGGCCTGTTTCGCTGACCTGGCCATCGAACAGGATGTCCAGCATCCGCACGACCAGTTGGCGGTTGCGTTCGAAGAACTTGCTGTCGATACCCGCCAGGGGCAGCGCCCGCAGGGGCTTGCCGGCGGCACAGCCGGGGCTGAGTTGCAGGGCCAGTTTTCCGCACCGGATAACGTCGGTTTCAGGTTTATCCAGCACCAGGCTGCGCCTTCGGATAATCAATGAGTGAAAGCGCTCATCCAGCGCCGCGGCCAGGCGGCTGAGCCGTTGATATTCACGCCTTACTTCGCTGTTGCCGGTTGCCTGTATCCATTCGCTGGGCGATGCCAGCACCCAGGCAACGGGTATTTCCACGTTGTCGTTGGCGCTGCGGAACCGTACCTGTTGCCATTGTGTTTTTCCGACGGTGATTTCCCGCCAGCGCTGCAGATGCTGGCGAACGCTGCCGGGATTATCACGGACAGTGCCGCCGGTGGGCTTGCTGATAGGGATTCGTAGCGGCCAGGTGTCGGCATTGAGCAGGCGCTGTTCCCGCAGGTCAGCGTTTTGCCATTGCCGGGCAAGACGGCTGGCCAGTTCAGCCGGGGATTTCATGGGCTTTCCGGGCCAGGCGTTCGGCGTGGGCTTCGAGTTCTTCCCAGCTCAGGGAGGTGAGGGTGGCCTGGAGCTCCTTGCGGTGTACCAGGATCGCAGAGCGGGTATGGGCTCGCAGTAATCGCATCTCCTTGTTGGGAGTAACGAACAGGGGGTGCAGGCCGAATTCGTTCAGGGCTGAGATAATCCGGCCGGCCACTGCATGGGAGCTTTTCGAGAAAGCTTCGTCCAGCACTATGGTGCCGAACAGAGGCAGGGTGGCACCGTCTGGGCACAGGGCGTAGCTGAGCGATGCGGTAAGGATATAACTGGCGATGATTTCTTTCTCGCCGCCGCTGCCACCCTGGGAGCCGGTGCGGGTTTCGATCACCGCGCTGCTTTCCCTGTCCAGTACCGACACTTCGAACTGTAACCGGTAGCGGGGGTCCAGTAACGCCCGGGCACCCACGGTGCGCTTGTTGTCGGCGGCATCTCTGAGCAATCCCACCATGTTTTGCAGGGCGCGGAAATGACTTTCGCCCTGGTCACCCTTCAGGGCGTCGGCGCGGAGTTGGCGCTGGGCCCGCTCCAGGGTGCGCAGGGACTCGTGGGTAACCCGGCGCGGTTCCAGCCTCAGGTATCGGCCGGGCTGGAAGTTCACCCGCCTCAGGGTGGCGTTCAAGTCCGCAATGCGTTCCTCAATGATAGCTACCTGGTTCTGGATATGGGCCAGCAGTTGGGTCACGCCCTGGTCCGAGGACTGGTTCAGGTAGTTCAGGAATCGTTCCAGCTTTTGGGGCAGGGCTTCTTCTTCCAGCACCCGCAGCCGCTCCAGGTATTCCGGGATGTCGCGAATATCGCTGCCGGTTTCCGCCAGGGCGCCGGTGTCGATGGAACGGGCTTTTTCCATCAGTTGGGTCAGGCTCAGTTCATAGCCCTGTACCCGTTTGTTCAGAAGGCGGATATCCTGCTCCAGCTGTTCCCGCTGGGCTCGTTCCAACTGGTCGAGATGGTCGTACTGGTTGGCTTTCGGCGGGGTGAAATGCTTATTGGCCAAGGCCTGCTGCTCATCCGGCAGGCCGTCGCCGATCCTGTCCAGCAGGTCTTTGCATCGGTCGGTGGCCTGGCTTCGCTTGTCTTCCAGAAGGGCATGGCGGGTGCGTTCGTCAGACAACACCTGCTGGGTCTGTTCCAGCTGCCTGTTGACCGTTTCATACTCTTGCCGTGCCTTTTCCACGTCCGAATCCGGAGTGGTGAGGGATTCGAGGCGGGCCTGCAGTTCGTCCTGTGCGGCCTGGGCACTGGGCAGGTCGATGGTATCGAAATCGATTTCCGAGAGCAGGGTGTACAGCTTGATCTGATCCCTGGTGTCGTTCAGGGCAACTCGTGCCGTATTAAGCCGCTGCTGGACCTGCTCGGCGGCCCGCCGGGTTTCCGTCAGTTCGTCGCCCAGGGCCGCCAGCCTGTCCCGGTTGTTGAAGCCGGTCATCCAGTCCTTGTCCAGCCGCTGGTTATCCCGCTTTTCGAAATAGCCTTTCTTGCCGGACATGAGGCCCTGCATGGTCATGCCGTGGGGCGTCTGGCGCAGTGTTTCCGGCGAGCCGACACAATGGCGGTCGATACCGGCCAGCAGCTGCTTCAGGGCTTCCCTGTGAGGGTGGTTCTTGAAGTTGAGCTTGCGGGTGAAGCCATCTTCCAGGAACCGCGCCGGGGTCTGGGGTGCCTGAGCCTCCAATAACCGCACATGCAGCCGGTTCTCTCGGCTGTTGATTCGGTTCAGGGCTGTTTGCATGGCCGCGGGTGGCACCAGTAGCCGCAACCGGTGCCCGCCGATGGCACGCTCGATGGCACCGCGCCAGGCGCTTTCTTCCGATTTGACCTCCACCAGCTCCGCCACAAAAGGCAGGCTGTTCTCATCAAGGTTCAGTGCTTCGGCCAGTTCGCTGCGGAATTCCTGATACCGGCCATCGATGTTGGAGTCCGGCCTGGCCCTGATGCGGTCGATCTCCCCGGTGAGTTCGGTCAGGGTTTCGGCCAGCTTGCCGTGGTGGATCCGGAAGTCCAGTAGGCTCTTGTCCTGTTCTTCCTCCAGCGCAGCCAGTTCCCGGAGCTTTGCTGTGCCTTGTTGTTGGTTGGCGGCGAGGGCTCCCGCGGAGAGTGAGTCATCCAAGCCGAGCTTGCGAGTCAGGGATTGATAATCACTGGAGTCTCGGGCCCGCTCGTTCACCCATCGCTGTAGCAGGCTGATCTGTTCCCGCAGCTGCTCGATGCTGGCACCCCCGGCCTTCAGGTAGATGTCCTTGAGCGTGGTGGCCTTGCTGTTGAGGGCAGCCGCGGCGGTTTCCAGGGAGCGGATGGTGCTTTGGCTTTCCCCGAGCTGTGTATCCAGGTTCAGGATACGGTTGCTCCACAGCTGGTAGCCCGCCTGGGCAAACCACACCGGCAAGTTATCCTTCAGGGTTTGCTGCTGGTCCAGCCCGGTGCGGGTGGCCTGGTGCTTCTCGTGGGTTTCGGCAATGGGCAATAGCGACTGGTGCTGTTTGCGGGCGGTCTCCAGTTCGCCGTGAATGGCTGCGAGGTCATCGAATTCGCTGGCCACTTCGGAGGCCCGGTCAAAGGCGGAGTGGTCTTCCAGCACCAGCTCCCGGAAAATGTCGTCGATGCTGTTGAGCTGCTTGAGGCCGGCGGCGCGGTTGAGCAGGGTGAAGGCATTTTCGCCCACCTCGAAGAACCGCCGTACCTGGGCGAGGTAGGCTTTCTTGCTGTCGTTGGCCTGCAGGCCGGGGTTGTCCCGGGCGTGCTGCTTGAGTTCCCGGGCGCCGCCCTCGTGGTGTATGGCCAGCCAGTCCTCCAGGCCCTGGTCGTCCCTTTCCGAGACCAGCCACAGGCGCTTGAGGTCACTGGTGGCGGAGCTGCTGCCATCCACCCAGAATAAGGCACCAAGGCGCAAGGCCTTGTTGCTATTGGAAAAGCGGGCGCAGACCGCAGTTACGGTCTTGCCCGGGCGAGCGATATGGCTGTTGTCCCCACTGTTGTTGCCTGCACCGGAGACGCCACGAATATAGGAGATCAGGTCCCGGTCGCTTTCATGACCGCCGGTGGAGGCGAGGTTGTAGCGGGGCTGGTGGGTGAGCAGGGTCATAAGGGCATCCACCAGGGTGGTCTTGCCACTGCCAGTGGGACCGATTATGGCGGTACCCCTGGGGTCGATTTCCGCGCAGTGCCGGCCACCGAACGGGCCCCAGTTATACAGGTCCAGGTGGGTCAGTATATACGCGGTGGGCGGGGTAACCTCGGTGGCAAACAGGTCGTTCCGGGGCAGGCTCATGACTCGCCTCCGTCCGTGTCAGCGGCCTGCCCGGCCAGCTTGCGGAAGTGGTGCAACAGGTTCTGCAGGTTTTCCGGGTTGGCCAGGTGAGTGATGATGGGGCGGATGACGACCTGATCGTTGGCATCAATGTCTGAGACGATACCGTGGTTTTTCAGATTCTCCATCAGGCTGCGCAGGCGTTTCTGGTCCCGGGTGTCGCTGCCGGTGTCACCCAGGTAGAGTTGCAGCTGCGGTATCAGTTCTTCCAGCTCCACGACAGCGTCGCCGGCACCCAGCCCGGCTTCCTGTTCATGGGCGATAAAGTGCTGCCGCAGGATGGCAATCAGCAGGGACTGTTCCATGTTCAGTTGCTGTCGGCGCACCAGGGGGTGGGACCATTCGTCGTCGTTTTCCTCGCCGTCCCGGAACAGTTGTTCGGATACCACCAGGAAGGCGAGGCCGCGGATGTCGTCCACCTTGAGGCGCAGATCCAGTGGCTCCAGAATCCGGTTGATGGCGGCAGTCTGACCGGTGGCTACCTGGTAAAGGCCGGGTTTGCGATCCGCCTCCAGCAGGCCGTATTTGAGCAGTTCCTGGGCGGTGGTTTTCAGGTTGGTGGCGGTGTACTGGTCAGTTTCCGCAGTCGGTGCCGGGGTGTCCTCGGCATGGGCCGGTGAGGGGGTACCCTGTTTCTGCGTGTCGCCTGTTTCCGGAGTGTCTGTCCGGCTGGTCAGGCGGTCAAAGTAGTCGGACATGCTGTGTTATAGCTCCCAGTCGATAGAGTGTGCGTCGTCCCTGGTGAGTGCCAGTTTCGGTACCTGGAAACGCAGTTTCTGGCCGTTGCTGTCGGTGATATCCACAGCTTCGCGGTCTTCGGAAATAGTCACCTCCGCCTCCCGGGCCATGGCCAGCCAAAGCGCGACCGTTTCCAGGTCGTGGGTAGGCGGCAGGTGGCTGGCCAGATCGGCAATGCTCATGGGCCGATCAGTCACCTTGAGCAGTTCTGCGGTTTGCTGGAACAGGGCCTCCCTGTCGAGCCCGTCGAAGGCACGCCAGAATTCCTCGTCCACCTCTTCGAGATTGACGTTCTGCTCCGCCAGTTCCAGGCCCCGGGCCTGTTCCTCGATTGCGGACTTGAATCTCAGTCGCTCCATCAGGGGCAGGCCGGAGGTTGCAACGGCCACCGGGGGCAGTGGTGTGTCACTCTTGCGGACCCGATGGCTGGACCAGTCAATCTGCAGTGCCGTATTGAGGATGCCGTTCAGTAGCTCACCCACCCGATGGTTTTCTGCCGCCAGCCCGGTCTTGAGGAAGCCCTTGACGTCCCGCTCACTGCGGGCCCGGGCCTTGATGACGGTGGCGGACTCTTGAATCAGACGAATAACCAGCCAGCGTAAATCGTCCTGTTGCTGACGGGAGAGGGCATGGCGGGTGGCCGGGTGGCGCAGAATGGTACGCAGCCGCTGTTTCATGTTGTCCAGCTCCGTGGACCGCCCCAGTTGTTCATGGAAGCCGTGGAAGACCTTGCCCTCGGAGGTTTCCAGCAGAGTGTCGTGGCCGTCGAGCAAGCGGTCGACAATCTCGCCACGGTGATGTTGTTCGCTGACGATAGACTGGCGCAGGCGTCGGTCGGCGTCGCGATAAGAGTCTTCCACGCGACGGAAGTCCGCCCGCAGGCTGATGGCCAGGTTGTATACTTCACGAATGCCTTCGGCGGCCTCACCACCTTGCAGTACCTGGAAACGGCCGGCTTCCACTTCGGCCAGTTCGTGCTCCAGATCTTTGATCTTGCGACGAATGTGATCCGCGCGGCTGCGGGCATCGGGGTTCAGGCGGGTTTCCAGGTTTTCGATTTCCCGCTGAACGGTGGCCAGGCGGGATGCGGTGGAGGTCATGATGCGGTTATCAAGCCCCTCTGCAAAGGCCAGGGCCTTTTGCAGAGCGTCGGTGGCAATCAGCCGGCCGTTTCTTTCGATGATCAGGCCCCGGCGGATCCAGGACCGAAGCTCCCGCCGGGCATCGCCAGCCGGGTCGTCGGTGGACAGCTCCAGGTCGTCGCTGTTGGCATGCTGGAGCAGGATGTCCGTCAGCATCTGCTGGGCATCCTCAAAAAGGATTTCCTCCCGGTTCTGCTCCAGCAATGCATGCAGACAGCTCAGAACCAGTGGTCCCCGGGTAGCGGAAAGCAGTTTCCAGGCCGGGTGCTGGTGGCGTGCCACCAGGTAGGACTGGGTGCGCAGATGGGTGCTTTCATCCATGGTGGTACTTGGTGATGTCTGGGCCGATTGACTTCGCGTTGGTAGTGGCTGGGTCAGTTCTGCCTTCTACCATGGATACTCTATCCTGTAGCGGCCCGACAGGCCAGCCAGAAGCATCGGAAGGTTTCCCGGTTGATGGTGTTTTATTTGATCCGCCGGGTGTTTTTTCTTTGTATGAGGCGGATCCGGGGTTGTAAGCACATTATTTGTACAGGGAACTTTTCAGAAGCCGCTAAAATTGACCGGATTTACTATTAAGGCTTCGTAAATAAATAATTTTGCCAGGATACATTGTTTTGTCTATTATTGTTGGCGACTTTTGGTCAACTCCAATTTAGTTTTTAAGGCCCCTATTGAATAAGGTTTTAATTCCATGGCAAAGATTAACGATTACTACCAGAAAAAACAGCTTATGGAAAAGCTTGCTTCAGAGTTGGAACAGCTTGAAAAAGACCAGGCACTGAAAGGTGAGCTGGAGTTTGAAGACAAGGTTCGTGATTTGATGAAGAAGCATGGCAAGTCACCGAAGGATGTACTTCAGATCCTTTCTGCAATTGATCCCTCTGTGGCCGGTGGTAAGGCCGATTCAACAGCTGGCAGTCGCCCGAAGCGCCCGGTGAAAACCTACAAGAACCCGCATACCGGTGAAGTGGTTAAAACCCGGGGTGGCAATCACAAGACTCTGAATGAATGGCGTCAGAAGCATGGTAAGGAAGCTGTGCAGAGCTGGCAGCAGGACTAACGGCGTAAATCGGGGTCAGATGAAAATGGGGTCAGATGAACTTTTCATCTGACCCCATTTTCATCTGACCCCAAACTTCACTCTTTCATTATCCGGACAATTTTATCGCTAAGGCAGCTTCGAACAAACCGGTTCATTGGCGCTTCTTCACCGGATTCGTAGAGCTCAAGCATTAACTCGTTAAACTCCAGCTGCCTTGACGCGGGTATATTAATCGCCGGATATCCGTTGTTCAGTAGATGGCCGTTCATCATGAATCGGCCCATCCGTTTGTTCGCATCGTAAAAAAACTGGCATCGGGCCATGGTCAGGAATATATGAATGGCCTGGTCGTAGATGTCGTTGATTTCATCCAGACTGTCTTTCATTTCATCGAATAGAGCCGGAAGCTTTTCCGCGGCCGGAGGTTCATAATCAGTGCCGGCTATGAGCACAGATCCTGAACGAAAGCACCCCCATTCCAGCGCCTCCTCTTTTGCAGCGATGGCATGCAGGCTTGTGGCACACTCTTTGGTCAGTTGGAACTGGCGTTCCCGGATCCTTTGAAACAGCGCTTTCCAGGTTTCACTCTGGTTGATGGCAATTTGCTGATCACTCAACTTGTGGCCGCCTACCGTAATGCCCTGCAGTAATGTTTGTATCTCCGGCAGCGTAAAGTTGAGGCCTTCCAGGCGCACGGCGTCATAGACAAAGACCGACACCTCTTTCTGCGCAATCATTAGTGCTCTACCCTGGTTAGGCGGCATTTGCCAGTAGGTGTCAGCAACTGCGGTCATATTGATTCCGGATCCGGTTTAAAGTGTATGCGACATTATAGCAGCGAGGTAAGGCGAATTTCGGGGTCAGATGAAAATGGGGTCAGATGAAAAGTTCATCTGACCCCATTTTCATCTGACCCCAACTGTGAAGAGAGTCGCCCGCCCTCAGTCGGATATGCCGTACTTGGCCTTGAGCTGGCTTTTAAACTCAATCGAGCCGAGTGTTCTGCCGCTTTTTACCGTTTTCCGGATTTGATCTTTGAGAAAGTCTGGCATGGGCTTGGCAAACAGTTGGCGATAGCGCCGTTGGCGTTCGGATGGGTCTTTGCCGAGGGCCTGGTATAGCGGGTGGGGGCTGTGCATTTCACTGGTTTTTCCGAGCCCGTGGCACTGATAGCTTGACCACCAGTAATCTTCCGGGTTACGGACCATTCCTGCGCTGACCGGATTCATCTCAATGTAGCGCTGGCAGCCAAGCAGATAATTTTCTGAGTCAATCAGGCAGGATCGGAATCGCCCTTCCCAAAGGCCGCCGGTTCTGTCATGGCGCCGGTTGAAGTAGCGCACGTAACGCCGGCCAATTGACTGCATATAGTCTGACAGGCTTCTCTCTGTTGAAGGGGTTGCCAGCAGATGCACATGGTTTGTCATCAGTACCCAGCCATGCAGGGCGACACCGTGCTCTTCGGCATATTGCTCCATCAGACGACAGTAGAACGCAAAATCCACACGCCCTTTGAAGGTTGGCTGGCGGTTGTTTCCTCTTTGGATAACGTGTTGGGGAACGCCGGGAGGGCAAAATCTCGTGGTTCTGGGCATAACACCACATCCTTGTGATAGTTTGGTTGAGGCTGGAACCTTATCGTACGGCTACCCCGTCTACCATGACGCAGCGCACGAATTCGGGGGTCAGATGAAAAGTTCATCTGACCCCATTTTAAGACACCACTACGCGGTTCCTGCCTCCTTCTTTGGCGGCATACAGTGCCTCGTCCGCTTTCTGCATCCATTGCATATGGTTTTCCGGCTCGTCGGTTAACTGGGCAACGCCAATGCTGACGGTATAGCGAATCGGCGCTACGCTGGTTTCGACCACGCTCTGTTCAATGCTTTCCCGAATCCGCTCGCAGATAACCCGCGCCCCTTCGGCGTCGGTTTCCGGCAGTATGATGCCGAATTCTTCACCGCCGTAACGGCCGGCGCTGTCGGATTGGCGGATGTTGGCGCGGGTTATGCCAGCGGTGTGTCTGATCACTTCGTCGCCGGCCAGGTGGCCGTGGGTGTCGTTGACGGGTTTGAAGTGGTCTATGTCGAACATCACCAGGCTGGTGGTGTGGCCGTAGCGGCGGAAGCGTTCGAATTCAGCGTCTACCAGGTTTTCCCAGGTGCCGCGGTTGAGCAAGCCGGTGAGGCGGTCGGTCATGCTGAGTTTGGCCAACTGCTCGTTGGCGCGTTCCAGGGCGCGCTTGCTGCTGGCGATGTCGGTGACGTCGTACACCATCAGGCACACTTTCTCGACTTCGCCGGTTGTACCGGAGAGCGGGCTGATGGTGAGGTTCTGGAACATGTATTCTTCGGTACTGGTAATGGGCCGGGTGTTACGGAACCGGAACAGGTAAGGGCGTTGTTCCCAGGAGGTGAAGGCCCGGGTGTTCAGGAGGGCAACGGCATCTACCTTGCGGGCGAGCCAGGCTTTGGGGATGTCCGGGAATACATCGAACAGCACCTGGTTGCGGATTTTGTTGGCGGTGATGCCGCTGTGATTTTCCATGAAACCGTTCCAGGCCTGTACCCGGAAATCCAGATCAAGCACTACCAGGCCCACTTCCACGGATTCCAGCATGTCCACCAGCCAATGGAAGGAGTTGGCTTCTAAGTCGTTAATGGCCATCGGTCAGTCCACCAGGTATTGCAGGCGATCTTCGAGAAAAGGCACTGAATCCCCGGTGAGGAGGATCAGCATGTCGCATTCGATATCCCGGTCTTCCAGGGTGTAGCAGATTTCGATACACAGCAACTGTTCCTCCCGGCCGCTGTGGTGTTCCAGCAGTTCGGTAATTTGCCGGTGCTGGCCCAGTACGGTGGGGTGCCCCAGGCCGAGCTTCAGGTCCAACTGGTCGCCGATGCCTTTGAGGAAGGCACCGAACAGGATGCTGGACATGTCCATCAGTACTTCGACGTTGACGGCCTCGCCCTCGAGGTTTTCGTAGTGCAGCATCTCCGCCATGTCTCTGAAGCTGGCGTCTGCAAACAGCAGCAGTGCCTCACCGGCAATGCCGGCCCCGGTAAAGCCCTGGCATACGGCGGAGTAGGTGTCGCTGTTGCTGATTGAGGAAATCGCCATGTGCAGTTCCGAATTGGCGAGGAAAGCCACCTTGGGAATGGGTTGTTTCACAAATACCCTCAACAGGCGGGCCAGCAGATCCGAGGACCGGCCCATGGCCACGTTGGAGATTTCCTGCAGGTAGTCGTTCAGGGAAACGGAGATTTCCGGGGTGGCGCTGCCTGTATTCTTCAGGGTAGCGTCCTGCAGTGCGGCGTCTTCGAGGTCTCCGGGGCGGTAAACCCCGTAATCCACCAGCAGACTGAGCAGGATGCCCGTCTCGGTGGGCTTTTTGATGAAGTCGATGGCACCGAGTTTTTTTACCCGTTCCCGGGCTTCAGGCTGGATATCGCCGGAAACCACGATGGTCACGACCGGCAGGTCTTCCTTGCGGACCTGTTCCAGCACCTGGTAACCGTCCATTTCCGGCATGTTCAGATCCAGGAACATCAGCTCTGCCTCATGCCGTCGCAATTTCTCAAGTGCTTCCACGCCGTCTTTTGCGTAACTGACATCCCCCCTCAGCCCCTCTGGCAGGGCCCGGGCCATCTGCTTTCTGGCAAGGGCGGAATCGTCGCAGATCAGTATGCGGGTAGTCATTGAGGTGGCCGTTGGGGGTTGATTATCAGGTGAGAAAGTATACCAGCAGCAATTGTTATGTACAGGTTTGCTACAGCATTCGTAACGTTCGGTAAGAGGTTGTAAGTATATTAAACCAAAGGTTTTGTGACTGTATTCAAACTTGGCCGAGTATTACTGGATTTAAATGGCGATTGTGAACCTGCTCACTCTATTGGCCGGTCTGCCTTGTTTATAGTGTGTCGTCGGCAGATAAAATAATAATGGTTTTTCAGAGACCCAACTATATGAGACAGCAGGCGTATGGATACGCTGCCGTCACCCTGTTCTGCCTGGGTATTGCGCCCGTTGCCCAGGCCGAGCTGAAACCCATTTCAGACGAAACAATGGGTGAGGTGACCGGGCAGGGTTTTATTAAGATCGAGAACATACCGGGAGATCCCCACCAGTTCACGCGGATGACGCTGAGCATGGATGTGGAAACCCGGATGAACGTGGATGACGTGCAAGCCGGCGACATTGATGGCGGCGTGGACTTCGCTGCCCAGCATGTGGCGCTCGGGCACATTGCCCGGAATGACGGTGAGCAGTTCAACGGCCGCACCTACAGTGCCGGAGATACCGTTCATTTCGAGGCGTTCAAACCGTATATCGAGCTGGCGGAAGACCCTGCCGAGGGGAAGCTTTCCGGCTTCCGTATGGGGTTTGAGCAGGCGAGGGGATCGGTTTCCTCGCTTACCAGCAGTTTCAGTGGCGATATTGGCCTGAAACTCGTTAGTGGAGGCCAGGAGTACGATGCCACTCTCTTTGATGAGAACGCCCAGGCGACCAACTATCGCGCCAGCCACATAGGTATCAACGACCCTGCTGCCGCGCCAGCTGATTGCACCGCTGGTTCTGAAACAAATTGTGCGCCACTGACGCATTTGCAGTCGATTACTGTGGGCGAAGAGGGCGTCGATGGCGTGACTGATTTCACCAGCGACTTCTTCATTGGCTTCCAGCGCGAGGGTGTGGACTGGCAGAGCCCGGATGGCGCCACCGTGATCAATGCTGGAAAGGGCGTGTTTATTAATCTGCCCACAAGCATGAAAGTGGATATGAGCCAGTTGATCACCCAGGGTGTGGACCGGCTGCAGACCCATCGGGACGATATGGGTACCCGATTGTTTTAAATGCTAAACTCCTGCCAGTAATTCACCCACTCGGCAGGAGCTTAATCCCTTGATCCGCTCGTTTTACTGGCACGATTACGAAACCTTCGGCGTAGACCCGGTTCATGACCGGCCCTCCCAGTTTGCGGGTGTGCGCACCGATGCGGATCTGAATATCATCGAAGACCCGCTGGTGATCTATTGCAAGCCAGCCGACGATTACCTGCCATCCCCCGAAGCCTGCCTGATTACTGGTATTACTCCCCAGAAAGCGCTGGAGGACGGATTTCCGGAAGCCGAGTTTATCGCCCAGATTAATGAGGCTTTCAGCCAGCCCGGTACCTGCGCTGTGGGCTACAACAGCCTGCGGTTTGATGATGAAGTTACCCGGCATACGCTGTACCGCAATCTCCGGGACCCCTACGCCAGGGAATGGCAGAACGGGAACTCTCGCTGGGACATCATTGATATGGTGCGGCTGACCTATGCCTTGCGGCCGGACGGTATCAACTGGCCCCGCAAAGAAGATGGCAGCCCGAGTTTCAGGCTGGAAGAGCTGACAGTAGCCAATGGCATTGCTCATGAGGCTGCCCACGATGCCATGTCGGATGTGCTGGCCACCATTGCCGTGGCAAAGCTGATCAAGGAAAAACAGCCCAAACTGTTTGATTTCGTTCTGAACAACAAAGACAAACACTCCGCACGGCAAATGCTGGATACCGCCGCTATGAAGCCGGTGTTTCATATTTCCGCCAAGTACCCGGCAACAAGGGGGTGTTGCGCGTTGGTGGCGCCGTTGGCAGAGAGCCTGAGCAACAAAAACCAGGTGATCGTTTACGATCTTAGGGAAGATCCCGAGGAGCTGATCAACGCCTCGGTCGAGGAGATCCGTGAGCGGGTCTTTACGTCTCAGGCGGAACTTGGGGAGGGCGTTAGCCGGTTTCCGCTGAAAGGTGTGCAACTGAACAAATGCCCGGTATTGGCGCCGGCGACCATGCTCTCCACGCTGACACAAGAACGGTTGGCCGAGCTGGAGTTAGATGGTGATGTGCTTCGGGCAAATCTGGCCAAGTTGCGCAAAGCTCCGGATCTTCCTGCTCGTATTGCCCAGGCATTCGAACAGGATTTTCAGGGCAGCGACCTGACCGATCCCGACGAGCAACTGTACGCGGGCGGATTTATCAGCAAAACCGACCGGGAGAAACTCAACTGGTTGCTGACCCAACCCGTGGAGACTTTGGCCGAGCAGGAAGTGAGGTTTGAAGACCCCCGCTTGCCGGAGATGCTGTTCCGTTACCGGGCGAGGAATTATCCGGATACCCTGATTGGCGAGGAAATGGAGCGTTGGGAGCAGTTTCGTACGGAACGGTTGATGCAGCCGAAAAAAGGATGGCGCTCACTGGAGGCCTATGGTCAGAAGCTACAGCGATTGGCGGCTGATACGGAGCTGACGCCCAGGAAGCAGCAGATACTGGAGGACTTACATCTCTATGGCGAATCCCTGATTCCCTATATGTAAGTGGGGTCAGACCTAAAGACATTTGGCGTTGGCGAATGTTCGGGGGGCTGACCCCTTTTATTTCTCGAATAGGACGGAAATATCGTCGGCGGTAATGGCCGAGCTGAAGGCATCAGCTTTGCCGTACAGACCGTCTGCAAGCTGGCTCTTCCTTGCCTGTAGTGCCTGAATTCGCTCTTCTACCGTGCCTTCGGTAATCAGACGGTACACGAAGACAGGTTTGTCCTGGCCGATGCGCCAGGCGCGGTCTGTGGCTTGTTGTTCGGCTGCGGGATTCCACCACGGATCATAGTGAATAACGCAGTCCGCGGCGGTCAGGTTCAGGCCGGTACCACCGGCTTTCAGGCTGATTAGGAAGACCGGGCTCTCGCCATTCTGAAACCGTTTAACCGGTGTGGCGCGGTCTCTGGTTTGGCCGGTGAGTTTTTCATAGCCTATGCCTGCCGCCTTCAAAGTAGTTTCGATCAGCGCCAGCATGCTGGTGAACTGAGAGAAGATGATGACCTTGCGTCCCTCATCCAGCAGTTGTTCCAACATTTCCATTAAAGAGTCGAGTTTGGCCGAACCGGCTGTTTCTTCCGGGTTAAGCAGAGCGGGATGGCAGCAGATTTGCCTGAGTTTCAGGAGCGCATCCAGTATTTCTATCTGGCTTCTTGCTGCGCCCTTTTCGGCAAGCAATTTGCGAATGCGCTTATCCATGGTGGCGCGGATGGTCTCATACAGATCTTTCTGCTGGCGATTCAGCTCAACGTGACGCACGATCTCGGTTTTTTCCGGCAACTCCGGGGTTACCTGATCTTTCGTGCGCCTCAGCATAAATGGTCGCACCCGGCGGCTCAGCTCCGCATAACGGCTCTGATTGCCCTGTTCTTCAATAGGTTTTCGGTAGTGTTCGCGGAAGATTTTCTGGTCTGCCAGGTAGCCCGGAAGAATAAGATCAAACAGGGCCCATAGCTCCCCGAGGTGGTTTTCCATTGGTGTGCCGGTAAGTGCGATGCGGTTTTCGGCTGGTAGGCGGCGAGCCGCTTTGGACGTCACGGTTGCCGGGTTTTTCAGGTGTTGGGCCTCGTCGAAAAAAGCCAGGCTGTATGACTGGTTCTGGTGCTGTTCCAGATCCCGGTGCAGGAGTGGGTAGCTGGTGATCACCAGATCGGCCTCCGCTACCGTGTCGAAGAATGGTTTGCGACGTTGGCCATGGATCACCAGGCGTTTCAGTCCCGGGGTGAATTTCTCGGCTTCTGCCTCCCAGTTGGCAATAAGCGTGGTCGGGCATACCACCAGAGCAGGCGCGGAAAGCCGACCTGCGGCTTTTTCGGCCTGAATGCAGGCGAGGGTTTGTAGGGTCTTGCCCAGTCCCATATCGTCGGCAAGAACGCCACCGAGCCCGAATTCTCGCAGGAACATCAGCCAATTCAGGCCATCT
>PAKW01000005.1 GCA_002707215.1 Halomonas sp.
CCTCGAACTCGACCTGAACCCGGCGGCGCCAGGGGCGGACCCCTTTCTGGTTGAGAAACGCCAGCTCTTGCCCAGCGAGGCGGATGCTGCCGGTGCTGGCGGTGAGCTTGAGCAGGGCGTGGCCAATGGTGGTTTTGCCGCTGCCGCTTTCACCGACAATACCCAGGGTTTCACCGCGGTTCAGCTCAAATCCGGCGCTCTGTACCGCATGGAAGGACTCTTTCACTTTGCCAAACAGGTTTTTCCGGATAGCAAAGCGAACGTCCAGCTGGTCAACGGCGAGCAGTGTCTCGGCATTCTGCCCCAGTGCCAGAGGCGCTTCTGGTGGTTCCGCATCCAGCAGCTTTTTGGTGTAGGCATGCCGGGGGGACGAAAACAGGTCTTTTGTGTCTGCTTCCTCCACCAGTTTGCCGCGTTCCATCACCGCAACCCGATCCGCGTAGCGGTGCACGATGGAGAGATCGTGGGTAATCAACAGAATTGCCATGCCCAGCTTTTTCTGTAGATCCCGGAGCAGCTCCAGCACCTGTTTTTGCACGGTTACGTCCAGCGCCGTCGTCGGTTCGTCCGCAATCAGAAGATCCGGCTCGTTGGCCAGGGCCATGGCGATCATTACCCGTTGTTTCTGCCCGCCGGACAGTTGATGGGGGTAAGCGCCCAGCTTGCTCTCCGGGTTCTGAATGCCAACCAGCTCCAGCAACTCCAGAGAGCGCTTCCGGGCCAGCGGGCCGCGCATTCCCTTGTGAAGCTCGAGCGTTTCACCAATCTGCCTTTCCACCGTGTGCAGCGGGTTCAGGGAGGTCATTGGTTCCTGAAAGATCATCCCGATCTCCCGGCCGCGGATCTGGCGGATGCGTTTCACGTTAGCAGTGAGCAGGTCCTCACCCCGGTACAGGATTTTGCCGCCCGGATAACTGGCGTGTCGCTCATCCAGCAGCCGGAGTATCGAGAGCGCCGAGATGGATTTCCCGGAGCCACTTTCACCCACCAGCGCCAGCGTTTCGCCTTCACGAATGGCCAGTGACAGTGAATCGACCGCTGTCGGGCCCTGATCAAACCGGATAGAAAGATCGGAAATCTGAAGCAGGTGGTTCATATCAGCTCTTTCTCGGATCAAAGGCATCACGAACGGCTTCGCCGACAAACACCAGCAGGGTGAGCATCAGTGACAGGGACACGAACGCGGAAATCCCGAGCCAGGGTGCATGGAGATTGGCTTTGCCCTGCGCGATCAGTTCGCCGAGGGATGGCGAGCCCGAGGGCAGGCCAAAGCCCAGAAAGTCCAGGGAGGTTAGACCGGTAATCGCCCCGGTCAGGATAAACGGTAAAAAGGTGAGGGTGGCCACCATGGCATTGGGCAGGATATGCCGGAACATGATCTTGCCGTTGTCCAGCCCCAGGGCCCGGGCAGCCTTCACATATTCGAAATTACGGGCCCGCAGGAACTCCGCACGTACCACATCCACCAGCCCCATCCAGCTGAAAAGCAGCATGATCCCCAGCAGCCACCAGAAATTCGGCTGAACAATACTGGAAAGAATGATTAACAGATACAGCACTGGCAGGCCGGACCAGATCTCAATAAAGCGCTGACCCAGCAGGTCGATTTTGCCACCATAAAAGCCCTGAATGGCGCCGACAATGACTCCGACAATGCAGCTGGCGATGGTCAGTGTCAGACCAAAGAGTACAGAAATCCGGAAGCCATAGATGACCCTGGCCGCGACGTCCCGCCCCTGGTCGTCGGTTCCCAGCCAGTTCTCCGCGCTGGGCGGTGCCGGTGAGGGGACCTCAAGATCGTAATTGATCGTGTTGTAACTGAACCGGATGGGTGGCCAGAGCATCCAGCCATTGGCCTTGATCTCACCGGCAATAAAAGGATCCCGGTAATTGGCCTCGGTAGGCAGGAAGCCGCCATAGGTTTCCTCCGGAACCGATTCAACAACGGGAAAATAAAACTCTCCCTTGTAGGAAACAATGAGAGGGGAATCGTTAGCGATCAGCTCAGCCACCAGGGAAAGGCCGAAGAGAGCGAGGAAAAGCCAGAGAGACCAGAATCCCCGTCGGTTGTTCCGGAAGTTTCTCAGCCGTCTTTGCTGAACAGGTGTCAGAGACCGGAAGCTCACGCACCCTCCCGGCTTTCAAAGTCGATTCGCGGGTCCACCAGTACGTATGTGATGTCGCTGATCAGCTTCAGTATCAGGCCCATCAGTGTGAATATGTACAGCGTACCGAAAATCACCGGATAGTCCCGGTTCAGTGCGGCTTCAAAGCCAAGGAGCCCCAGGCCATCCAGGGAAAAAATGACTTCGATAAGCAGCGAGCCGGTGAAGAACAGGGCAACAAGCACGCCGGGCAGGCTGGCGATAACGATCAGCATGGCGTTACGGAACACGTGCCCGTAAAGCACATCTTTTTCATCAAGCCCCTTGGCCCGGGCAGTCACCACATACTGTTTTCCGATTTCATCAAGGAAGGAGTTCTTGGTGAGCAGAGTCAGCGTGGCGAAACCGCCGATAACGTTCGCTGTAACCGGCAGTGCCAGGTGCCAGAAGTAATCACCAACCTTCTGGTACCAGGTCAGCTCCTCGAAATTCGAGGACGTGAGGCCCCGCAGGGGGAACCAGTCGAAATAGCTGCCGCCGGCAAACAGGACAATCAGCAGGATGGCGAACAGGAAGCCCGGAATGGCATAGCCGATCACGATGGCCGAGCTGGTCCAGACATCGAACCGGGAGCCGTCGTGGACGGCCTTGCGGATGCCCAGGGGAATGGAAATGAAATAGATAATCAGGGTCGACCAGAGGCCAAGGGAGATGGACACGGGTATCTTGTCCAGGATCAGATCGATAACACTTCTTTCCCGAAAGAAGGAGTCTCCGAAGTCAAAAGTGGCATAATCGCCAAGCATCTTGAAAAAGCGCTCGTGGGCCGGTTTGTCGAAGCCGTACATCACTTCGATTTCCTTCAGAAGCTCCTCGGGAATGCCACGGGAGCCGCGGCTGTCGCCGGAGGCGTCCGCCACCTCACCGCCGCTGCCACCGCCGGACGCCCTGGCCAGGGCGCTGCCGCCGTGACCTTCCATTTCCGCAATGAGCTGCTCAACCGGGCCGCCCGGCGCGGCCTGCACGATGACAAAATTGAGCAGCATGATCCCGATCAGCGTGGGGATAATCAGCGCCAGACGCCTGAGTATGTAGATGCCCATTTATCGGCGGATTCCTCAGGGCTTTGCCCACCAGTTGTTCAGATCAACGCCGTTTTTCGGGGTCTCCGCGGGACGCTGGAGGAAATTCCAGTAGGCGATCCGGTCCCGGGTCAGGTGCCAGTGAGGAATCACGTAATGGCCGTTCAACAGGACCCGGTCAAGGGCCCTTACACGATGTACCAGCTCTTCCCGGTCTGGTGCCTGAATGACCATACTGACCAGCTCGTCGACAACGGGATCACTCACGCCCATGTAATTCCGGGAACCTTTCGCGTCTGCCGTTGAGGAGTGCCAGTACTCCCGCTGCTCGTTACCCGGGGAATCTGACTGACCGATAACCTGGGTAATCATGTCGTAATCGAATTCACGCAGACGCTGGATATACTGGTTACTGTCCACCAGGCGAACAGCCATATCAATACCAAGGCGGGCAAGATTGTTCTTGAAGGGCAGGACAACCCTTTCAAAGCTTTTCTGAAACAGCAGGATCTCGAAAGCCAGTGGTTCTCCGGTTTTCCCATGTACCATCTTGCCGTCCCGGATTTCATACCCTGCTTTCCTGAGAAGCTCCAGCGCGGTTTTCAGGTTCTGCCGCAAGCCAGACTGACCGTCTGTCTCTGGTGGTGTGTATTCTTCGGTAAAGACATCGTCATCGAGCTGGCCCCGGAAAGCTTCCAGTATTTCCAGTTCCCGGCCTCGCGGAAGGCCTGTCGATGCCAGTTCACTGTTTTCGAAATAGCTGTCCGTGCGGGTGTACTGGCCGAAGAACAGGTTTTTGTTGGTCCACTCAAAGTCGAATCCATAGGCAAGAGCTTCACGGACCAAAGGGTCGAAAAACACTTCTCTGCGGGTGTTGAAGGCAAAGCCCTGCATGCCGGTTGGCCGATGATGCTCAATGGCCTCTTTTATAATCGTGCCGTTTTCGAATTTTTCACCGGTATAGGCGGTGGCCCAGTTCTTGGCGGAGGACTCGAGGCGGAAGTCAAAGCTGCCGGCCTTGAAGCCCTCCAGGGCGACGGTGTCGTCGGTATAGTAATCGTAGATAATCCGGTCGAAGTTGAACCGGCCTTTGCGTACACCCAGGTCCCGGGCCCAGTAGTCATCCACCCTCTGATAGGTGATCGAGCGCCCGGCCTCAAAGCTGCCGATGCGGTAAGGACCACTGCCAACCGGCGGAGTAAGTCCGTTCTCTCCGAACTCCCGGTCTTTCCAGTAATGGGCCGGAAGTATGGGCATCTGCCCCAGGATCAGCGGCAGTTCCCGGTTACTGGTGCCGCTGAAATCAAAGCGGACACGGTGGGAGCCTTCAATGGTGACCTTGCTGACGTCCGCGTAATAGTTTCTGAAAAAGGGGTGGCCCCTGGTGGTAAGGGTCTCGAAGGAAAACTTCACATCTTCGGCGGTAATCGGTTCGCCATCCTGAAATCTTGCCTGTTGCCGTAGGTTGAACACCACGTAACTGCGGTCGTCAGGTGTTTCCAGGGATTCCGCAATCAGGCCATAGGCTGAAAACGGCTCATCGTCGGAGGATTCCAGGAGGGTGTCGTAAAGGTAGTCGCTGATGCCCGCAGCGGCCACGCCACGGATATCGAAGGGGTTGAAGGAATCAAACCCATTGGCAACCACGGCCATCTTCACGGTGCCGCCCTTAGGCGCCTCCGCATTCACATAGTCGAAGTGACTGAATCCGGCCGGGTATTTCGGCTCGCCGTGCATGGCAATGCCATGCTTCGGTTCAGCCGTTCCAGCGGCGGAAGCCGGGGAGAAAACGGGTATGGCGACGAACGCCAGTACGGAAAAGAGTGACGTAAGGGTTGAGGCTTTCCGTGTTCTTGTCATGAGTCTCGCACGTCAGGGACTGTTTCGGATATCAACGTAGAGTACCAGACTTTGTCCGGGTTGCAGATAACGTGACATCTTCAGGTCGTTCCAGCTTGCGATGTCCTGCACATTTACGGAAAAACGGCTGGCAATACGGGCCAGGGAGTCGCCTTTGCGAACACGGTAGCCCACCTTCCGAACCATCGCCTCGCCCCGTGAGCTGCTGGCTGCCAATACCGTCGGTTGGCTGGTCTTCGACCAGATAACCAGCTCCTTGCCGGGCATCAGGGGGTCTCCCGGTGCCATGCCATTCCAGGCCGCAACCTCGCGAACGGACACCCGGTGCTCCCGGGCAATGTCCCAGAAGGTATCGCCCTTGCGAACGGTATACCGAACCTTGCTGCCGTCCCGCTCCCGGGACTGTTTACGGTCAAGGCGCTGGGAAGCGCTGAGTACATAGGCGTCACTGCCCTTGGAGGCAGAGGGAATAAGCAGGCGCTGGCCGATCCGGATCAGGTCACTGTTCAGGTTATTGACCTGCTGAAGCACCTTCGGTGTTGTCGAGAAGCGCCGGGAGATGGAATTCAGGCTATCGCCGGATTTCACCACATAATTGCGCCAGGAAACCCGGTTTTTGGCCGGTATCTGCGCCAGTGCCGACCGGAAGGTTTCCGCATTTTCAACCGGCACCAGCAAACGGTGCGGGCCTTCAGGGGTGGTTGCCCAACGGTTGTATGAGGGGTTGAGCAGGTAGATTTCATCAATGTCCACGCCGCCCATTTCCGCCGCCTGTGCAAGATCCAGCTGGGATCCGGTTTCGACGATCTCGAAATAGGGTTCGTCCTTCAGCGCGGGCAGTTCAATGCCATAGGCCTCCGGGTTGTCAAAGATCTTTGCCAGCGCGATCAGTTTCGGTACATAGTGGCGGGTTTCGCGCGGCAACTGAAGTGACCAGAAATCGGTGGGTCTGTTGCTGTTGCGATTACGGCGCAGGGCACTGGATACCGTGCCACCACCGCTGTTATAGGCGGCCAACGCCAGCGTATGGTCACCATCGAACCGGTTTGCCAGCCGTTCAAGATAGGTAAGAGCCGCATCGGTGGCGGCCACAACGTCGCGCCGTTCATCGTGCCACCAGCTTTGTCTCAGGCCGAAATGTTTCCCGGTTGAGGGAATGAACTGCCAGAGGCCGGCTGCGCGACCATGAGAGTAGGCGAAGGGGTCGAAGGCGCTCTCAACAACGGGTAAAAGGGCGTATTCCGCTGGAAGCCCGCGCTTTTCAGTCTGCTTCAGAATGTAATACAGGTAACGGCTTCCCCGCTCGACCACCCGGTCGATGTAGCCCGGGTGGCTCGCATACCAGTTCAGTTGATCACGAACACGCTCGTTGTCCACGTCATGATTCAATGCAAACCCGGAACGGAGTTTTGCCCAAAGATCTTTCTCAACAACTGCCGCCTCAGGGGAGGGCTGGACCGGATTATCAAGCTTGTCGCGGGCATTTCTTGCCGTGGCCTTGAGTTCGGGCGCTATGGCTTCATCCAGCGGCTCATTACGGGCAGCATCTCGCTTCTCTCCGGATACAACGGACTGTTTGAGGCTGTCGTCTCCCGCGGCTACAGTGACTTTTTCAGAGTCCAGGGGATTATCCTGAGCCTGTCCGTCCAGGATACTGCACCCGCTGATGAGGGCTGCGGTGAGAAACAAAAACGACATTCGTCTGACCGACATAAGAGACATCCGGTTCCAGGTTGAAGCCGGGTCCCGCGTCTGAAAATCCGGCATATTGAACAATTTACGGTCACAAAGTTGAAACGATTCTATGGGACCGCTTTTCAAGGGGCAAGAAACCTCTCGTTACGTCGATGAGAGGATTTGTTAATCGCGTACACCCCGGCGTCAGAAGTTGTCCTTGCCATGCCGGATGGCGGAAAATATGGCGCTGTCCGAATCGGCCGGCAGCCCCTGCCTGGTGCAGTAGGACCGGGCGGCATCGATAACCGCGGGATCGTCCCAGCGCAGAAACGGGTTGAGGCGCTTTTCATCTGCCAGAACGGAGGGCACTGTCGCTTTGCCGGCGTTCCGCGCTGTCTGGCACTGTTCCTCAAAATCTTTCAGTGCTTCGTCCTGGGGTAGCCAGCTACGGGCGAAGCGAAGGTTCGCCAGGGTGTATTCATGAGCGCAATAGACGGCGGTCTTTCCGGGCAAGGCCCGAAGGGTCTGCAGGGATTGGTGCATCTGCTCCGGCGAGCCCTCAAACAAACGACCGCAACCGCATACAAACAGGGTGTCGCCGCAGAACAGAACCGGCCGGCCTGCAACCTCCATATCGGTAAAGTAGGCAATGTGGTCGAGGGTATGGCCCGGAACACCGAGCACCTGGAAGGTAATGTCTTCCCAGATCACCTCATCTCCCGGGTGCACCTTGCTGGTGCTGCCCTGGAAGGGAGAGTCCGCCGGGCCGGTCACCCGGCAGCCGGCGAAGGCAGACTGCAGTTCCCTGACGCCTCCCACATGATCCGGATGGTGATGGGTCACCAGAATGGTATCCAGAGTCAGATGCTGTTCGGCCAGGTGGTCCAGAACCGGTTGCGCCTGCCCGGGGTCCACGATCAGGGCTTTGCCATTGGCGGCGTCAGACAGACACCAGATGTAGTTGTCGCTGAACGCAGGTATCGCGGAAATGGTTAGCATAGGGCCCCACATGTGCTTGTCGAATGTGACTGATATGATAGAGCATTAAATACAAGGCCCCAACCACAGGTTCGGCCTTCACGGAGTGGCGCAACGGTGAGTGATTCCGACGCAGTGGATTTTTCGGCCAGGCATGAGAGTTTCGAACGCTGGTTCCAGACCCCCCTGGGAAGGGCGCTGCTCGCCGATCAGCGGCGGTTTGTCGAGGCAGAGTTGCAGCACCTGACCGGGGCGAGGCAGCTTCAGGTTGGCGTGAGCCACCGGCTTCCCCTGGCCACCGGCACCGATTTTGCCCAGCGAATCATGACAACCCCCCGGTGGCATCCCCAGATACCCGATGGCGTTGCCATTTGTGACGCCGACGAGCTGGCATTTCCCGGTGATTCCATGGATCTGGTGGTGCTGCATCACACCGCGGATTTTTCACCCTACCCTCACCAGGTTATCCGGGAAGCTGCGCGGGTGCTCAGGGGGGAGGGCACCATGGCCCTGATCGGTTTCAATCCCCTCAGTCTCTGGGGGATGCGGAAACTCCTGTTCCGGAGCAAAGAGGGTCCCTGGGGTGGTCGTTTCCTGCTGCGGGGGCGCATGGAGGACTGGCTTCACCTGCTGGGCTTCAACGTTGAGGCCTCCGTTACGCGTTTTTTCCGGTCACCGCTACAGAGAAGTGGCCGGAAGACCGTCAGCCGGATTGATAATCGGCTATCCGGGAACAGGTTCCTGCCAGTGGGTGCCTATTACTGTATCCTTGCCAGGAAGCGCGTGCCTGCCCGGCTTCCCAGGCGACCTGTCTGGCGCCAGAGCAAGGTGATCAGCGTACCGGGCACCGGAGCGGTCGGTGCCTCACGGGGTTGCAGCCGGGGGCGTGCAGCCGAAACGGAACACCGATGCATAAAGCGGAATGACACATCGATTGACGGATCCAGGAGAGCGAATGGCTGGCAAGGTAATCCTTTACACCGATGGCGCCTGCAAGGGCAATCCGGGCCCGGGAGGCTGGGGCGTTGTATTGCGTTACGGTGATAGCCGAAAAACGCTGCACGGCGGCGAGGCAGGAACCACCAACAACCGAATGGAGCTTATGGCGGCTATCCGGGGGCTGGCGGCGCTTAAGCGCCCCTGTGAGGTGGAGCTGTTCACTGACTCGCAGTATGTCCGCAAAGGCATCACTGAGTGGATGGCCGGGTGGAAGCGCAACGGCTGGAAAACGTCAGCCAGAAAGCCGGTGAAGAACGAGGATCTCTGGCGCGAGCTGGACGCCGAAGTCGCAAAGCATAAAGTCAACTGGCACTGGGTCAAGGGGCATTCCGGCGTTCCCGACAACGAACTGGCAGACGAGCTCGCCAACCGAGGGGTTGAAGAGCTCGCCAATGCTTGATTCCCCGATGAACAGACTGCGGATAACCGGGTAGAGGTAATGAGACAGATTGTACTGGATACAGAAACCACGGGCATCGACCCGGCAAAAGGCCATCGGATCATCGAGATTGGCTGTGTTGAATTAATGGAGCGCCGGCTCACAGGGCGCAACTACCATGTCTACATTAATCCGGAGCGTGAGGTCGAGGCCGACGCCATCCCCATTCACGGTATTACCAACGAATTCCTTGTCGACAAGCCAAAGTTTGCCGAAATTGCCGACGAATTCTTCGCGTTTATCAAGGGGGCCGAGCTGGTCATCCATAATGCCGCGTTTGATGTGGGCTTCATGGATGCCGAATTCGCACGCCTGAAACCGCTGCGAAAAACCGCTGATCATTGTGGCGTTGTGGATTCCCTGGCCATTGCCCGGGCCCGGCATCCGGGCCAGAAAAACAGCCTGGATGCCCTGTGCAAACGTTACGGTGTTGATAACAGTAACCGGGAGCTTCACGGAGCGTTACTGGATGCCGAGATCCTGGCCGATGTCTATCTACTGCTGACGGGCGGCCAGACCGCTCTGTCTCTGGATGCCAGCGCAGAAAGCGGCGGCGGTGCCAGCGGTATCCGCAGATTGTCGCCAGACAGGGAGCCACTGCCCGTGGTCCGGGCTTCCGTGGCGGAATGTGACGCCCACAAGGAATTCATGTCCCTCCTTGAAAAACAGGCCGGCAAAACCGTGTGGGGCAAACTCCGGAGCGCGGAATGAGAACTGGGTCGGCCTGTACCAAATGTTACATTCCGCCTTTCTTGAGCTACTTGAGTTTTGTGTTATAAGTAATGATAAGTTCGCCAGTTTTTTGTGAACTTGCTTTGGCCGGAAAAGGGTTCGACCGGCTCACAACAAAAAGGCCTGGCCCGCCATTACCGGGCCAATGTCCATCAAAGAGGGTGCGGTAGCCTCCGCAAAGTTAACGGGAAGCGTTTATGGTTCAGTCGTCTCTCGCGACGAAATCGCAGTCGTTTGATCTGGTCAAGAGTGAAATAGAACAGACCATCAAGCAGGCAGAATCCAGCCTTGAACGCTTTCAGGAAAACCGCGAAAGGGGTGAGGATCTCCAGAACTGTGTGGATTTCATCAACCAGCTTCGGGGCATTTTCATTCTCGTGGAGCTGCGGGGCGGAACCCTGCTTTGCCAGGAAGCGGTGACCATGGCCAACGACGTACCTGTTGGTGCCAATGACGATAAAAATATCCTGCTGACCACACTGAACAGCGCACTGTTTATCCTTCGCCGTTACGTGGAGTACTACCACCAGCAACGGGAAGATCATCCCGAACTCCTGTTGCCGGTTATCAACGATCTCCGGGCAGCCCGCAGGGAAAAACCCTATCCCGAATCCTGTTTTTTTGATGTCGATGTCAAGGAGCGGCCGGATTTCTGTGCCGGTTTTTCCGTTCAGTCTTTCGAGGGTGATGAGGCCGGATACGAAATACTGGCCCGGCGCATGCGTCTTACTTTCCAGGTTGCACTTCTGGGGATGCTTCGTGAGCGTAACGATGCGGTGAACAAAAAACTGATCGGCCGCGCGGCGCGAGGTTTCGCCCGTCTGTGCCAGGGCGCACCCATGGGCCAGATGTGGTGCCTGGTGGGTATCGTGGCTGACGCCATGCTTGATCGGGCCATGATGATCACCAAGGCACGCAAGCGCATGTTCATGCGGATTGAAAAGTACGCCCGGGAAGTGGTTTATGTCGGCAAGGTAGCGACAGCCAAAGATGCACCGGATTCGCTGATCCGTGATCTGGTCTATCTGCTTTACCGAAGCGGCTCGGCCAACCCGGAAGTCATCCAGGTACTTTCTGCCTACCATCTTGCTCCGGCCGACTACTCGGATGCCAAGCTCGAGGCCCACGCCCGTCGCCTGTATGGCCCGGGTACCGACGTGCTCAAATCCCTGTCAGAAGCCCTGCAGGATGAACTGAATCAGCTTAAAGACAAGCTGGATATCATCGAGCGCGGAATTGAGCCAGATCTTGCGGAGCTGTCTTCCATTGCGGACGCGCTGGAGCGCCTGGCCAATACCCTGGTTATGCTTGATCTGAACAAGCTGGCGGCTGTTTCAAGGGCGGAGGCCGGCAAACTGCGTGGCTGGGAAAAAGAGTCCCGTCTGCCGGGTGACGACGAGCTCTATCGCCTTGCCGACTCGGTTCTGGATATCGAAAACGCGGTCATGCAGATTGTAACCCGCGGTATTACCTCGGAGACCGATGCTCTTGCCAGCGGCGAAAGAAAGCGGGAAGAGTCCGTGTATCTGAGGGAAGCCCTTTACGTGGTTGCCGATGAAGCCCGTGGCGCGCTGACCCTGGCAAAACGGGCGATAACCGCCTTTATTGAATCCGGTTACGACAAGCTCCACCTCGCCAACCTGCCGGCAACACTCCACAGTATCTGGGGCGGTTTGCAAATGGTGAACGATCCCGCCTCTGCCAGTGTTGTTGAGCGGGTTGCAGCGTCAATCCAGGAGCGCCTGCTGGATGCCAGGGAAGCCCCGGCCGATCAGGTGCTGGAGGCACTGGCGGATGCCCTGACATCCCTGGAATATTACATAGAAAGCATGGGCAAGAGCGAAGACCGGAACCTTGACCTGCTTAAACTCGCCGAATCGTCGCTCGACGATGCAGGGCTTTGAGCAGGCGAGGGCAGCGGTCCAGTTCTGCGGCCAGTAATTGATTCCGGGTATAAAAAACCTGCGCAAAACGGCAGGTTTTTTATACCCGGTCAGGGCTGTCAGCCCATCCTGAACAGTTCCCCCAGTTTGGTAGCCAGCATCATGTCGCCTTCAGCACGCAGCTGGCCGGCCATGAACGCCTGCATGCCGTCAGTCTCGCCAGAAACGATGCCCTGCAGGGTTTCGGAATTCATGATCAGGGTAACGGAGGGGTCGCCATGGGCACCTTCGTGCATCTTGCAGGTGCCATCGTTGATGACCAGATGGTAGGTTTTGTCGTCTTCGATGTCGAACTGGAAAACCAGGTCCAGGCCCTGCGCTGCGTCTGCGTTGAAATTCTGTTCCAGCTTTTCAAATACCTGAGCTACAGACATTGTTTTACCCTTTTTGATGGTTGTCTTGTCATGACGGCGGCTTGATGTCCCTGGGTTCACGAGCCTTTTCGGGTGCCCGGGTGGAGCCGACCTCGCAATCCGACTTTATGGTCAGTGGTCGGTTCTGTCAAGGTTGATCGAACGCTTGTTTTAATTTTTTTGCTCTCCTTATCACCACAAATTCGGTAAGTTACACTCTTGTCTTTGCACACTCAGTTGGAGAAGCACTTTGGAGTTCCTGACAGAATACGGTTTGTTTTTGGCCAAAATCGTAACCTTTGCAGTGGCTGCGCTGGTCGTGATCTCTGTCATCATATCGGCAGCCCAGAAGGGCCGGGGTGATCATGAGGGCGAGGGAGAGCTCAAGATTGAAAAGCTCAATGAAAAGTACCGCAAATTGCGCGAGGTCATTCAGGCCAGACTGATGTCTGACCACGAACGCAAGGCGTTTGAAAAGGCCCGGAAGAAAGAACAGAAAGCCGAGAAAAAAGCGGCCAAGGTGAAAAAGCAGGAGAATGATGCCAGGGAAGAGAGCCGAGGGCGGGTCTATGTGCTTGATTTTGATGGTGACATCAAAGCCAGCGATACCGATCCTCTACGCAGGGCCATCACTGCCATACTGAGCGTAGCCGACCCGGAAAAGGACGAAGTCGTCATTCGCCTCGAAAGCGGTGGTGGGCTGGTTCACTCCTACGGCCTTGCAGCCGCCCAATTGGACCGTATCCGCACCAAGGGCGTCCGCCTGACCGCCTGTGTCGACAAGGTCGCCGCCAGTAGCGGTTACATGATGGCCTGCGTTGCCGACAAAATCGTTGCGTCACCCTTTGCCATCCTGGGGTCTATCGGTGTCGTTGCCCAGCTTCCCAATTTCCATCGCTTCCTCCAGAAAAACAATGTCGATTTCGAAGTGCTGACAGCTGGCGAGCACAAACGGACCATGACGATTTTCGGTGAGAATACCGATAAAGGCCGTCAGAAGTTCCTCGAAGATCTCGAGGATACCCATGTTCTGTTCAAGGAATATGTCAGTGAACGTCGGCCGGGACTGGATATAACTGCGGTAGCCAACGGCGATATCTGGTTTGGGAAGCGCGCACTGGAGGTAAAACTGATCGACGAGATCAAGACCTCCGACGAATATCTCATTGAAGCCTGCGACAGGGCGGATGTAGTCTCAGTGGCCTACCAGCGCAAACGGACGCTCCCGGAAAAACTCGGGTTGGCAACCAGTACAGCGCTTGAACACACCGTCTGGAAAATACTGAGTGCGTTTCGCAACCAGAAAATCCAGTAGCCTACAGAAAGCGGGGAACAATCATGACAAACAACACCGAATTCAAAGCATGGCGCGTTGAGGAACAGGGCGGAGAATATGTCGGGGCAGAAAAAACCCTCAATACCTCAGACCTTCCGGAAGGTGACGTGCTCATCCGGGTTACTCACTCTTCCCTGAATTATAAGGATGCGCTGTCGGCTTCCGGTAACAAAGGGGTTACCCGTTCCTTCCCTCACACCCCCGGCATCGACGCCGCCGGCGAAGTGGTGGAATCAGCCACCGGCACGCCCAAAGAAGGCAGCCCGGTTATCGTCACCGGTTACGATCTGGGCATGAACACCGACGGCGGATTCGGTGAATACATCCGTGTACCTGCTGGCTGGTGTGTGCCCATGCCTTCCGGCTGGAATGCCAGAACCGCCATGATCTATGGCACCGCCGGTCTTACTGCCGGCCTCTGCATTCAGAAACTCCTGACCATGGGTGCGAAACCCGCACAGGGTAAGGTCGCGGTTTCCGGCGCCTCCGGCGCAGTTGGTTCTGTCGCGGTGGAACTTCTGTCGAAGCTGGGCTTTGACGTTGTTGCCATCAGCGGCAAAGCCGACCACGCCGACGACCTCAAAGCCCTGGGTGCCAAAGAAGTCCTCGGCCGCGAAACCCTGGCCGAAGAAAAGAAACCGATGGTTAAACCAATCTTCGCTAACGCGGTAGACACCGTCGGCGGCGGCCCATTGGCCGAACTCCTCAAACAGATCCTGCCAGGCGGCTCCGTCTCATGCTGCGGCCTGGTTGCCGGACCTGGGCTGCAGACGACTGTGCTGCCGTTCATCCTGCGTGGTGTGAACCTGCTAGGCGTGGATTCCGTTGAGATCCCTCTGGCGGAGAAAGAAGCGGTCTGGAAGAAGTTCGCGGGTGAATGGGCCTGTCCGAAGACTGAAGCTTCGGCCCGCGATATCGGACGAGGTGAGCTGGATAGGGCGTTGAAGGCGTTCTTGAAGGGTGAGTCTTCCGGGAAGATTGTTCTTGATCACTCGAAGTAAGAAGCAAGATTGAGGAAGAGGCTTCCTGGTTTGTCGGATTACGGCTTCGCCTGATCCGACCTGCAGCTACCGGGAAAGTCAGGAAAAAGAATTCCCTGGAACCAACCGAGTAGCTGGTCGAGTAGCTGATATAGTAGAGAGGGAACTTGGTTTCCAAAACTGTGCGGAGCCATGGATGGCGGAGCCCAAGCGTCACAGGGATGTGCCGCAAGGAGCGTGTTTTGGAAACCAAGTTCCCTCTCTTCGTACTCCCAAGGCTTATTAAGAGGCCCGGCGCCGGAATAGGGGAATGTCGGTATCGGTAGCCGCCTGATACCCAAAGCTGAAGAAGTTCAGGCACCTCTCCGCCTTGGTAATATCCTTGTCAGGTCGAAGCACATAGGCATCGAACCCGCACCGCTTCATGAACTGAAGCTGGTCCAGCAGCACATCCCCGATGGCCCGCAGCTCACTCACATAGCCGAAACGTTCCCGCAGCAACCGCGCAATACTGTAACCGCGGCCATCGCTGAACTTCGGAAAATTCACCGCAATCACCGGCAACTCATTCACCCGGCCATCCAGGATCTCCGGCTCGTCATGGCTGTCGAACCACACGCCGATGTCCTGGCGGCCAGCAAAATGCTCATGGCCGGCCAGCCACAGATCCGCCGGGATCAGCGCCGGCTGGTCAGCGGGAATATCCAGTGACTCGCCCTCAGCAGGGCGGGGCACCACAACCCAGTTGTCGTGACGGATGCTGCCATCCCGGGAAATAACGTTAGGCATAAACCCGCTCCTTGAAAGGATCAATTCCAACACGGCGATAAGTGTCCAGGAAGGTTTCTTCCTCGGTGCGCTTATCCACGAACACATCAATGATCTTGGCGATCACCTCGGGCATCTCGTTCCGTGCAAACGACGGCCCCAGGATCTTGCCAATTGAGGCATCATGGTGGGACGAACCGCCCAGACTGATCTGATAGAACTCCTCACCCTTCTTGTCGACACCGAGAACTCCGATATTGCCAACATGGTGGTGACCACAGGCATTCATACAGCCGGAAATGTTCAGATCAATATTGCCCAGATCGTACAGGTAGTCGAGGTCATCGAACTTTCGCTGGATGGCTTCGGCCACCGGGATCGATTTGGCGTTGGCCAGGGCGCAGAAATCACCACCGGGGCAGCAGATCACATCCGTCAGTGTGTTCAGGTTAGCAGTGCCAAACCCCATGGGCGTGATGGCCCGCCAAAGCTCCAGCAGCCGATCCTGGCGGACATCCGCAAGTACCACGTTCTGATGGTGGGTTACCCGGATTTCGCCAAAACTGTATTCGTCGGCCAGATCCGCGATCTGTTCAAGTTGCCGGTCAGTGACATCACCCGGAGGCGTCCCGGTCTTCTTCATGGTCAGGGTAACAATGGCATAACCCGGTTTTTTGTGGGTGTCCACGTTATGAGTCAGCCACTGGTCAAAGCTTCTGTGCTCGAAACGCTGGCTAGCCAATAAGTCCGTGGCATTCTCGAGTGCTGCGTAATCCGGCTCGGTGAAGTAGCCCTGGATACGCTCAATGGCGTCGCGGGTCAGACGGGTCGGGGAATCCCTGATGTGGGCCCACTCGGCTTCGACCTTTTCGGCAAACCCTTCCGGCGTCAGTGCTTTGACCAGAATCTTGATACGGGCCTTGAACTTGTTATCCCGGCGACCGTACCGGTTATAAACCCGGAGCACGGCTTCCAGATAGGTGAGCAGATCCAGCTCGGGAAGAAATTCACGAATCACCGGCCCGACCATCGGTGTGCGGCCCAGGCCACCGCCAACATGAACCCGGAAACCCAGTTCACCGGCATTGTTGCGGACCATCTGCAGGCCGATATCGTGCACCTGAATGGCCGCCCGGTCTGTATGCTCCGACGCATTCACGGCCACCTTGAATTTGCGCGGCAGGAACGCAAATTCCGGGTGGAAAGTAGACCATTGGCGAATGATTTCGCAATAGGGCCTCGGGTCTGCAATTTCGTCAGACTGAACACCGGAGAACTGGTCCGTGGTGGTGTTCCGGATGCAGTTACCGCTGGTCTGGTTGGCGTGCATCTCCACTTCGGCCAGTTCTGCCAGAATGTCAGGGACATCCTCAAGCGCAGGCCAGTTCAGCTGCACGTTCTGACGAGTTGTGAAATGGGCGTAGCCTTTGTCATAGTCACGGGTGACGCGTGCCAGCCTGCGAAGCTGGTCAGAACGCATCATGCCGTAGGGAACACAGATCCTGAGCATCGGGGCAAGACGCTGAATGTACAGGCCATTCTGCAGGCGCAGGGGAAGGAACTCATCTTCAGCCAGTTCGCCGGCCAGGGCCCTCTCGGTCTGGTCACGAAACTGGGCAACCCTCTCAGCAGCTAACTGCTGATCGTGTTCATCGTATACGTACATAGTAGGAAGATCCTGCTTGAAAGCGTCATATCCGGGCCGACGGCCTTATATCTGCAGTGAAGGATAACAGCGGCCTTTTATTCTTAAAATGATTATTTCAAAATATGTTTATCGATTCAGGCGATAAGCAGGCAGAACAGTGAACTGGACGAATATCAATTTCCTGCTTAACTTAAAAGCGTCAGCGGAGCCGTTGCACCTCGCTGGAACTTCGATAACAAGAAAGCGACATTGAACCCGGAAAGAGGAAAAGACATGAAGAAGACCGTGCGCTCAGATAGCCAGGCGGATGCTGTTGCCGCCGTTCTGCTGGTCATGCTGGCTGTAGCATTGGCGGTGGTCTGGGTCTCCAGTCAATAACCTTACCGGCTGGCCAGAACCAGCTGCACGATCGCAATCAGTGCCACCACAAAACTGACGGTGAATAGCACGCCGGCAATAATGTAGGGCCAGGGGCTGTGGTTTGAAAAATCCTCTTCCCGGCGCTTGTCGGACTGAACCCCGAAAGCGCCAGCCAGGATGCTTTGCATGACTTTCAGAACGCCGGGTCCTTTTGGTTTTTGTTGATCCTTGTTTTCCGCCCCGGAGGATTCCCTCATAAAGCCGCCCCTGTTATCAGTCGAATCTGAAGCTTACTCCGCCGGATCGTATGCCAGGCTGGGCGCCAGCCAGCGTTCCGCTTCAGCCTTGGAAATGCCTTTGCGTGCAGCATAGTCCTCAACCTGATCCGCGCCAATTTTCCCGACCGCAAAGTACTTGGATTCCGGATGGGCAAAGTACCAGCCAGACACCGCTGCCGCCGGGAACATGGCAAAGTGGTCAGTCAGTTGGATACCGGCCTTGTTGGTGGCATCCAGCAGTTTGAACAGCGAGGCCTTCTCAGTGTGATCCGGGCAGGCGGGATAGCCTGGCGCAGGGCGAATGCCCCGATAGCGTTCCTTGATCAGATCGGCACTGCCCAACTGCTCGCCGGCGGCGTAGCCCCAGAATTCCTTCCGGACCCGCTCATGCATGCGCTCGGCGAACGCTTCAGCCAGCCGGTCGGCCAGGGCCTTGACCATGATGGCGTTGTAATCGTCATTGGCGTCCTTGAACTCCACCGAGAATTCCTCGGCACCCACGCCGGTGGTTACCGCGAAACCGCCCACATAATCACAGGTTTCCGACCCTTCAGGGGCCACAAAATCGGAAAGGGCCATCATTGGTTTGCCTGGCGCCTTCTCGTCTTGCTGGCGAAGATGGTGCAGGGTAGCCAGCTCTTCGGAGCGGGATTCATCCGTGTACAGTACAATGTCGTCTCCGCGCCGGTTCGCCGGCCAGAAACCGATGACGCCACGGGCGGATACCCGCTTTTCGTCGATCATCCGGTGGAGAATCGTCTGGGCGTCGTCAAACAGGTGCCGCGCAGCCTCGCCACGCTTGGGGTCATCAAATATGGCCGGGTACTTTCCGGAAATATCCCAGGACACGAAAAACGGCGTCCAGTCGATGTAATCGATCAGCTCGTTGAGATCATATTCCTCAAACACCCGGATACCGGTGAAGGCTGGTTTTGGTGGCTGGTAACCCTCAAAGCGGATGTCCGGCGCGCGATCCCGGGCTTCCTTCAGGGAGACCAGTCTGGTGCGGTCGCCCCGGTTCTTGCGGCGTTCGCGGACCTGGTCGTATTCGGAACGGGCGGCGCCCACCAGGTCGGGTTTGGCGGTCTTGCTGAGCAGTTGCGAAGCCACATTCACACAGCGGGAGGCATCCGAGACATACAGAGCGATGTCATTTTTGTACTGGGGTTCGATCTTGACAGCGGTGTGGGCCTTGGAGGTGGTAGCGCCACCAATCATCAGCGGAATGTTGAAATCCAGACGCTGCATTTCACGGGCGACGTGGACCATTTCATCCAGGGAGGGCGTGATAAGGCCGCTAAGGCCGATAATATCGACGTCATGCTTTATCGCCGCGTCCAGAATCCTGTCGCAGGGCACCATGACACCCAGATCAATCACCTCGTAGTTATTGCACTGAAGTACCACGCCCACGATGTTCTTGCCGATATCGTGGACATCACCTTTGACCGTGGCCATCAGGATCCTGCCCTTGGCTTTCTGGCCTTCGGTTTTTTCGGCTTCGATGTAGGGTATCAGGTGTGCCACGGCCTGCTTCATGACCCGGGCGCTTTTGACCACCTGGGGCAGGAACATCTTGCCGTCGCCGAACAGGTCACCGACCACGTTCATGCCGTCCATCAGCGGGCCTTCAATAACCTCAATGGGGTGGTTGGCTCTCTGGCGACAGGCTTCCGTGTCATCCACGATGTAGGTGGTAATACCCTTTACCAGAGCATGTTCCAGTCGCTTTTCCACCGGCCACTCACGCCAGGCGAGATCCTCTTCGTGGGTTTTGCCGCCTTGGCCCTTGTAGCGCTCGGCGATTTCAAGCAGGCGGTCGGTGGCGTCATCGCGGCGGTTCAGAACAACGTCTTCCACCCGTTCTTTCAGTTCCGGGTCGATCTCATCGTAAATGACCAGTTGCCCGGGGTTTACAATGCCCATGTTCATGCCGGCCTTGATGGCGTGGTAGAGAAACACGGAATGAATGGCTTCACGCACTATATCGTTGCCCCGGAAGGAGAAGGACACGTTGCTCACTCCGCCGGAGACTGAGGCGTAGGGAAGGTTCTTTCGAATCCAGCGGGTGGCATTGATAAAGTCCACCGCGTAGTTGTTGTGTTCCTCGATACCGGTGGCAATGGCAAAAATATTCGGATCGAAAATGATATCGCCGGGGTTGAAGCCGATGCCCGTCAGAACATCGTAGGAGCGTTTGCAGATCTGTGTCTTGCGCTCGTAGGTGTCTGCCTGGCCCTGCTCATCGAACGCCATAACCACAACGGCGGCGCCATAGCGCATGCAGTCCCTGGCGCGTTTGATAAACTCCTCTTCGCCTTCCTTGAGACTGATGGAGTTCACCACTGCCTTGCCCTGGATGCAGCGCAGGCCCGCTTCGATAACATCCCACTTGGACGAATCGATCATGATGGGAACCCGGGAGATATCCGGTTCGGAAGCCACCAGATTCAGGAAGGTAACCATCACCTCCTTGGACTCCAGCATGCCCTCATCCATATTGATATCAATAATCTGGGCGCCATTTTCCACCTGGTCCCGGGCGACGCTCAGGGCTTCTTCGTACTGCTCTTCCTTAATCAGTCGCAGGAAGCGTTTGGAGCCGGTGACATTGGTACGCTCGCCCACGTTGATGAACAGGGCGTTTTCATCGCCGGTGAACGGCTCGAGGCCAGACAGGCGCAGGGCCTTCGGACGCTCCGGAATCTTGCGGGGCGGGTACTTGGCAACAGCCTGGGCGACGGCTTCGATGTGGTCCGGGCGGGAGCCGCAGCAGCCACCGATGATGTTCAGGAAACCGTCCCGGGCAAAACCTTCGACAATCTCGGCCATTTCCTCCGGGGTCTGGTCGTATTCGCCAAACTCGTTCGGAAGGCCGGCGTTGGGGTGGGCGCTGACGTAGGTTTCGGCCTTGGCGGACAGTTCCTCCACATAGGGGCGCAGGGCGTCGGCACCGAGGGCACAGTTCAGGCCTACTGAAATTGGTCTGGCGTGAGCCACTGAGTTCCAGAAAGCTTCGGTCGTCTGGCCCGAGAGGGTGCGTCCGGAGGCATCCGTAATGGTGCCTGAGATCATGATCGGCAGGGTGACGCCGCTGTCTTCAAAATATTGCTGAGTCGCGTAAATCGCGGCCTTGGCGTTCAGTGTGTCGAAGATGGTCTCGATCAGAATCAGGTCGCAACCGCCTTCAACAAGACCTTCTATCGCCTCGTAATAGTTATCAACCAGGGTCTGGAAATCGACATTGCGGTACCCCGGGTTGTTCACATCCGGTGAAATCGACGCCGTTCGGGATGTGGGACCAACCGCGCCTGCCACAAACCGTGGTTTGGCCGGGTTCTTCGCGGTATATTCGTCCGCGACCTGCCGGGCCAGCCGGGCCGCCGACACGTTCAGCTCCTTGGCAATTTCCTCGAGGCCGTAATCCGCCTGGGACAGCCGTGTGGAGTTGAAGGTATTGGTCTCGATAATATCCGCGCCGGCATCCAGGTAATCCGCGTGAATATTACGGAGCAGGGCAGGCTGAGTCAGGTTCAGCAGGTCGTTGTTGCCCTGAACCTCCCGCTCGTAATCGGCAAACCGGTCGCCCCGAAAGGACTGCTCGTCCAGTTTCAGGTTCTGGATCATGGTCCCCATGCCGCCATCAAGAATCACAATGCGTTCCTGCAGGGCCTTGTGGAGCTGGTCGAGACGGGTGTTACGATCAGTCATAGGATTACTTCCGGGTGTCGTTATTAACGCTGTATTGAAGTCAATGGCGCGGGATCATAGCAAAAATGCCTGAGCCCGTCTTAGTGCCAATGACCATTATCAATTGCCTTCCTGAAATGAGCTTGCATACGGGAAATTCATCACCCCTTGCAAAGCCCGACTATTTTACTTGGTCTTTCATGTTCCCGCGAACTGCCTTAAAATAGTTGCAAACTTTCAAATGGGTTGAAAACATGGCATTGGTTACTGTGACAGATCCCGCACGGGACTACCTCGCGCAACTTATCGAAAAACAGGACGTGGAAGGCATGGGCGTACGGATCTTCGTGACCCAGCCCGGCACTAAAAATGCCGAAACCTGTCTGGCCTACTGCCCGCCCAACGAAGTGGTTCCCACGGACGAGCAGGTAGACCTCGAGAAGTTCACCCTGTACCTGGACCACAATTCGGTGCCTTTCCTGGAAGAAGCGTATGTGGACTATTCAAAAGACCAGATGGGTGGCCAGCTCACCATCAAGGCGCCGAATGCCAAGGTGCCCAAAATCGACGACGACGCCCCCCTTCCGGATCGCGTCAACTATGTTCTGGCGTCTGAAATAAACCCCAATCTGGCGTCCCACGGCGGCGAAGTGTCTCTGGTGGAAATCGTCGATGGGTCCGTGGCTGTTCTTCGCTTTGGCGGTGGCTGCCAGGGCTGTTCCGCGGTCAGCCTGACCCTGAAACAGGGGGTTGAATCCACCTTGAAGGAGCGGGTGCCGGAAATCACCGCCGTGCGGGATGTAACCGATCACTCCTACACTGAAAACGCATACTACCAGTAAGCAGTAAGCAGTAAGCAGTAAGCGCTCCTCACCGTGAGCTACCGCGTCTCCTGGGCTGCGGTAGCTGCCATCCAGGCTGCCGTAATACCGAGTTCACAAAGGCGGCACGGCCAATGTTGTGACCACTCGGTTGCTTTATCATTCGTCGCACAAACAGAAACAGCACACGGGTACAATCGTGTGTTTGTTGACGGATATATTACCGGCTTAACCGGATTACACACTCAAACCGGGGTCAAACTTGTTCGACGTTGCGCTTCTGTCATTGCCGCTCACGGCGGCTGTGGTTGGCTGGTTCACCAACTGGCTTGCCATCCAGATGTCTTTTTATCCCGTTCAGTTTACCGGCGTAGGGATTGTCGGCTGGCAGGGCGTTATCCCTCGCAAAGCCGAAAAAATGGCTCATATCTGCCTCGACAGAACCTTGCAGCAATTTGGCGACCTGAATGCGGTCTACCAGAAGCTTGAACCTCAACGCATTGTCGAGCAGGTTATTTCCCAGGTCACGCCCCGTATGGATGAGTACATTGATGAAGTCATGTACGAAATCCAGCCGGTGCTCTGGGATAACCTCCCCGTATTTCTGAAAAACCGGATTTATCAGTGGGCGAGGGAGCAGTTACCGTCCCGGATTGAGGATCTGGTGGAGGATTTTGGCGACGATCTGGATGAACTGGTGGACCTCAAGGCACTGCTCAGCCGGGAGCTGGCAACCCATCCGGACCTGATGAACCGGATCTTCAGGCAGGCGGGAGCGGTTGAGCTCAGGTCCGTGATCAACCGGGGCGCCATTATTGGCGGTATTCTGGGTGCGGTTCTGGTGCCGCTGTGGTCCAGGTATCCGGAGCCCTGGCTGCTGCCGCTCGGTGGCTTCGTGATTGGCTTTGTTACCAACTGGATCGCCATCAACCTCATTTTCGCACCGCTCAAGCCCCGGCGGTTTCTGTTCTGGAAAGTCCAGGGCCTGTTCCTGCGCCGCCAATCCGAGATCAGTGATGTCTGGGCGAAGCTGGTGGCCGAAGAACTGATGACAGTGGAAAAAGTGGCCGATGCCATGATAAACGGCAGTCACGGTGACCGAACCCGGGCTATCATCCAGAAGCACCTGCGGCCTTTGCTGGACAACTCTGTCATTATGAAACTGGCAGCGCAGGTAACCGTGGGCATGACGGGTTACACGGAACTGAAAAAGGCCATGAACCAGAAAGCCCTGCTGGCAACCCATGATGTGTTCAGTGATCCCGCCTTTAACCGCGAGCGGGCGCCGGTCGTGGCGGAGGTCCTGTCAGGCCAGATGAAAGCCCTGGAACCCTCCGAATTCCAGGACATTCTTCGCCCGGCTTTCCGGGAGGAGGAAAGCCAGCTGATGATCGTTGGCGGCATTTTCGGCGGTCTGGCGGGACTGCTGCAGTTCCTGTCCCTCACATACCTGACATTCCAGGAAAACTACGCCCTGTTCCTTTGAGGGCGTACTAAGGAGGAAGGCCATGCCTCTCTGGGCATCACTTACCGTTCAGGCTTTGGTTACGGCTGTCGCCGTGTTTCTCGTACTTGGAGGGTTCTGGCGCTTCGTCGTTCGTCCTTATCTGGACCGCAAAGTCGCCGAACTGATCGAGGCATCCCGGGAAATTGAACCGGCGGTTACACAGGGAGTGAAAAAGGGTGTGGCAGACACGCTGCGAGAACTGCCCGAGAGGGCCCTGGACGGTACCGTCAAGGAATCGACCCGCCAGTTTCTGAAGTTCGGCTCCGGGCTGTTTGAAAACGGGCTGAGCAGTTTCCTTGGGACTGCGGCAGACCTTGAGCGGGATAAACGGGAAAACCCCGGCAAGCCCTCCGAGCGCCCTACAGACAGTTAGTCGGCCGGGGCAGCCCGGCAATCCGGCAGGCGGTTTTTGCAGGTGTGCCGGGAAACAGCTGCATCAGGTAGATGCTGTTGCCCTTGTTCTCTCCAAGTGCCTCCTTCACGGCCTTCACGAACAGCCTGTTTGAGGGTGGCGACATTTCATGTTCCTTGTAAAAATAACGAAGGAACATTATGATTTCCCAATGATTTTCACTTAACTGAATACTATCATCCGCCGCAATCCTGATCGCGATGTCTTCCGTCCAGGCGCGGGCATCCTCAAGAAATCCTTCGTTATTGCGTTCCGGCATCGTGCTGCTTGTCATGGCTTACCAACTGATTACCCGTTGGGCCTGAAGCGACAATGCCACCATATCGCCAAACTCCACCAATGTCGCATCACCAATCGTATTACCGATACCACGGGCGGAAACGTCCGGCGAAAGTGCGAATACCTTGCCCATAGCCGGCAGGCTCCCTGCACAGAGCAACAAAACGCCGTTTTCGGTCAGCAACAGGGCATCTCCCTCGGATAGCAAGGCGAGGCATTGCGCTGCCCTGGGGTGCTGCGGGGATTTATTCAGAATATGCAGGGTATTGAATGAGCTCATGTCCGGTTAACCTGCAAACGCGGTGTGGTTGTATTGATCGAGCAGGGCTCCGTTGGCATCCACCAGAGTCACGCCGGTAATAAGCGAGGCCTCATCCAGCCCATACCTCTGGCAGGCTGAACGGTCTGCAAGGATCGCCTCAATGCCGAAAATGGGCGCTGCCGACAGGTTTTTCTCCACCGACTTCTGCGCTATGCCGGCCGCATCCTGTGCCCGCTTCAGCCAGATGACTCCCGCACCGGTAAACAGCAGCGATGCCGACTGGTCGAACGCAGCGAGGGAGAATGCCATGTCCAGTGCTTCTCGCCCGTTCCAGGTGCCATAGGGTGGCTGGTCTATCATGATCAGGGTGCTCATGGTTAGCCTCCGGCGTGGAAATAGAGTGTTCGTGTAGACATCATACGGCCCTCAACCCATTCGCCCAGGCCGGCGATTTCGAAAGGGTGAAGCAGGTTGGAACCAGGTAACGCGTAGCGCTTCTGCTCGGTTTCGTTCACCAGACCCCGGCGCAACGCAGAAGCAATGCAGGCTATTCCGGGGATGCCATGGTGTTCGAGAAAGCCCGCCCATTCCTTTGGCCAGTGCGTCTCGTCAGAGGGGGGCGCACTCAGTGCCGAGGCGAGATGAACACCGTCACCGTAGAGGAAGATGCGGGCGATGCGGTGGCCTGCGTCCGTGGCAGCCCTGGCGAAGCCCAGGGCCGTCTGGGGGGCCTGGGAGGAATAAGGTGCGCCAGTAATGACCAGGGTGAAGGTTTCAGATGAGGTATCGGCCATGATTCTGGTTCGTTTGTGGTTATGGATGTTCCGGGTGTTTTCAGTGTACCTGAAGCAAAAAGTACCTGAAGCAAAAACCCCGGCAACTGCCGGGGTTTTGGAGCGGGTTATTCCAGCCCGGTATCAGTTGTCGCCACTGAACGCGGACAGCAGGTTCAGCAGGCTGAGGAACAGGTTGTAGATTGAAACATACAGGCCGACCGTCGCAATAATGTAATTGCGCTCGCCGCCCTTGATGATCTGGCTGGTCTCAAACAGGATCATAACGGATGCGAAAATGGTGAAGCCTGCGGATACCGCCAGTTGCAGGGCAGAGCTTTCCATCAGGAAGGCCAGTAGCATGGCGCCGATCAGCACAAACGCGCCGGCGGTCAGGAAACTGGACATGAAGCTGAAGTCTTTCTTGGTGATGATTGCCGTTGCGGACAAGCCCACAAAGGCGATTGCAGTCAGCGTCAGCGCTTGAGCAACGATCTGAGAGGCTCCGGCGGCAACGAATGCGCCAATGATCGGGCCAAGGGTGTACCCCATGAAGCCGGTCAGGGCGAAGGTGGTCACGATACCCCAGGGGCTGTTCTTCAGTTTATAGGTCGCGAACAGCAGACCGATGTATCCCACAATGGTGATCAGAAAACCAGGATGGGTTCCGTTCATGTTCAGGAAAGCGGTAAGCGCCGAGAAGGCGAGGGTTATACCCAGTAGCATGTAGGTGTTGCGCAACACACTCATCGCGTCAGCGCTGATTCCTGTGGTTGCACGCTCGGTCTGGGGAGCAGAATAGGCTCCCTGAGAATTTTGAACGCCGAAACGTTTGTCTGCCATTGTCATCTCCGTTTTATAACGACTGGATACTGTATCTCATCATAGTGTCAGATACGCAACTTTCAATCGTTTACGACATGAAACTGGCCCCTGGATTCCATTAAAGACCGTTAATGTTGGAAAATACGGTGGGTTTTATGCAGGGCGTTGACAGCACAGGCAATTCCGGTATCATGCTTCCCGCTGTCGCAATGGCGGCAATGGGAAAACGGTGGGCTGGCAGAGTGGCTTAATGCAGCGGTCTTGAAAACCGCCGACGGTTAGTAGCCGTCCCGGGGTTCGAATCCCTGGCCCACCGCCATTTTATATTTTCCTCGAAAAATCAGCACTTTACACAGCCCCTGTTGACCTGTTGTTGACCATTTCCGACACCATAAAGTGTATATTCATGGCACCGGATTCTGGTCATCCATAGCCAGACAAAAAGCTCTCAAACACGCCGTTTATGGACGGAAATTAGCGAGTCTCTGGCACCTGCTCATCTGTCAGCTTACGCTTTGCCCCTATCTGTTTACCTTTGGCCTTAGCGGCTGCTATGCCTTCCCGCTGGTGCTCCCTGATCATCGACCGCTCGAACTCAGCAAAGGCTCCTATCATCTGAAGCTGTAGCCGCTGGAATGGGTCAGCTTACTCAAGTGGACACTTTGCCGAGCAGGCTTGGCCCCAGCCCTTTCCCGTGAGGCGCAAAGCCTGAAAGAACTCGCCAGAGGTCGAAGCATGGGCGGGTACCGGGGAAGCCAGATGTTCACGCGATTAAAGAATACAGACGAATTTTGTGTTAATTTTCGATTCGGTTGACTGTCACGGTAGATGGCACGGAGTCTTGTCGCGCTCGCAGAAACGGAAAAGTAACAACACATGGCTTCATCACGCAAAACGCAAGAAAGACCAATTGGCATTGACCTGTTCGCAGGTGCTGGTGGTTTATCCCTGGGCTTCGAACAGGCCGGTTTCGATGTGGCGGCTGCCGTAGAGATTGACCCAATTCATTGTGCTACGCACGAGTACAACTTTCCGTACTCTAAGGTCATCTGCACGAGTGTCACAGATCTGACAGGTGAGGACATCCGGCAGCGTGCTGATCTGGGAAATCGACAAATCGATGTCGTCTTCGGCGGAGCGCCGTGTCAGGGATTTTCACTCATCGGTAAACGCACTCTCGATGACCCCCGGAATCAGCTGGCGTCAGACTACGTGCGCCTAGTTTACGAACTTCAGCCCCGTTACTTCGTGTTTGAGAATGTTAAGGGCCTGACAGTTGGCAGGCACGTGAAGTTTCTTAAAGACATGATCAAGGCCCTAACGGACTCGGGCTATGATGTGGTCAACCCTTACGAGGTGCTGAATGCGGCTCACTACGGTGTCCCGCAGTCGCGCCAGAGGCTATTTCTCATGGGGGCCAGGCGTGGCCTACCCCTGCCTGTATATCCCGAGCCATACAATGGAATGGTCACTGTCAAGGAAGCTATCGGTGACCTGCCGGACGCTAACGAATTCCCTGAACTTGTCGATTCAGACACGGTTGCGACTGACTGGGAAACCACATCGACATATGCACGAATCCTCAGGGGCCAACAAACCGATGAGTCAGACTACAGCTTCCTCCGTCGTTTTGATAACTCACTGCTGACATCGAGCTTACGAACAAAACACACGGAGTTATCCCAGTCTCGATTCCTTGCTACTGAACCCGGCAAGACGGAGCCAGTGAGCCGTTTCAGAAAACTTGATCCTGAGGGTCTGTGCAATACCTTGCGGGCCGGGACCGATAGTGCGAGGGGTGCCTTTACCTCACCACGACCGATCCACCCTGAGTTACCACGGGTCATCACCGTGCGTGAAGCTGCGAGGCTCCATTCTTATCCCGACTGGTTCAGGTTCCATTCAACAAAATGGCATGGCTTCAGGCAGGTCGGAAACAGTGTTCCGCCCATGCTGGGAAGATCTGTGGCCAGGCAAATTGCAGAGGCGCTCCGTTATACCCCGGTTCATCCCGCTGAACACATTAACCTCGGTGCTGACGAACTGCTTCACATGGACATGAGCAGGGCCGCGAAAAAGTTCGGTGTCCCAGTCCACACCATAGCTCAGAGGACACGAAAGACTGCTAAAGCTGTTGAGCAAGCGGAAGATGCGGAACAACTGACTCTGGCCCTGCAAGCTGCAATCACTGAGGAAGCTAATGCCTAAGAAAAAGCAAAACCGATACAGCGCCCTGATCGCGGAAATATTTGGTAACCATTACCAGCCCGGCATAACTGAGTTTGTCTTCCAGCGGAGTGAACTGATTGATTGTGCAAACAAACTACAGGTCGAGCTCCCAAAGAATCCAGGCGACGTGATTTATTCCTTCAGGTATAGAAACGACTTCCCTCAAACCATTCAGGAAACTGCGCCCGATGACCTTGAGTGGATTATTGTAGGCGCGGGCCGCGCAAAGTACCGTTTCAAGCTCGTGAAACTCAATCGCATCGTACCGCGCGACGACCTAATAAAAGTAAAGATTCCAGATTCAACACCGGAAATTATCAACGCATACGCTCTAAATGACGAGCAAGCTCTCCTTGCGAAAGTCAGGTACAACAGACTGGTAGATACTTTTTTGGGAGTTACTGCGAACTCGTTGCAAAACCACCTCAGAACTACCGTCAAAGGGATAGGTCAGATCGAAATTGATGAAATTTATGTTGGCCTGAACAATCATGGACAACACTTCGTAATTCCGGTGCAGGCAAAGGGTGGAAAAGACAAACATGGATCAGTCCAGACATCGCAGGATATCCTGCTCTGCGGGCAAAAATTTCCAGACCTGGCCTGCCGTGCTGTGTCCGCGCAGTTCATGGATGATAACCTTATCGCAATGTTTGAGTTGGTGATGCAGGATGACGAGGTGTGTGTGGTGCAGGAAAAACACTATCGCCTCGTACCCGCTGCAAGCATTACGAAAGCGGACCTGGAGCTATACGCGAGGTCCGAGTGAGCCCCACTGAAGAAACTGTGAGGGAGCTTGCATTGTTTGAGGGTGATGATGAATAAAGATCACCCTCACGGAGCTTACTGTTACTCTGTTATTGGCACACGGGGATGGTATCGACTGCGGCTTTCAGTTCCGACACGGCCTTACCTTTGGAGTACAGGCCACAGGTTAGCGAGAGGTTTCGGGTGAGCCCCATGGTCCATGCAGCGGTGCTTTCTTCTACGCCGCCTCTCTTGTATGTGCCGATCCAAAGGCGCGGTTATTTGCCGCTGCTCTGCATTAGCAGCCTGACCCTTCTTTGCTGATGGGGTCCACTTCACATCATACCCACCGGAATCCCGCATTTCCCGTGGTTTCTGGGGTTATAGGGTGTCGGCGCAGTTTCCTGGCCCACCGCCATTTTTCCATCTTCTTTAACCTGAAACTCCCGACTTCAACTCACTTTCCCAGTGGTTTTCCCTACTTGGATTAACGTCAGGGTACCCTCACAATGGGCGTCGTGATATCGCGAGGGCTCGTTATGGCAGACTCACAAAACCCCCGGCAATTCAAAGCCAGTTCGGCGGAATGTCGTGACCGGAAGTTCTCTGTGTCGGTGAACCGGGGCAAGGCCAGCCAAAAGATCCGGTACGTTGAAGCCGGCGGCGCGGCGGTGAACACCGGTGCGTGCACTCTCTGCCAGTCGATGCCTGACCTTTCCGGGGATAGTCAGGAGGGAGAAGACCGGAGCAACTGATGCTGCCCCGTATTTCCAATAGCAGCAGCTCAGAGGTTCCGGCCGGGATAGATCCGCTCTTTCTGCTCGTCTGCCCTCTGCTGGCGCACAGCCACTGCTTCCGGCTCGTTCCTGGGTACCTGCCAGCCCTGCAGATTCTCTTCGATCAGCTTCACCAGCGCTTCTATGTGCCCGGGCGTGGCGTTCAGTGCCGTGATATAGCTGAACCCCTCGCCGCCCGCCGCCAAGAAATATTCACGGTTCTCCCCAGCGATTTCCTCAATGGTCTCAAGGCAATCGGATGAGAATCCCGGGCAGAACACGTCGATGGATTTAACGCCTTTGCCAGGCAGTGATTTGAGCGTCTCGTCCGTGTAGGGCTTTAGCCATTCCTCCTTGCCAAACCGGGACTGGAAGGTGGTCATGTAATCTTCTTCGCTCAAACCAAGCCGCCCGGCCAGCAGCCTCGATGTTTTGTGGCATTCACAGTGGTACGGATCGCCCCTGGTCAGGTACTTCAGCGGAACCCCGTGGTAGGAGAGAACCAGTTTCTGGTTGCGCCCGTGGTTGGCCCAGTGGGCCTCTATGTGACGCGCCATGGCCTCAATGTAAGGCGGGTAGTCCGGGTAGTGGGAAATAAACCGGAAATCAGGCAGCCACCGGCGTCTGGTGAAATCGCGGGCAACTGCATCGAAGGTTGATGCGGAGGTAGACGCCGAGTACTGGGGGTACAACGGAAGGATTAGAAGTTTCCGAACACCCTGCTCCTGCATTTCGTCCAGAACGCGGGAAATCGAGGGGTTGCCGTAACGCATGGCAAATCCAACCACGACATTGGCGCCGTATTTGCGCTTGAGCGCTTCCCGGATGCCCTCAGCCTGTTTCGCAGTGTGCAGTAGCAGGGGCGAGCCCTCTGGCTGCCAGACACTGGCGTAGGCCTCTGCACTGCGCCTGGGGCGAATCCGCAGAATAACGCCGTGCAGGATCAACCACCACACAGGCCGGGGCAGTTCCACCACCCTTGGGTCCGAGAGAAATTCAGCGAGGTACCGGCGCAGTGCGAAGGTTGTAGGGGCGTCCGGGGTACCCAAGTTGGTTACCAGCACGCCCAGCCTCTCAGGCTGTGCGTGGCTGAAATTCTCTGAACCTTTGAATTGCATGCGGTCGATCCTGAGCGTTGGTTTTGCGTTGTGAAAAGGTCAGCCTTTCTCTCCGGCCTGCCGAGCCATACGTGGTGCCAGGCCAGTGATGTCGTAACCGGCGTTGCGGGCCTTGGTGAAGATTTCGTCGGCTGAGGTGTTTCGGGCCGAACTCAATGCCCAGAGCACGGTGCAACGGGTTCCGGAACGGCAGAATGCCAGTACGGGCTTTTCAGCGTCCCGGATCACTGGCGCGAACCGGCTTACATCGTCGTCGGTGATATTCCCGGACTCCACCGGCATGAACACCCAGGCCAGGCCGTGCTCGCGGGCTGTTGCTTCGATATCAGCCATGGAAGGTTGCCCGGGCTCCTCCTGATCAGGGCGATTGGCTACCAGGGTTTTGAACCCCAGCTTTGCGACCTCTGCCACGTCTTCAACGGAAATCTGCGGAGCTACCGAGATGTTGTCATCAATCTTTCTGATATCCATGGGGTTTCGCCTCCGGGATGGGTGGGGGATGAGCATATACCCATAGGCGATAATACCAAAAAAAGCCCGGCAAAGGATGCCGGGCAGAGGCGTGCGAGTAGTATCCATGAAAGACTTCCAGACAAACCGGCATCAGCAGGGACACCGGTATAGGGAAGTATTGACTAAATCCTGAACACTTCAAGCGAGAGCCACTTTCGTTTGAAAACATTTTTTCATATCGGATAGGCCTTTATACTGCGCCCTTTGACTGAGCGGTTTTCAGGCCGACTGAAATCCCGCCCAAGCTGTAATACAATAGGCTTTCAAGAGAAATATCCGCACCCGAGGTTGTTACATGTCTGAACAAAACGACGATAAGCCGGAGAATGATGCGCAACTGGCCGCAAAAATCAAGGGTTCCGCGCGCCAGATCTGGTTGGCGGGGCTGGGTGCCTATACCAAGGCCGAGGAAGACACCGGTCGTTTCTTCGACCGACTGGTTCAGGAAGGCGAGCAACTGGAGAACAGAACCCGGGGTGTCGTTGAAAAACAGATCAAATCCGTTGAAGACCGGGTTGAAGGCGTTCGCGAGAGGGCGACGGGCACCTGGGACCGTCTTGAACACATGTTCGACGAGCGGGTATCGGGCGCCCTCAGAAGGCTCGGTATCCATCGTCGCGATGAAATTGACTCCCTGGCACGCCGGGTCGAAGCGCTTGAGGGGGAACTGGCACGGCTGCGTAAACAGGCTGAAGACGACGAGGAAGAATAACGCCAGCGATCACCAGGGCCGGTTGTCTTTAAAGGTGGTCTTTAAAGATAGTCCCGGCTCATCAGCCGGGCTTCTTCCCGGTCGGCTGGTGCCAGGTAGGGAAGTATCAGGTGCATCATCTGGTAAACGCCCCTGCCGGGGTCTACCGACTCCCGGTCGTCCAGATGGGAAAGCGTATCGAAAGCGCTCCAGTAACAAGCGGTTAGCGTTAGCTGCTCACACAGGGAATCAAGCTCTTCCTGATCGATTATCAGGGTGCCTTGCCGACGGAAGCTTTCGCAGATTGCCCTGAATGCCGACGTTTTTTTCTTCTGAATCCGCTTGAACCGCACCCGCAACTGGTCGTACCGGGACAGCACATTCACCAGATCCTGATAAAGAAACCGGTAACGCGCCACCGTCTCAAACAGCAGGTGCAGAAAGACCCCCTGCTGGTCCAGAGAGATGTCAGCGTCTTCGGGAACCGTCAACAGATCCAGCATGTCCAGTTCGTACTGATCGAACAGTTCCCCGACGATGTCACCCTTGCTCTTGAAGTGGTAGTACAGGTTGCCCGGGCTGATATCCAGTTCGTCGGAAATCAGCAAGGTTGTAACATTGGGCTCGCCAACGCTGTTAAACAGCGCCAGGCTGGTTTGCAGGATGCGGTCTCGGGTTTTGATTTTTTTCATATCGCGCCGGGCCAGCCCCTAGAGCTCGAAGCTCGCCCAGACCGGGCAATGGTCTGACGGCCGCTCCATGGCACGGATGTCGTAGCAAACCCCCGCTTGCCGGGCTTTCGGCAGCAGGCTGTCGTTGGCCATGATCAGGTCGATTCGCAGGCCCCGCCTGGGGTCGCGCTCAAATCCCTTGCTGCGGTAGTCAAACCAGCTGAAGGTGCCGGCCTCGTCCGGATGAAGGTGGCGGAATACATCGGTGTAACCCCGGGCTTCCACCTGGCCGAGCCATTCCCGTTCCTCCGGAAGGAAGGAACATTTGCCGGTGCGCAGCCAGCGTTTGGCGTTGTCCGCGCCGATACCAATGTCCTTGTCGGTTGGAGAGATGTTCATGTCACCCATGACCACCACATGGCCGCCGGCCTTCTTGAGCTCGTCCAGGTAGCGCATCAGGTCGGCGTAGAACTTTTCCTTGGCAGGAAACTTCACCGGGTGGTCACGGCTTTCGCCCTGGGGAAAATAGCCGTTAATCACCGTCAACTGCTCGCCGTTGACATTAAAATGTCCGGTAATCAGCCTGCGCTGGGAGTCCTCGCCGTCCCAGGGGTAGCCTTTGACTACCTCTTCCGGTTCCACCTTCGAGAGCAGGGCAACGCCGTAGTGGGTTTTCTGGCCGTGGAAATGCACGTGGTAGCCAAGCTCGCGGATTGCCTCGACGGGAAAGTCATGGTCCTGAACCTTGGTTTCCTGGAGGCCGATAAAATCGGGAGCAAGAGCGTTAGTGACGGCTTCAAGCTGGTGCAGGCGGGTACGGATACTGTTGACGTTGAAAGACACGAACATCATTGCAAAAAACTCTCCGGCGTTGGTTCCCGCCGGAGTTTAACACACTGACTCCCGGGGTCTGCCCTGGCAGGGGCAACAGTTTCAGGGGGTCAGTTCACAATCCGGGTAGGTGTCTACGGAATAGCGAATGTGGGCGGTATAATTTTTGTCCTGATTTTTCCGGATATTGGTCAGGCCAAGATAGTCGGAGAGGGCACCGGAGTCGCTGTATCCGAGTACAATGGGGTTCACCAGAAACCTCAGCACCATGCTCGTGGGGCGTATCTGGACCACATGGTCGGCATCAACCCTGTCATTCTCCGCCGATTCGAGCACAAAGCCATAGTGTTCGCCCCGGGTGGGCCCAAGGAAGCGGAACTCGACTGACTCGCCTGCCAGAAGGCGCTGCCAGTTCCGGCGGACAAAGTTATCGAAACCGGCGTCGACAACGGTGTTGGGCGGATACGCCACCTCGAAGCGTTCCGAATCGCCGCGGGGCGTCTGCCAGTCAATCACCAGTATTTCCGGCTCGGGGTAGGTGACCACCATTTTTTCATCGAACGTCGGCTGAACAAAGTCTACGGTCGGGCGAAACACTGAGGCGTCGTATTCAAGCGCCTTGCCGGCAAATGACTCCGCTGCGTCCGGTTTGTGATAGGCCACTTCATGCTGTTGGGGCCGGAACACGCCACCCTCACAAGTGCCGTCAACCGAGTGGCGTTCCTCGTAGATCACGTCGCCATCCTCAGTGCTCGCAGTTCCGGTAAAGCGGAAATCCTGGGCCATGGCAGGCAGGGGTGCTGCCATCAGGGCAAGACAAACAGTGCAGAAAGGGGGTTTCATCGCACCAGCTCCGGATAAAGCGTTCTGCGGGCATACAACAGCAGTGGGAATACAACCAGCCAGCCAAAACCAAGGGCAATCAGTGATGGCACCAGCTCCGGCAGTTCCACCGCACCAAGCTGGCTTGCGGACCAGTAGGCAAATGGGCCGGCGAAGGGCGCAAGCACGAAGGGCAGCCACGCTTTCTTGCTGATCCAGTCAAGTGAATGGCTCAGGGTCGTCATGAAAATAGCCCAGATGGCCACCAGCCAGGGTGGTGTCAGCATAACCTGGCCGGTACCGTCGTCCAGGATGCCGGTCCTGAACCAGATGCCATCAAGAACGGAGCCGACCACGGTTCCGAGGCCGATAAACTGCAGCTCGGTTAACCTGGTTTGACTAACCAGCACAAAATGCAGGACCAGAAACACAACCACAATACCGGCACCGATCAGGTTCGGATAAAACACGCAGGCAAACCAACCTACCTGAAACAGAAGGAAGTTCAGTATGTTACGAGCTGTTTCCGAGGCAATCATACGCTCAGAATATTCTCGCGCTTGTTGCCGGGCTTGGCGAAGACCAGCTGGGCTACCCCGATGGCTCGCTCGCTGAAGCCCGCTTCACAATAGGCAAAGTAAAAGTGCCACAGCCGTCGGAATGCCTCGTTGTAGCCCATGGATTCCAGCTTGTCGCGCTGGGCCATGAAGCGCTCACACCAGTCTTGAAGCGTACGTACGTAGTGGAACCCGGTGTCTTCGGCATGGGTCAGCACCAGTTTGCTTTCCTTGCGAACCGACTCCAGGATCGCCCCGAAGGAGGGAATAAAGCTGCCCGGGAAGATAAAACGCTGGATAAAGTCCACGTTCTTCAGGGCTCTCTGGTAACGCTGTTCCGGCATGTTGATGGCCTGCACAAGCGCCAGGCCATCCGGCTTGAGCAGGGCGTTGATCTGGGAGAAATAGCTGTCCAGGAATTGCGGGCCCACGGCTTCTACCATCTCGATGGAGACCAGCTTGTCGAATTGGCCTTCCAGATCACGGTAATCGTCAAACAGGAGGGTGATCCTGTCTTCCAGGGCTTCCTGTTGGACCCGTTCTTTAGCCAGCTCCAGCTGCTCCCTGGAAATGGTCGTAGTAGTCACATGGCATCCGTAGTGTTTAGCCGCATGAATCGCAAAGCCGCCCCAGCCGGTGCCGATTTCAATCACCTGGTCACCGGGCGCGAGATCGAGCTTCCGGCAGATGGTGTCCAGCTTGTGGACTGCGGCTTCTTCGAGCGTGGAACCGGCACTCGGGTAGATCGCCGAGGAATACATCATGGTCGGATCGAGGAAAGTCTCGAACAGATCATTGCCCAGATCGTAGTGGGCACTGATGTTCTTCCGGGAGCCTTCCCTGGTGTTCCGGTTCAGCCAGTGCAGGCCCTTCAGCGCGGGCTTGGTGACCCAGCTGAACCGGTCCTCGAATTCGTTCATCCGGTCGACGTTACGGGTGAAGAACCGAAGCAGGGCAACCAGATCGGGTGTCGACCAGTCACCGGCCACATAGGCTTCGGCGGCGCCGACGCTACCGCCGGTCAGCAGGACCCGCCAGGTGCTGTGATCATGGACAATCAGTTCTGCAGGCTCGTATTGGCTATTGCCGTCTCCGAAAATCAGGTCTTCAAACCCGGATTCCCTTACCGTCAGCTGGCCTTCGCCCAGTAACCGGAGCTGCTGAATCACCAGGGTCCTCGCAAACCGGCTGAGAGCCGGCAGGCTGCCAGAGCCGGATGAGGTGTTTTCAACCGAAGCATTCAGGTTCTCCATGAGCTTACCCTTCCACGAGTCTTGTCATTGTTTTCCGCACGGGTGACGTCCAGCCCGGAATCATCATGTCCACGGCGGCAGGCACTGTCGTCTTCGGAAAGTTTGTCCGGGTGAGTGTAGAACGGCGCCCCCTTGAGCTTGAGGCGCAGGGCATGCCAGTAAATCCCTGCCACAACCTTGAAAGCCTCAAGCGGAAACTTTCGAAGACTCCTGTGCATATCTTTACGAGTAAGGGGGGTGCGTTGGACTACCAGGGTGGCATCAAAATGTTTGCGGCCTTCTTCCATAACATTCATGTGGATCCTCAGCTCCGGCCCCCGGAAACTGAATGTCCACTCGTAATGCTGGTTCATCCCGTTGAACGGGGACACATGAAAGCGCTTGCTGAACCCAAAGTGTTCGGTGCGCCAGCCGGCCTGGTTGGGTTCCGCTCCCGTGGTTTCCAGGCAGTAGGCATGGCGATCATGCCACGGCGTGTTGGTAATCTGGGCCACGATGACCTTGGGAACCGCGCCTTCAGCGGGGCAATCTCCAGGCCGGTAGCAGAAATAGAAACTGACCGGGTTGAACACATAGCCGAAGTAGCGGGGATGGGTGATCAGCTCTACTTCTCCGTCCGGACGCCATCCGGTGGCTTCTTCTGCGTGATCACGGACAGCAACCGACAGGTCTTCTGTGTCCGGACGAAAGTAATCCCTGCGCTTCAAGGACATCCAGTTAAAGCGCTCCAGCGAGAAAAGCGGGCTGACCCTGGCAACCGTGCCCCACTCATCGGTATCCAGGGCCAGCATGCCGGTGCTGTAGCTGAATTCGTGTTGCACCGGGTACTTCCGCCTGTGCCGGACAGTACCCTCCAGCCACTGACTGTTCATGGTCAAAGCTCCACCCCGAAAGCCCGGGTTACCCGCAGTGCGCTGCGCACACCGTCCTCGTGGAAGCCGTTAAACCAGTAGGCTCCGCAGAAGTGAGTGCGGTTCCGGTTACCGATCTCGTCATATCGCTCCTGGGCGGCCACCGCATCCAGTGTGAACACAGGATGGGCGTACCCGAAGCGTTTGATTACCTTATCCGGGGCGATATCGTGGCTTCGATTCAAGGTTACGCAGAAGGTTTCCGGCGCATCGTGGAAATTCTGCAGAATGTTCATGTTGTAGGTGACCGACACGGGCTCAGTGCTGTGGGCAGGAATGAAATAGTTCCAGGCCGCCCAGGCGCGCCGGTTGTCTGGCAGTACGCTAGTGTCGGTGTGAAGCACAACATCGTTATTCTGATACCCCATGGCTCCGAGGATATCCAGTTCCTTGTCTGTCGGGTCTGCAATCATGGCGAGGGCCTGATCGCTGTGACAGCCAAAAATCACCTGATCGAAGTGATGTTCCTGGCCCCTCACAGAAACCGTTACGCCATCTTCATCCCTTACCACCTTTTTCACCGGACTGCTCAGGTGTGTGGCATCGCCAAGGCGTTCCATCATCCTGGTCACGTACTGGGCGGAACCGCCGGAGATCACCCGCCATATCGGGCGGTTCTCCACCGACAACATGCCGTGATTGTTGAAAAACTGCAGGAAGAAGCGGATCGGGAACTGTTCCAGAACAATCTCCGGCGCCGACCAGATGGCCGCCCCCATCGGCACGATGTAGTAATTCCTGAAATAACGGGAATAGCCATTGCGTTTCAGGTACTGGCCCAGGGTTTCCTCGTTGTTGATATTACCGGCCTCAAGGTCCGCCCGGGTTTCCTTGTTGAAACGCAGAATCTCGCGCACCATTTTCAGGAACGGCAGATTGACCAGGTTCCGGCGTTGGGCAAACAGGGTATTGAGGCGGGGGCCGTTGTACTGTAGCCCGGTGCTGCTGCAATCCACACTGAAGCTCATGTCGCTGACTTCCGACGGCACGCCAAGCCGATCCATCAGTTTGATGAAATTGGGGTAGGTCCAGTCGTTGAACACGATAAACCCCGTGTTTACCGGCCAGGTTCTGCCACCGGCTTCGACCTGTTCGGTGTTGGTGTGACCACCGGCGTAATCCCCCGCCTCAAAAACCTGAACTTCGTGTTTCTCGGCCAAAAGCCAGGCAGCCGTGAGGCCGGATACGCCGGCCCCAATGACAGCAATTCGCTGACGTTCACTACTCATCCAGTGTTTTCCTGTTCGGTGTTGCTTTTACGGGCCATGGAGGCCGACATCCGGTCAATCAATGGCCGGGGAAGTGCGCCCAGTGCCTTCAGCATCCAGGTGAACCGCTTTGGGAAGGCAATTTCGTTCTGTCCACGGGCCAGACCACTGACAATCCGTTCCGCCGCATCCTCTGCCGTGACCAGAAAGGGCATGGGAAAATCGTTGCGGTCGGTCAGCGGGGTCTTCACAAAGCCCGGTGATACCACTACGACATCAATACCTTCGGCGGCGAGATCCGCCCTGAGGGCATGGCCAAAGTAAGTCAGGGCAGCCTTGGACGCGCCGTAACCTTCTGCCCGGCCGAAGGGAAACCAACAGGCCGAGGAGCTGACAATGACCAGGGTTGCCGGCTGCCCTTTTGCCCGACTGCGACGCAACGCGGGCAGGGCGATATCCAGGCAGCGGGCCGTGCCAATCACGTTGGTGTGAATGTTCTTCTCGATCACATCACTGCGGTAATCAGCGATGTCCAGATATTCACAGGTGCCGGCGTTGAGAATCACCATGTTCAGGTCCCCGTGATTCTCCAGGGTGCTGGCAATGGCTTGCAGGTCCTGCTTGCTGGTGGTGTCTGCCGCGGCCGGGATAATGCTTTCGGGCGCTACAGAGGCAAGCTCCTCAAGCGCACCCTGGCGTCGGCCGGTAATGACCAGCCGGTGCCCCCCGCGTGCCAGAGCGCGGGTTACAGACTCGCCAATGCCCGAGCTGGCGCCCGTAATCCAGATATTTGAGGTTTCCTGAAGTCGATCTCTCATCCTGCCTGATCCCTGATCCAGCGAATGGCCCTGCCAATCACCGGCAGGTTTTCGTAGAGCATTTCCCCCGCGTCAAAGTAATCGCGGTGGTAGCACACCATACCGTCGCGGATTTCCAGGTGGCTGATCCCCTGCACCTGAACTTCACGGCCTTTGCGGAGGCGCTTGTGACGCAGGTGCATGACCCACGGAACCGCCGCACACTCATCCTGAACAACGGCTTTACCAAACTCGAAGCGGCAGGAGATGACATTGGCATAGGCCCCGGTAAAATAACGGGTAAGCTCATCCAGCCCCTGAACCCTGCTCAGTGGGTCCTGAAACCGGATATCCTCACTGTAGACCCGGGAAAGTTTATTGAGATTGCCCTTGTCGAGTTCGTTGAACAGCGCCCGGAAGCTGTCGAGCGTTGCCGGCACCGCCGGGTTACGCGCACCCACTTCGATTTTTGAAGCGGTTGTCATTGTCTCCTCCTCCTCACTTTATCCAGCTCGCGTGTTTCTTCCTGAATGTGTTTGGGAATCGGGTTTAGCTCCCAGATTATGCCCAACCTGGACATTAGCCAGAGCCCGTACCAGGTGATGTCAATTTCATACCAGCGGAACCCCTGGCGCACAGACTGGGGCCAACGGTGATGGTTGTTGTGCCAGCCTTCACCAAGGGTCAGCAGAGCCAGCCAGAAGTTGTTCCGACTGTCGTCCGATGTCTCAAACCGGCGCTTGCCCCAGACATGGGACAGTGAGTTGATCGAGACCGTGGCGTGGAACAACGCAACGGTGGAAACAAAGAATCCCCATACCAACAGCTGCAGACCATTGGTTCCCAGGCCTGGCGCCCAGGCGGCCAGGGCTTCACCAAGCGCGTAAATACCGACAGCGGCCAGGGCCGGTACCAGGGAATCGAACCGATTGATTAACTTAAGCTCGGGGAACTTCAGCCAGTCGCGGATGCGCCGTTCATCAGTCGCGAATCCTGCGTCACAGGTGAACCAGCCCATATGCGACCACCAGAAGCCACCATGATGGGGAGAGTGAAGATCCTGCGCCTTATCGGAATGTTGGTGGTGATGGCGGTGATGAGCAGCCCACCAGAGCGGACCGCGTTGAGCGGCGCTGGCACCCAGTACAGCGAACACAAACTGGGCTGGGCGGCTGGTTTTAAAGGTCTTGTGGGCAAAGTAGCGGTGGTAAAATCCGGTAATTGCGAACATTCGCACCAGGAAGAAGGCGGCCGCGAACCCAACGGCGAAGGCACTAACCCCAGTATAGAAGGCCAGCAAGCAGGCCATGTGAAGCGCTATGAACGGTATAACACGTAAGGCGCTGAATGACCGGGACGTGGTGTCGATGTGATCCGGGCCTGCCTCGGAATCGAACCACCTCAGAATGTTTGTAAGCCAATGTTGCACTCGGGTCATACCCTGATTGCCCTTTCTCATTAATAAAAGCATTGGTAACGGAACCTTGATCACACGATCAGCCCGCCGGTGGCTGAACCTCTTTCACGAGAGGTAGTACGATCTCACTACCGGAATTGGATGCACGATAAACCATGTTTAATTAAACCGTTGATTCGCCGGTTATGCGCCAGCAAGCCTGGTCGTGATGACAGTGGTCAGTAGTGGGTGCTCCACGCCAGCCCGGCCTGCACGCAAGGCTATTTGATACGCCCGCCGAAGACGTTGCCAGCGGGCTTCTGGGTGCTTTCCGCGAAGTGACGGGGTTGGTTACCGGGCCCAGAATGGCATTGTCACCCATCGCTGGCGTTATGGCCGCTCAGAGGGCGGCGAACAGCCAGGGCTTCTGTGGTTCCCGGATTGCGGGCTCGGGCTTGCGGGCGACTGGCTCAGCGGTGGCCGGGTGGAGGGCGCGTTCGAAAGCGCATGTGGACCGACCGCCGGAATGACTGCGGTGCCTACTGCTCAGTGAAAGCATCCTGGCGGCCGGTGGTCACATCCGGGCGGGTGTAAAAGTGGGTGATGGTACCGTCGCTGAATTTACTGAAGAAGGCGCTGACATCGGTGATCTTCTTCAGCGACCGGTTGCGGTGAATGGGCTCGCGCACCAGAACCTTGATGCCGTTGAAGTTGTCCTGGATGTTGGAAAACCGCGCCCGCATTGAACAGGTCACCACCTGAGCTGGATTAAGGGCAAGTTCCCCGGCCAGCCATGTGCTGTGTCTCTCAATACCTTCGGCCGAGAGGTCTTCGCGGGTGTCCAGGTGGTTCAGCTTTACCCGGTTCACAATGCAGAAGGAGAAACTCTTCGGGTGTTTGCGGGCCACTTTCCGGAATGCCTCCCAGAAGAAGTTGTCGGTGAGTTCCGAAAAGTAGGCCATGTCGCTTAAACAGGTATCCACCCACTGGAAATTCTCCGGATCATCCAGCACCTCGTTAATGGCCTCTCGCAACAGCCAGTCAAAGCCCAGAGCCGTTTTGTGGGCGTACACCTTCCGGTACATCTGGTGGCGGCTGTAAACGAAGTCTTCCAGTGCACCCAGCCCCTTCTGGGTGATGGCAAGCCCGAGCCAGGGTTCCGACACATCCCAACCAAAACGCAGGTTGCTGAGAAGATGGTCCAGATTGAATCCACCGATGGTGACCGATGAGTGAAAGCCGTCACGCAGCATATAGTCGGCCCGGTCGGCATCAATCTCACCGGATACAATCGACGAAAGAAGGTCCATCACCAGCCCTGGAATGTTGTCGCTCAGCGGCGAGCCGGCGGCGGCATCTTCACCCGCGATAAAGGCCCAGAAGGTTCGGGCATGGCGGCAGAAGGTTTCGCTGGGTTTTACCTCTGTGGTCTCCATGATGCCGATGACGTCCCGGGCGTGAAGGCCGGCACCTTCCAGGCCCACCGCCATCAGTACGTCGTGGCCGACACGCACGGAGTAATGTTCGTGCTCCAGTTCCCGGGGTTCTTCCGGGTGATAAGCGGAGTAGTCCAGGCCCCGCCAGAGGTCCCTGAAGCGACCAGGCCGCGACATCAGTTCCCGGATGCGCCGGGCCTGGGTGAACTGATGGGAAAAGCTGGAATGTCCGCTGTCATGCAGCAGGCAGCCCAGCCGGATGGTTTTTGCCAGGTAGTCGATGGCATCCAGCTGGCTCAGGCTCAGATCGGTCTGATCGCTGAGCTGGCGTTCCCGCAGATAGGCGTCGATCATCGAGCGGAACATGCGGGTGCCCACATGCATGACACCAATACTGTGCAGGAATCGGGAGTGGGTGGCGCCGGGGAATACCAGGCTCAGGATGTCGTTCTGGCAGATGTTCCGCAGCCGCTGGAACAGCGGATGGTCAATCACCTGGATCTCGTGCCGGTAAAGTGGAATACCACCGTGAACCGGGTCCATGATCAGCTTGTCATAGGCTCCGAGAAGATCATTAACGGCACGTCGCATCAGATGGAGTCTCCCAATTTCATGAAACTGGCCTTGTTATATCACAGGGGCGTGCCAGAATAGGCTTAATCAAGCCAATTTATCGTTTATCGCTGGTAGTTTAGGGCAGTCACCATGACCTCGCGCACCGAGCGCATACTTATAATAGACGCCGATGAAAAAGCCCGTACGGATCTCGCCCGGTACCTTGAAGCGAGGGGTTTCTACGTGACTGGCTACCCGGATCTCGCCAGCGCAAAGGCACTGTTTGACGATAACATTCCCGACATCATCTTTGCAGATCTGTCTCCAGAGGTCATTCGGGACCTGGCCAACCGGCTTGAAGAAGCAGAGACCTTCACGCCGATCGTGGTCTGCTCGTCCAGTGGTTCCAGTACCGATGTGGTCGGCGCCTTGCGGGCAGGCGCGGCGGATTTCGTCCTGAAGCCCTGCAACGACGACAAGGGCGCTCTGGATGATGTCATAGAAAAGCTGTTTGACCGGGTTCGGGTCAACCGACTGAACCAGCTTTACCGGCAGGAACTGGAAGAGGCCAACCGGGATCTGCGGGACGGCATTGCAGAGCTGCGGGCGGATCAGCGCGCAGGCCGCAAGGTCCAGTTGCGGATGCTGCCAGAGCGTGAGCAGGTGATGAGTAGCCTGCGCATAGACCACCTGATCAAACCATCGCTGTATCTGAGCGGCGATTTTCTGGATTACTTCCGGATTTCCGACGACAAGGTTCTGGTCTACATTGCCGATGTGTCCGGCCACGGAGCCAGTTCCGCGTTCGTTACCGTGTTACTGAAGAACCTTACAAACCGGCTGCAACGCAACCTCCGCCGCGGATCGAGTGACGACATACTCTACCCGGACCGGTTCCTTCAACGTATCAACTCGGAACTGCTGGATACCGGGCTCGGCAAACACGTAACCGTCTTCGTTGGCATCATTTCCGTCAGTGAACGCAAGCTACAGTATGCGGTTGGCGCGCATTTCCCGATGCCGATCCTGTCATTTGAAGGCGGCGAAACCGCTTTCCTGGAGGGAAGCGGGCTACCGGTGGGACTTTTCGAAACGCCGGAATGGGAAGTTTACGAGGTGCCACTGGACAAACCGTTCCACCTAACCCTGTTTTCAGATGGAATTCTGGAAGTAATCCGGGAAAAAAGTCTTGATGAAAAGGAACAGACACTACTTGAACTCGTATCCGGAGGTCGTCACACTATCGCAGCTCTTAGCGAAGCTCTGAATCTCGAGGAGATCACAGAGTTGCCGGACGATATCGCTATTGTGTCGGTTACTGATACTATGGATGGGTCAGATAACACCTCGTCAAAATAGTGGCAGTGTGAAACATGGCTGGTTACAAGATCCTGCAAGCTGAAAAACAGGGTATTTACGTCCTGAAGTTTATCGGTGAAATCCGGCTGAACCTGTGTTCGACGCTGGACAATCTGGTTGAGTCCATCACTCAGGACCCCCAGTTCAGGACCGTGGTGATCGATCTCACCGAAACCGAGATCATCGACAGCACCACGCTCGGCTTTCTGGCCAAAATTGCCATGGCCGCCCAGAAACAGAGCCATTTCCTGCCCACGCTGGTTTCCACCAATCCTGACATTACCCGCATTGTCACATCGATGGGATTCGACAAGATCTTTATCATTGTCCGTGAACCCGCGTCCCGTATTGAAGAACTTGAAGAAATTCCTGTTCTCAGGGCCAGCGAACAGCAGGTTCGGGACAAGGTTCTCGATGCCCACAAGGTTCTGATGGGTCTGAACAAACGCAACAGGGAAGAGTTCAGGAATCTGGTGCGCGCCCTGGAGTGTGAAGAGCCCGGTTAACGCCACTCGCCTGCTGCGCCTGGCGACACCGGTTTCACACCCGACCTAAAAAACGGAAGAACTATGTCTGAAAAAACGACGCCTCAAAACAACGAGGCAACAGGGCCGGTGCATGACGTGGCGGTTCTCGGCGGCGGCAGTTTTGGCACCGCTATGGCTAAAGTGCTTGGAGAGAACGGCCACCGCGTTCACTTCTGGATGCGTGCTGGGGCCCAGGCCAGGGAAATCCGCACCACCGGCATCAACAGCCGGTATATGCCGGGCATCGAACTGACCGGCGATATTCAGCCCACCACGAACCTTGCCGACGCCGTCAGCAAGGCAGAAATCGTGCTGGTTGCCATACCCAGCAAGGCTTTTCGTGCCGTTATCCGGGAGAACTGCGATAAATTCCGCGACGACCAGATTGTCGTCAGCCTGACCAAGGGCATCGAGGAGTATGGCTTCAAGCTGATGAGTGAGATTCTCCAGGAGGAGATTCCGCGCTGCCGTATCGGCGTGCTCAGCGGGCCGAACCTGGCTGCCGAAATCGTTGGCCGGGACCTCACCGCCACCGTCATTGCCGCCAAGGACCCGGATGTACGCCGGGCTGTTCAGGACCTGCTGGGCTGCGAGTATTTTCGCGTTTACGCCAACGTGGATGTCTATGGTGTGGAACTCGCCGGCGCCCTGAAGAACATCTACGCCATTGTTGCGGGTCTCGCTTCCGCTCTGGAGATGGGTGAGAATGCCAAAGCCATGTTGATCACCCGGGGCCTTGCTGAAATGAGCCGGTTCGCGGTAAGCCTTGGTGCCAACCCTATGACCTTCATGGGCCTGGCCGGCGTTGGTGACCTGATCGTGACCTGCACGTCCCCCAAAAGCCGGAACTTCCGGGTGGGCTACGCCGTGGGGCAGGGCCAGAAGCTGGACGACGCCGTGGCGGAACTGGGGCAGGTGGCCGAGGGTATCTATACCCTGAAACTGGTAAAAGAAAAGGCTGAAGCCATTGGTATTTACATGCCGCTGGTGCGTGGCCTTTATGAGATTCTGTATGGTTCCGCATCCATCAAGGCAGTCATTAACAGCCTGATGATGTCGGTCCAGAATTCCGACGTGGAATTCATACTACCCCGCACCATCACCCAGTAGCCGGCCATTTAGTGGAGGTTGCCTTTGCAATTGCTTATCATGCGCCACGGTGAAGCCGGCTGGCACACCCTGGATCAAGAGCGGGAACTGACCGAATCCGGCAGGCTGGGAGTGGCAGAAGTGGCGTCCGGGATAGCCGAATCCCCCTGGCGCCCGAAACTCATCTGGAGCAGCCCCTTGTTAAGAGCCCGGCAAACCGCCGCGATTGTCTCCGAGATCCTCAATTGCCCGGTGGAAGAGAAAATGTTCATTACCCCGGACGACGACCCCGGGGAATGCCTTGATGCGCTGATTGAGCAGCATCAATCACCACTGATGATTGTTTCCCACATGCCCCTGGTTGGCAGCCTCGCCACACTGCTGGTGGATGCCCATCGCCGGGGCATACCCTTCATGACCTCCCAGGCGGTTATGCTCGACATGCCTGTGGTGGGGCCCGGCTGCGCAGACTTGAAAGCACAGTTTCTGCCCTGATAGTCCGAATACCCGCTAACGGAATCCAGGCGAATCGAGTCAGGCTATGCTTCGGGCGGAATGGATGCGCGGGTTGTAATTCACTGAACCGGGAGCCCCCATTATGCATACGAATCCGGAAACTCTTGCGCACCAGGTAGGGGAAACCGTGAAAAATCCCGGAAATCCGCCCCTTGATCAGTGGCGCCCCGAGCTGTCGGGCGACATGGATCTGCGGATCAGCCGCAATGGTCAGTGGATCTTCAGGGGTGAGCCACTGGCCCGCGAGGCCATCGTGCGGCTGTTCTCCACTATCCTGCGCCGGGAAGAAGATGGCGAATATTACCTGGTCACGCCGGTCGAGAAATGGCGGATTCAGGTGGAGGACACGCCGCTGCTCGCACATTCCCTGCAGGTCACCGGTGAGGGTGACTGCCAGGTGATTTCCCTGACCACCAATGTCGGCGAATCCCTGGAAATCGGGCAGCAGCATCCGCTGGCGGTTGGCACCTATCCCTGCTCGGAGGAGCCAAGACCGGTTGTGGCGGTGCGGCATGGCGTGGAGGCCCGGTTGGTGACCGCCGCCTACTACGACCTGGTGGCACATGTGGTCGAGCAAAACGAAGACGGCCACCCGGCTCTGGGTGTGTTTAGTCACGGAATTTTCTACAAAATCGGGCAGGGTGGTTGAAAACCCTTACCAAGCCCCAAGAATTGGCGGTGGAAAATGCACTTTGTCACTTGTTAAACTGTGTTTTCGTACTTGTTACGAGCCTGGTTCTCTAACGAGGCCCGGTGGTCGTTAGTCCCTCTGTGCAGTCTGGCTGTTCAAGATCACTTTCGATTGCCTAAATCAATTAAACAGTCATTGCGACACGCAAGGAGATCACATGGCCCAACCTCGTGTTGTCACCATCCATTACACGCTCACCAACGATCAGGGAGAGGAACTTGACTCCTCCCGTGTAGAAGGTCGCGAGCCGCTGTCTTATCTGGAAGGTGCACAGAACATTATCGGTGGACTGGAAAGTGCATTGAACGAAAAGAATGCAGGCGATCAGGTCAAGGTTGCTGTAGAACCTGCCGAAGGCTACGGCGAAGTTAACGAAGAGCTGGTTCAGCCTGTTCCGNGTTCTGCATTTGAAGGTGTCGATACCATCGAGCCGGGCATGCAGTTCCAGGCGCAGACCCCGGGCGNCCCCCAGGTTGTTCGCGTGGTTGAAGTCAGCGACGAGACCGTTACCATCGATGCCAACCATCCGCTCGCCGGACAGACTCTTCACTTCGACGTAGAAGTGGTAGAAGCCCGCGAAGCGACCGACGAAGAGCAAGAGCACGGTCACGTTCACTAAGCTTTTCCGAAGCGCTAGCGAAAAAGGGGTCAGATGAAAAGTTCATCTGACCCCGAGTTCACCGGCTATCCGGCAGATCGAAAAAAGGGGTCAGATGAAAGGTTCATCTGACCCCAGGCTCACATGTTCGGATAGTTCGGGCCTCCGCCCCCTTCCGGCGTCACCCAGGTAATATTCTGGGCCGGGTCCTTGATGTCACAGGTCTTGCAGTGAACGCAGTTCTGGGCGTTGATCTGAAAACGCTTGCCGCTGCCGTCGTCTTTCTCAACCACTTCGTACACACCCGCCGGGCAGTAGCGCTGCGCGGGCTCGTCGTATTTCGGCAGGTTGTCCCGGATTGGAAGCTCCGGATCAGTCAGCTTCAGGTGTACCGGCTGATCTTCCTCATGGTTGGTGTTGGAGATAAACACCGAGGACAGGCGGTCGAAAGTCAGTTTGTTATCCGGCTTGGGATAGCTGATTTTCTTGCACTCAGAGGCCAGCTTCAGGGTGGCATAATCCGGCGTGGTGTCGTGCAAGGTGAACGGTAGGCTTCTGCGCAGAATGTTTTGCTCGAAGAAGGCGACCGCGCCGCCAATCACGTTACCGAACTTGTGCATGGCTGGGCCAAAGTTACGCTCATCATACAGCTCTTTGTATAGCCAACTGTCCTTGAAGCGATCCTCAAAGCTGGTAATTTCCTCACCGCTCTTGCCATCCTTGATCGCCTCAAACACAGCCTCGGCGCCCAGGAGGCCGGATTTCATGGCCGTATGGGAACCCTTGATCTTGGAAAAGTTCAGGGTGCCCGCGTCACAGCCCAGCAGCAGGCCACCGGGGAAACTCATTTTCGGCAGGGAGTTGAAGCCACCCTTGGTAATAGCTCGGGCACCGTAGGCGACGCGCTTGCCGCCTTCCAGATATTTTTTCACTTCCGGGTGCAGCTTCAGGCGCTGAAATTCTTCAAACGGGCTCAGGTGTGGGTTGCTGTAGGAAAGGTCAGTGATCAGTCCCACATAAACCTGCCCGTTTTCCAGGTGGTACAGGAAAGAACCGCCGGTGGAACCGGTTTCGTTCAGCGGCCAGCCGGTGGTATGTACAACCAGCCCCGGCTCGTGTTTGGCCGGATCGATGTCCCACAGCTCTTTGATGCCAATTCCGTAGTGCTGCGGATCCTTGCCTTCATCCAGTTTGAAGTCATTGATCAGGCGCTTGCCCAGGTGACCACGGCAGCCCTCAGTAAACAGGGTGTACTTGGCGCGCAGTTCCATGCCTGGCATGTAGCCGTCTTTCTCGGACCCGTCACGGGCAACGCCCATGTCGCCGGTGATGATGCCTTTAACCTGGCCGTCCTCAACAATGGTTTCGGAAGCGGCAAAGCCCGGATAAACCTCAACACCCAGGCCTTCAGCCTGCTCCGCGAGCCAGCGGCAAAAGTTGCCCAGGCTGATAATATAGTTGCCATGGTTGTGCATGTTCCTGGGCACAAACGCATTAGGGATCTTGGTAGCGTTTTCCTGGTTCTTCAGCAGGAAAATGTCGTCACGGGTAACCGGCGTGTTGAGCGGGGCACCTTTCTCTTTCCAGTCAGGGAAGAGCTCGTTGAGGGCAGTGGGCTCGAATACGGTGCCGGCCAGAATGTGAGCGCCGATCTCAGAACCTTTTTCTACCACGCATACGGTGAGTTCTTCGCCAGCTTCCTGTGCCAGTTGCATGACACGGCAAGCTGCCGACAGGCCCGCCGGGCCGCCGCCGACGATCAGAACATCAAATTCCATCGATTCGCGTTCCACGTTGGTCTCCTCAAACTTCTTTAATGGATATTATGTGCCCGCAGGCAGAATCTTTCTGGGTCGCCATCATACCGGTAAAACTGCCTATAGACGACTGGCACAAGTCAGCTAGACCGACTTGTTTACAGCAAAGAATACCGTATTTGATGAATCAAACAAACGTTTGTTTGAAATTTGGTCTGTCCTTTGGCATTGTAGGAGCACACTGAAATATCGTGTGTTTTGAGTCGAAACCAAGTATCGTCTCACGGCCATTTCCAGTCAATACCGGGAAACTGGCTGAAGCATCAGTCCTGGCGCGTCGTCTGAGGCTATTGATTCTGCTGAGCGTTGCCTCCATCATTAGTGCGCACGGAATTTCGGCAGGCTTCGTGTGAGGACTGCAAGTCATAAACCCATCGTAGAAGAACGAGGAATCTATGAAGGTTCTGGTCGCTGTAAAACGAGTAATCGACTACAACGTAAAGGTGCGCGTCAAGCCGGACAACACCGGTGTTGACCTCGCCAACGTCAAGATG
>PAKW01000006.1 GCA_002707215.1 Halomonas sp.
TCTGCGTCCGCATGTTCCGCTTACTGAAGAAATTGTGATTGCCCAGAAAATTCACAGCCAGGCCCAGGGGCTGGTGGGCGATTTCATGAATAACGTCAAGATGAGCGCCGCCATCGACATTGCCCCGATCCACCAGCTGGCGGATGAACTCCAGCGTTCGGTTTTTCGGAATGCCAACGCCCTGAGCTGTCTCGGTCGCATCCGGGAGAAAGACAATTATCTGCTGGAACACTCGGTCAATCTGAGTGTTCTGATGTCTTTGTTCGGAAATTACCGTGGCCTGCCAGCCGACGTTCTGCATCAGACCATTGTCGGAGCGCTGCTCCACGATCTGGGCAAGACCCTCACGCCCGATGAGATACTGCATAAACCCGGGCGCCTGACCCCTGAAGAATTCGAGGTCATGAAACTGCACGCACGGCATTCCCGGGATATTCTCGCCGCCACCGAGGGCATTGGCGAGCTGACCGTGATCACTGCCGCCCAGCATCATGAGCGACTCGATGGGAGCGGGTATCCGGAAGGCCTCAGGGGTGAGGATATTTCCGAATACGGCCGCATGGTTGCCATCACTGATGTCTATGACGCCATTACTGCTGACCGGGTCTACCACCAGGGAATGACTCCGACACAGGGCTTGAAAAAACTACTGGAGTGGAGCGGCGACCACCTGGACCCGGTGCTGGTCAAGCAGTTTATCCGCTGCATCGGCCTTTACCCGGTCGGATCCATGGTCCTTCTGGAGAGTGGGCGGTTGGGTGTGGTGGTGGAAACCAGCGAGGCGGACCAGAGACTGCCGGTGGTCAGAGTGATGTACCAGACCCGGTTCCGGATGCCGATCACGGTGGAAACCATCGACCTGGCCAAACCCGGCACCCAGGACCGCATATTGCGGGCTGTCGATCCTGACGAATATAAAATCGATGTCCGGAAGTTTCTTGCCTGACGACCGACAGAGCCTGTCCGGGGTCTGCTAAGCTCAACGAAATCTCACTTCAAAATTCAAGCATTCGTAAATGATAGCAACTATCTTTCAGATTCTCGGCGGCCTTGCCCTGTTCCTGCTGGCCATGGAAATGATGACCAACGGTCTCAAGAACGCGGCCGGACATCAACTGCGCCACATGCTGGGCCATTGGACCCGGACGCCGCTGAGGGGGTTCGGCGCAGGGGTCCTGATTACTGGCATCGTTCAGTCCTCCAGTGCTGTTGTGGTCGCAACCATCGGTTTTGTGAACGCCGGTTTACTGAACCTGGCGCAATCTCTTGGTGTGGTCTTCGGCGCCAATGTGGGCACCACCATGACCGGCTGGCTGGTCAGCCTGGTGGGGTTTGGCTTCAAGATTGAGGCTTTTGCCATGCCCATGCTGGCGGCAGGCATGGGCATGAAGCTGATCAGCCGTGAGCAGAGAAGCCAGTCTCTGGGGGAATCGCTGGCAGGATTTGCGCTGTTTTTCCTCGGTCTATCAGTCTTGAAGGACTCTCTCGGCCAACTGACCATCGGCCTTGACAGTGAAGACGTACTCGGCCAGGGGCTGGCGCTGCCGCTGTTCGTTCTGTTCGGGTTTCTGGCAACGCTTCTTACCCAGTCTTCCAGCGCTGCCCTGGCCATCATACTCAGTGCCGCAGCCAGCAATCTTCTGTCACTGCAGGATGCCGCCGCAGCGGTCATCGGCGCCAATCTGGGAACCACATCCACGGCCGCTATTGCTGTGCTCAAGGCAACGGCGAGCGCCAGGCGTCTCGCCCTGGGTCACGTCCTCTTCAACCTGGGAACCGGGACCATCGCGATACTGATACTGCCACTGATGCTTTGGCTGATTGCTGCCTTGACCAACTGGCTGGAACTGGACACCAACGCCGCCGTGTCACTGGCGATCTTCCATACGCTTTTCAATCTGCTCGGCGCCGTCATCATGCTGCCGCTACTGCAGCCAGTTGCGAGAATCCTGGGGCGCCTGTTCCGGAGCAGGGAGGAAGACAACGCCCAACCCCGCTTCCTTGACGACACACTGATCAACACCCCTGAACTCGCGGTTGGCGCCGTAGACCAGGAAATGAAACGGCTGATCAGTCTGACCCGCGGACTTTTGCGGGTCTGCCTGGACCGTGAGGACCTGGTACCAGAGCGGATTCACGCCCGGTCAGAGGCGGCACTCGGCCTCAACAGTGCGATTACCGAGTATATTTCCCGATTGCGCGCGGAAAAAATGCTGCCCCAGACGGTCGAAACCCTGACCCTGTCCATTCGAACCTGCCGATATCTTGCCGAAACAACAGAGCTGGCCCCGGCACTCCTGAAACTGCGGCAGGCCGCCAAACTGCCCCAGTTGGCCCCTCTGGCCCGGGAACTGGAAGGCTACAGGGAGTTGCTGCGCAATCTGGTGGCGTCTGAAGAACGCCTGTCAGAAACCTTCGGGGAAACCGAAAAGGTCTACCACCTTCTCAAATCCCGAATGCTTGCCATGATCGTGACACGCGAATTACCTGCAATTGCCGGGGAGCGAACCCTGGACGATCTGAGCTCGGTGCGACGGCTCTCTGACCAGTGGTACAAGTCCCAGGCCTGGCGCCCTTCGTCCGCTCTGCTCAACGGTGATCTTCAGCCAGAGGGGCCTGAAAACCGGACGTAACGGTTACGCCCCTCTGTTTGGCCTGCTACATGGCATGATCCGCCCGGCGCAGAACCACAATCTGCCCTGCACCGCATCAGTTTATCCCAGAGCCAGAAACACCCCCATCAGCACTGGCGACAGAAACGACAGCAGAAAGCCGGAGGCAATGGCCACTGGCACGCAGGCCAGCCATTACCGCCAGCAAGGGTTTCAGGCCGGCGAGAAACAGCCGGCGGTGCCCCGGACTGACCTCACCCTCCGGGCGCTCAACCGCCATCGGCTGCCAGCGGTGGAACAGCCAAAGGCCGCTCATGTTTGCGACAAACAGGACCAGCACCAGTGCCAAAACCTGTGCTGCCATGCCACCAAGCTGCGCCGTCAGGCCAGGGGATCGAACGGGTCGGAATCGGCGTCAGGTCTGCCTGCCTGCTCGTCCCCGGTCGTCCCGATCATTCGCGCCAATCGCTGGGCAGTAACCGACCAGACGGCATAATCGCCAGGGCGGGGCTCATAACCCTTGCCCATCATGGTGCCGGCAACACTGCGCAATACCGATTCGGCACGGGCCTGGGTTTTCCAGGGACCACGGCGGAACTGGCCGTCGGGGCGACCACGGTCTGGCCCGGCTAAAGCCACCAGACCCCAGAGACCGCTGCCAACAGGGCGGATGTGCAGCTCGATACGATGGCCATCCCTGACCATTACAAGCTCCCTGAGCGCGCCGCGACCGTGAAAATAATGGAGTTTCATGGTGCCGACCGATCAGTGCAGGACATGGCCGGACCGATCCTGGACCAGCACCCAGGGCGCAATAACTACCGCCCACAGTTCGGCATTGCGGTCGTACCAGGCTTGCGCAATGTCAGGCGCAACCTCGCCAACCCGTCCCTCAGTCATCCACTGTTCAAAACAGGCCTTGTTGTCGGCTGCCAGTTCGGTAGCGACCCTCAGCAGATCCAGCTCCGGGGCCACCCTCACCACCTGGCCCCGGGCAAAAAAGGTTTGCAGGTCATGCCAGTGGATGCGGGAGGTCTCGAGATTCAGTTTGGCTTTGAGTTCGTCCCGGGACGGGAAGGATGACATGGTGACCTCTTTCATCAAACGATGGTTCAGACCGGCCAGACTACCGGAAATTGTCTCCTGCCGCATCTGCCAGTATCCCTGCTATCTGGTCCGACAGGGTCATTGGGTCAAAAGGCTTTGGAATCACGCCCACAGCGCCCAGGGCCCGATACTCGTCAATCTCTGACCGCTGGAGCCGTGCCGTCATAAAGATGACCGGCACAGCTGACATTCCCGGTTGCCGCCGGAGTGCCTGCAAGGTTGCAGGACCATCCATACCGGGCATCATCACGTCCAGCAGAACCAGTTCAGGGCCAAAGCCCGGCGCGACTTCAAGCGCCCGGGAACCGGACTCACAGAGCACTGCGGTGAATCCGCCCACATCCTGCAAGGCGATCTCTGCAATGGCCCGAATGTCCGGATCATCTTCCACACACATCACTCGCCGGGGCAAACCCTTGTGCTCAGATTCCACTGCACTACTCCTGTTTGTTGCCTTCGGTTTCCAGCAACTCGGCGATCAGATTATCATCTTCAAGAATCAGCGCTCTCAAGCGACCACCCTGAGGTAAAAGGGACCATGTTATCGGCGGTAGTGAACAGTGACGCCATTCCGGCCGTTGCGCTTGCGCTGGTATAGCGCCTGGTCGGCCGCTTCCAGAGCGTCATCACCACCGATGAAATCATTTATGGCAGCGATACCGGCACTCAAGGTAACGTTAAAGCGACCCTCCCCGGAAACAAATGAGAGTTCAGAAAAGCTCTCACTGATACCCTGGATAAGGTCAGTTGCCGCCGAAACAGAGCACTGGGGCAAAACCACCAGAAACTCTTCACCACCATAACGGCCAATCATATCGGTTTCCCGCAATCGGTTCCTGAGCAGGTTGGCAAGCGTGCGAATCACGATATCTCCCTGGGAATGACCCCAGGTATCATTGACAACCTTGAAGTGGTCGAGATCAAGCATCACAACACAGGATCTGTGACCGTTCCGACGACACCTGGCCAATTCCCTCTCAACTTCCTGCTTGATAAGCGAATGTTTGAGAAGGCCGGTCAGGCTATCCCGGTTCATAAGTTCGGACAGTTGGCGAGCCCGATAGCAACGAATACACACCGACCGAATGAGATAATCATAAGAGACGGGTTTCATCAGGAACTCGTCTGCGCCTTTCGACAACGCATCCAACTGGTTATCCCGGTCATCCTCAGATGAAAGATAGATGATGGGAAGACTTAGCCAACGCGGTTCGAAGCGGATGAGGCGAGCCAGAGTTACGCCGGAATAGCCACCGACCTGTACGTCCATCAGCACAATATCGGGCTCGAAGGCTGATAGGTGTGAAATCAGATACAGGGGGTCTGACAATGACTGCGTTTCAATGCCGGCCGATTGCAGCACCAGGCAATAATGCTCGGCCAGCTCAACGTCATCCTCAACAATCAACACACGGCCCTGAACGTTGGCACTGAGCTCAATCGCCAGAGACTCAATTCTCTGAGCCAGCTCGGGGATATCCACGGGTTCCGGGAAGAAGGCAAGCGCGCCGCCCCGAGCAACTCGGTAACGATTCTGGAAAGAGTCATCACCGCCAAGGCATATCACTGGCATCTGGCGGAGGGTATTTTTTGTCAGCGACTGACTGCGGGCCGATATAACATCGGAAAGGGCCGAATCCCGGCACAGAATCACGGCAGCGCCCTGTGTTTCTCTGAACTCGTTCCCCAGTGACTTGGGATCACCACCGTTTAGGCGTCTGAAAAGGAAACCATAAGACGCCATTTCCTGGGCGAGTATTGCCAGGCTCTGACTGCCCGTGTCCACAAGCAGGATGCTGACCTGTATACCCTGGCTGCCCTTAAAGGCAGGGCTGCCCTCGTCATAAAAATGTTCAGATTCAATGCCCTGACTCTTTACTTCCAAAAGCTCCGAGAGCGTATCGATGCCATCAGCAAGCCCTTCCGGCACGCCAACACGCTGACCGGTCGTGTCTGGGGCATCATCAAGCCCTTCTGCCTGAACTTTTAACTGTTTCTCCAGAATCTTGGCGGCCTCTCCCAGCTCCGGCAGACCAAATGTTCCCGCGGAACCCGACAGCCGGTGGAGGCTCTGATAACAGTAGATAAGTCCGTCCGCAGAAATCTCGCCATTACGCATTTTTTTCGCCAGGGCCTGGAGGTTCTTAATGTCACCCCGGGCCCGGTCAAGGAACTTCTGTCTTAGCACCGCCAGCTGTGAAGAAACACTGCCTGTCGACCGCAAGGCCACATCCAATCTCCTGCAAGGGTATTTTACCACGCTTGGAAATCCATTATTGTCACTCCAATGAAAACACTTCTGAACCGATCCTGCCACGACTTGAAGGACTAAATTTGAGAAACCCCTCCCCGGCACTCATGGAGGGACAAGTCGGCTGCTATTATCAGAAGGGCGCTCACTTCTGGGTGGAATTGCCCGCCGCCGATAGAGAAAGTCCAGAAAGCGGAGGTAACCATGAAAACGCCTGAATTCCCATCAAACGAAGCTCATCGCCTATCGGCACTGGATGAGCTGCAGTTGCTGGACACACCTCCGGAAGAGCGATTCGACCGACTGACGAGGCTCGCGGCACGCACGTTCAATATTCCAATTGCGCTGGTATCACTGGTTGATCGTGACCGGCAATGGTTCAAGTCAAGACATGGTCTGGAGGCACCGGAAACAGCCCGGGATATTTCCTTTTGCGGCCATGCCATTCTTCGCGAAGAATCCCTGGTTATCGAGAATGCCCTGAATGATGAACGGTTTTCCGGCAATCCCCTGGTAACCGGAGCTCCCAATATCCGGTTCTACGCTGGCGCACCGCTACACGACCGCTATGGTTACCGGGTTGGCACCCTCTGCGTGATCGATAACAAGCCCCGGACCTTTAGCGACGACGACAAGGTCACCTTGCGGGACCTGGCCGATCTGGTTGAGCGCGAATTCGGGTTCGGCGAACTTGGCAATTACTACGATGAACGAGATCGGGCCATGAACCTTTTGACCGAAATCGCTCTGGATGGCGAGGGCGATGCCGGCCAGAAAGCAACTCGCGCACTGGAGGCCGCCTGCGAATATCTGGGAGTTGAGACCGGAATCATCAGCCGGATTACCGGCAACGCCTATACAGTTCAATGGCATTTCACGCGCCTCAAAGGGACTCTTGAAAATGGGGCCACCCTTCCCCTTGAGCGAACCTACTGCTCTTTGATGCTGGTTTCCGGAAAAGTTTTTGCAATCGACAAAATGGGCGGATCCCGATACCAGAATCACGACTGCTATCAGGCATTCGGCCTGGAGAGCTATTTGGCGGCGCCGGTCTGGATTGACGACCGGATTTTCGGAACCGTTAACTTCTCGTCCCGGCACCCACGCAGTCGTCCCTTCACAGCAACCGAAAAGATGTTCGTCACACTACTGGCAAGGTGGGTTGCGGATATCATATATCAGCAGGAACATACGGAAACCCTGAACAAGCTGACGAATCAGATTCCCGGAATGTTGTATCAGTACCGGCTGTGGCCTGACGGCCATAGCGCTTTTCCGTATACGAGTCCTGGCATTCAGACTATTTACGGGATTACTGCCGAGGACGCCGCCAAAGACGCTTCACCAGCTTTCGCACGCATCCATTCCGATGACGTTGCCGACGTCGCCGAATCCATCCGGGTTTCCGCCACAACTCTTGAAACATGGCAATACAAGTACCGTGTCCGCTGGCAGGACGATGCCTGGCATTGGGTGGAAGGCTATGCCAACCCAGAGGCGCTGCCCGACGGCAGCATACTCTGGCATGGCTATATTGCCGATATTCATGATCGTCAGATGGTTGATGAAATGAAGAATCAGTTCATTTCCACGGTGAGCCATGAATTAAGGACACCGCTGACCTCGATTGCCGGCTCCCTTGATCTGATATTGGGCGGAACCACAGGAAAATTAACGGAAAAAACAATCAGAATGCTGAAAGTCGCAAAACGAAACAGCGAACACCTGAAATATCTTATTGGCGACCTGCTCGATATTGAAAAGCTGGTCAGCGGCAACATGCACATTGAGGCTGTGGAACAAGAATTGGAGAGTACGGTCCGAGAAGTGCTGGAAGAAATCCAGCCCCTCGCCCACCGGCGTGGTGTGATGATCGAGCTGAGCCATGCCAATCAGGCAATTTACGCAACGTTTGACCGCAAGCGCCTGGCTCAGGCCTTTTCCAACCTTGTCTCCAACGCTATCAAGTTTTCGCCACAACAAGGGCTGGTTCAGATCACTGTCCGGCAGATCGGCCAACAGGCAAGGTTGGAGGTGCGGGATCAGGGGCCCGGTATACCAGAGGCTTTCCGGGAGCGGATATTCCAGAAGTTTGCCCAGGCGAACGCTTCCTCCTCACGGCCCCAGGAAGGAACCGGTCTGGGCCTGGCCATAACACGGGAACTGATGCATGCCATGGGGGGGGAAGTAAACTTTGAGTCCGAGGAAGGGCTCGGTGCCTGCTTCTGGCTGAGCCTGCCGGTGGCTGCTCGCCAGCCCTGAACTTTGCATTCACAAAAACCGGCAGCGTTCGCTGCCGGTTTTTGTTGCCAGCCAGCCCCCTTCAGGCTGGCTTAGGTTCAGGCAGACTTGAGCATTTCCCGCACCACATAGTGCAGGATACCGCCATGTCGGTAGTATACCGCCTCGTTGGCGGTATCAATCCGTGACTTCAGCTCACAGGTCTCGGTTGAACCATCCTTGTATTCCACGGTCATCTTGAGGGTCTGGCCCGGTTTGATATCGCCGGACAGGCCTTCGATGCTGATGGTTTCCTCACCGGTCAGTTTCAGGCTCTTGCGATCCATGCCTTCCGGGAACTGCAGCGGCATTACACCCATCCCGATCAGGTTGGAGCGATGGATACGCTCATAGGATTCGGCCACCACGGCCTTCACACCCAACAGGCGAGTGCCCTTGGCGGCCCAGTCCCGGCTGGAACCGGTGCCGTATTCCTTGCCGGCAATGACCACCAGCGGCGTGCCCTGCTCCTGGTACTTCATGGCAGCGTCGTAGATCGGCATTTGATCGCCGGTGGGCACGAACTTGGTGAAACCGCCTTCCACGCCATCGAGCATCTCATTCCGGATTCGCACGTTGGCGAAGGTGCCGCGCATCATGACTTGGTGGTTGCCCCGGCGGGAACCGTAGGAGTTGAAGTCTTTCGGCTCGACGCCATGGGCCTGCAGGTATTTACCGGCAGGGGTGTCCGGCCTGAAGGAACCGGCCGGTGAGATGTGGTCGGTGGTTACCGAATCGCCCAGCAGCGCCAGAATATTGGCGTTCCTGATATCTTCGATAGCTTCCGGCTCTTCACCCATGCCTTCAAAAAAGGGCGGATGCTGGATGTAGGTGGACTTGTCGGACCACTCGTACACCTTGCTTTCCGGCACCTTGATCGATTGCCAGGTGGCGTCGCCGTCGAAAACTTCCGCGTACTCCTTACGGAACATATCGGTTTTCACCTTCTCCACCGCTTCGGCAATTTCCTGCTGGCTCGGCCAGAGATCTTTCAGATACACCGGGTTGCCATCCTTGTCCGTACCCAGAGGGTCTTTTGACAAATCCAGTCGCACGTTACCCGCCAGCGCATAGGCCACCACCAGGGGCGGCGAGGCCAGCCAGTTGGTTTTTACCAGCGGATGCACCCGGCCCTCGAAGTTGCGGTTGCCGGAGAGTACCGAGGCCACGGTCAGGTTACCATCGTCAATCGCCTTCTCAACCGCCTCCGGCAGCGGGCCGGAGTTGCCAATACAGGTGGTGCAGCCGTAGCCCACCAGGTTGAAGCCCAACTGATCCAGATCATCCTGGAAGCCGCCTACCTTCAGGTAGTCGGTGACCACCTTGGAACCGGGTGCCAGCGAGGTTTTCACCCAGGGTTTGGTTTTCAGGCCCCTTTGCACCGCTTTCTGGGCGATCAGGCCTGCGGCCATCATAACACTGGGGTTGGAGGTGTTGGTGCAGGAGGTGATGGCGGCAATCACCACAGCGCCGGGATCCAGCCGGCTTGTCTCCCCATTCATTTCCAGCGGCTGGCTGGCGTGATGCTTGTAACTGTCGTCCACGCCGACTGCGGTCTGGCCACCTTCGGACTCAAGGTTGGCTTCCCGGTTTTCCGTGGATCCTTCGGCAGTCTCCATCAGCAGCTCGAAAGACGATTTCATGTTCTTCAGGGCGACCCGGTCCTGGGGCCGCTTGGGCCCGGCAAGGCTGGCCTCCACTTCGCCCATATCCAGCTCCAGCTTGTCGGTATAGACCGGTTCGTGGCCCGGCTCGCGCCACAGTCCCTGGGCCTTGGCATAGGCTTCCACCAGTTCGAGCTGGTCGTCCTCACGGCCGGTCAGACGCATGTACTTGATGGTTTGCTCATCCACCGGGAAGAAGCCGCAGGTAGCACCGTATTCCGGAGCCATGTTGGCAATGGTGGCCCGGTCTGCCACCGGCATGTCTTTCAGGCCGTCGCCGTAGAATTCCACAAACTTGCCCACCACGCCTTTCTTGCGCAGCATTTCAGTCACGGTGAGCACCAGATCGGTGGCGGTGATGCCTTCACGCAGCTTGCCGGTGACCTTGAAGCCCACCACTTCCGGAATCAGCATAGAGACCGGCTGGCCCAGCATGGCCGCTTCGGCTTCGATACCGCCGACACCCCAGCCGAGGATGCCGAGGCCGTTGATCATGGTGGTGTGCGAGTCAGTTCCCACCAGGGTATCCGGGTAGGCAATGGTCTTGCCACCCTGCTCTTTGTGCCACACGGTCTTGCCAAGGTATTCCAGGTTTACCTGGTGACAGATACCCGTACCCGGCGGCACCACACGGAAGTTGTCAAAGGCCTGCTGGCCCCAGCGCAGGAACTCGTAGCGTTCCTGGTTGCGCTCCATTTCGATGGTCACGTTGTCCCTGAACGAGGACGCATCGCCAAACCTGTCCACCATCACCGAGTGATCAATCACCAGATCCACCGGCGACAGCGGGTTGATCATGGCCGGGTCCTTGCCCGCAGACTTCACCGCCTCACGCATGGCGGCAAGATCGACAACCCCGGGTACACCGGTGAAATCCTGCATCAGGACCCGGGCCGGCCGGAACTGGATTTCGGTCTCGGAGTGGCGGTCTTTCAGCCACTGCACCATGGCATCAATGTGGCTCTGGTCGACCGTGGTGCCGTCTTCGTTGCGCAGCAGGTTTTCCATCAGCACTTTCAGGGAAAAAGGCAGGCGGTTCAGGTCACCGAGGGTGTCCGCTGCTTTGGGCAGGCTGTAATAGTGGAAGGTTTTACCGCCTGCGTCGAGGCTGGAAAGGGTATTCAGGCTGTCTTTACTGAGACGGTCATTCGACATGTGGTGCCTCCATTTTCGTCGTTGTCTGCGTATTCCGGAAGGCTCTGGTGAAGCCCTTTCATCAGCGTTCCTGCCGGAAAACCGCTCCGGAACCGGACACCGGACACCGGACTGATGGAAGGGCTACTGAATGTGAGTACACCTTTAACTATTGCAGCAATTGATGAGAGTTCAACCACAGGCTGATGAATGTTCGGAATCAGTACGGTGAATATCCGACCAATGTCGGAGAACCTGCCGGGTTGAATACGCCCGGAATCTGACAATAGCCTACCTGTTAACTGGTTTGCTGCGATCACTCGCGACATCTGTCATCATGAGCTACCGATTTTCTCATGGGCCAGGACACACGCACCGGTGAAACACGATTGCCACTACCACCCGGGCGACCCCGCCAAATGGCACTGTGGAGGGTGCCAGATGCACTACTGCAGCCGCTGCATGCCGGATGCCAACACCCGGCAGCGCCGCGCACTCTGCCCCCACTGCAACAAGGCCATGCGTTACCTGGGGGCGGCTACTGAAGTGGTACCCTTCTGGCAACGACTCGGTGCGTTTTTCCGTTACCCCTTTCATACCGATCCGCTGATGGTTATTGCCATCAGTACACTGGTGCCGGTGATTGCTCCGGCCAACCTGATTGGCATTCTGGTCTGGCTGGTGCTCGCGCTTGCCCTGTTCAAGTACACCTATGCGGTCATCAATCACACCGCGGAAGGTCACCTGAAACCACCCCCGGTGTCCGTCGCGTTCACCGGCAGCGGTTTTGACATTGTCATCCTGCAGTTGCTGGTTTTTATTCTGATGGGCGGGCTGGTTGGCGCCGCAGCCATGCTCGGCGGGCCGATCCTGATGCTGCTGGCCCTGGCCTTTGTAATGCTGGCGCTGCCGGCCAGCATCATGGTGCTGGCCATGGAGCGCTCGGTGGGGGCGGCCGTTAATCCAATGAATCTGGCGGTACTGATTTCCCGGATTGGCACCCCCTATTTCCTGCTCTACGGCTACCTGATCCTGCTGACCCTCGCCTCCGGCGCCGCCCAGGACTTTGCCGTCAATCATTTCCCGATGTGGGTGGCCCGGCCACTGGCCGGCTTCCTGAACAGTACCTTCACCCTGATCCTGTTCCACATGCTCGGTTACCTGCTGTTCCAGTACCAGGAAGAGCTGGGGTTCGCCTCGGACATCCAGGATGAAACCGTCGGCCAGGATACCCATCAGCGGGATCGCACCGCGCGCTTTGACGCAGACATCGACATGAACCTGAAAGACGGCAACTACGAGCGGGTTCAGAGCATGTTGAAGGAAGCCCTTAAGCGGGACCGGGATAACGCCCTGCGGATTGGCCAGCTGTATCGGCTTCTGACAGCACGCAACGATACCGAGGAGCTGTATCGTTACCATCCGCGAATCCTGGGCTGGCTGGCCGACCGCAATGATGGCGAAGGCATAGCGGCCCTGCTCAATACGCTTCAGCGGGCCGAGCCCGGATTCAAGGTCGATGACCCGGAACTGTCCGTGCGCTGCGCCCGTTCATTGTACCAGCGGGGTCAGTTCAGGCCGGCGCTGCGGCTGTTGCAGGATTTCCACAAGCGCTTCCCGGACAGCGAACAGCTGGCACCGGCGTACCTGCTGGTGGCCCAGACTCTGGCCAACGGTTTATCCCAGTGGGAAAAGGCAACCGCCTTTCTGACATTTGTCCAGAAGCAGTGCGTGAATCATCCGCTGCATGAGCAGATAGCGACTTACCTCAGGCAGGCGGAGAACCGGGAACCCCTGAAGGAGCCAAAGGCCTGCTTCACCGGGTCTGCTTCACAAACCGCGCCCTGATGAACGATCCCGGTTTTTTTGACATTTGACAAGGCTGAGCTCTGAGCGGTCCACTATTCTTTGTGGCTTCCCGTAACCATAGGTGCCTTATGATTCGTAGTTCTCGCCTGAGGAATCTGGCGCTGGCGCTTGGCCTGACAGCCTCTTCCCTCGCATTCGCGGGATCGACAGACGATGCCATGGCCCGCCTCAACGCCATCATGGCGGATGATGACAAACGGCAGGCCAGCTACGAGGCGGGGCACGAGCGCATCCGATTCTGTGGTTATTGCCATGGCGAGGATGGCAACAGCAAGCGGGATTACATTCCAAATCTCGCGGCACAACATCCTCTGTATCTCTTCAACCAGTTTGAAAAGTTCCGGGACGGCACCCGCGAAGACTATGTGATGTCCAAACTGGCGAAGACGCTTTCACTGGAAGAGCGGATTAACATCGCGGTTTACTACAGTCAGCAGACTGCCAAATCCCGGACCGGTAGCGACCCGGCCCTGGCAGAAGCCGGCGGAACGCTGTTTGCTGACCGGTGTGCGGCGTGCCATCAAAAAGACGCCCAGGGCTTTCGTGATATGCCGCGGCTTGCGGGACAGCCTGCGGAGTATCTTGAGATTGCCCTGAAGCAGTTTCAGGACATGAATCCCGGGAAGCGCAGCACCCCCATGATTGGGATCGCCGCGACTTTGTCCGAGGGAGATATCAAGGCTTTGGCTGAGTATCTGGCGGGGAGATAAACCCCACAGGCCAGCAATTCCCCAGGCCGGCCTCAAGGGCCAGATCATGCTGTTCGCCGCAGTTTGTCAATGGCCATTTACGTGAACTGCCCGGCATTCAGTATCTGCCGATAATGACGGGCCTTTGGCGTCATCTGGCGTTTCTCGAATTCTTCAGCCAGCAGCCGGCAGGCTTCAGTAGTGAGCAGTTCGTCACCGGTGCTGCTAAGCCGCGCAAAGGCTTTTTCAGCGGCTTTGAGATCCTGCTGCTTGAGGCTGGTGAACAGAACGCGGTTGTGGTCTTCCGCAGTGAGCGGCTGATAACGCTCCCCTTTGCCCAGGTATTCCTGCCAGATGGCAATCATCTGCTCCGGCTGGCGACGGCTGAGGGCGTCGTTCATCAGTTCTTTGGCACGGTCTCGGTAGGTGGGCAGGTCCGGCCGGAGTTTGGCCAGCTGGTAAAGGTGCTCAAGCAGGATACGGCGGTCCGGGTAGTGCCCACGCAAGGCTTCGAACTGGCGGCGGGCCAGATCAAACTCCATCCGGCCGAGGCTGGCCATGGCCTGGGCATAGCCGGTGGTGAAGCGGGCGTCCTGTTCCTCTTCTTCGGGCTCGAAGAATTCCTCGCGCACCTGCAGCCAGCTTTTGCCCAGCAGCCAGACCAGGCCGGCACCGGCGATCAGGCCGCCGGCGTGGGCCATATAGGCAACCCCCGTGGCGCCGGCAAACCAGTAATCGTAGATTTCCTTGCCCAGCCAGACCGGCAGTATGGCAATGGCCGGCGCCCGGAAATAGTTGAAATAGACACCCAAGAAGTAGAAGAACCGGATTTTCTGCAAGCCGTAAATGGCCACGTACATGCCCATCAGCCCGGATATTGAGCCGGACGCTCCCACCAGAGGAACGTAACTGCCGGTGGAGAACGCAGTGAACACCAGGCCCGACAGGGCACCACATATCAGGTAGGCAAGCAGAAATTTACCCGGCCCAAGAGCCTTCTCAACGGTGAAGCCCAGCAGGAACAGGAACACCAGGTTACCGATGATATGGCCCCAGCCTCCATGCAGGAACTGGTAGGTAATCAGGGTATGGAGTGACAGGTCGGCAGGTACCAGCCCGAACTGGTTCGCACTCAGCTTCTGGAGGTAATTCAACTCAATGCCACTGCGCTGCTCCTGCCAGTAGGCCCGTTCAGCCGACGCCCAGATCACATCCTGGTTCTGCAGTAAATATTGGTAGAACTCCCGGTCCAGCAACAGGTTGACCGCCAGCCAGACGTTCTCGTTTGCCTCCCGGAGTTGCTGGAACCGCTGGAGTTCGTATACCCGGCTCTGCTCACCTTCAAACCGGATCTGGCGTTGCAGATAATCCTCATAGGCCGGTGCTTCCAGAAGGTGGAGCTCGGCATCCAGATATTGCTCAACCGCCAGTTCAAGCTTGCGGCTGTCGCCCCCCTGGTAGAATAGGAAAACCAGCAGGCTCGCCATCATCAGACCCAGGGTGACCCAGGGCGGGCGCTTCCAGTTGATAGTGTTTTCGGCGGGGATAATCAGCATGGGCGGTCACAATTCATCATAATCTGTCCCGGAACATGTGTTTTTTTACCACAGCCACGCCTTCTTTTCGCGTTCAAATGGAATCCGGCGCAAAGGTCACCCGGGTCAATACCGGAAATGTGCACCGCCCCACAGAGTCGGTATGGCTCGCAGCACGATCCCGGGCTGTCATTCCATCGTCACGGGAATGACATTAAATCGGTGCCAGCGAGGGAGTGTGCCAGTCCCTTGTCGACCATTCGCCAATTGCCGTTATTCCTGCTCCCGCCAATAGTGAACAGGAATAACAAGAAAAACCGGATACCCGAAACAAGGATTCTTCAGATGACCATACTCGTACTGGACAACCCGGAGCTGATTGCCAAGGCAGCGATTGCAGCCGGCTTCGCCCCTGCGGCCTTTGAGGCCGGGAGCAGGCGACCACACCGGATGAAGTTTCATTACGGCTTCAACAAGCACTCCCTGGACAGTGAAGACCTGGCGTTCCTGAAACAGCATGCCGCCTACCTCAGGCAGCAGCCTTCAGTCAGCGTCAGGGTCCATGGCCACTCGGACAACTTTGGCCCGGAAGACTACAACCGGTTCCTGTCCCGGTTGAGAGCAAACGCAGTGGCAAAAACCCTGGTGCGGGAAGGTGTCCCCGAGCACCGGATTCTGATGACCCATTGGGGCGCGAGTCGCCCGCTGGCAACTCCGGAAGACCATGCGGCCAATCGCCGCGTTGAACTGGAATACCTGACCCTGGATGTGGCGCGGGCACTTTAGGCCGGGCTCTCTCAAACGAAAAGGGGGCCTCGCCCCCTTCTCTGTAACTCCGCCATTCCGGTCAGCGACCGTCCCTGCAGTTCAACCGTACACCTGCCAGACATTCCACAGCAATAATACCGCGGCAACCAGTATGGCCAGCCAGGTCAGCACAATGCCGATCATCCGGGCCTTGTGGAGTCCACCGCGGCCATTGATCATGCCCCAGGCATGGAGAAGACGGCCGACCACCAGCGCCATTCCTGTCCAGTAAATCAGCCCACTGGCAACGCCATTGAGCTCGGCAATAGCCAGCATTATAAGGCCGACGGGCGCATACTCCACCAGGTTGGCCTGGGCCCGGACGGCGGCTTCGAAATCCCGGTCGTCGGTGATGCCAAGCCCCTTGCGGTATTTCAGGCGGAACCTGACGACCCGGGCCGACAACACCAGCAGAAGAATGCCGATAACTGCGGCAAACACTCCGGTTACGGGTACGATCATGCTCAGGCCTTCTTGATTGCGCTGACGATGGCCAGCAGCAGGATCGCGCCAACGGTTGCCGTCACCAACTCACCGACGGCACCCTGGGCCGCCAGGCCCAGTAGGCGAAACACAAAGCCGCCGAGGAACGAGCCAACAATACCAATACCGATGTTGGCCAGAACACCAAAGCCCCGGCCTTTCATGATAAGTCCGGCCAGCCAGCCGGCGACACCACCAATAATCAGAAACAGAATCAGATTCATCTCTTGCCTCTCCCTGAGGGTCGTTGAACGAAACGATCATTCCCGCAAAGACTGCCCTGTTTCCGCTGGTGCTTCAAGCACTTCCGGTGGCCGGATCAGAGGGTGGCAATGGCTTCCGCCATTTGCCGGTGACACCGCGCCATCAGCTCGGGAATATCCCCGACGGCCAGGCCTTCCGTCTCTACCGGAGGCAGAACCCGGACGGCGACCGACTCGCGCCGGCCGCGCCAGCCGATGGCCTCATCACGGTACTGCTGGACGCATACCATGGTGATGGGGGCCCCGGATGCGACGGCGGCGTGAAAGGCACCTTTCTTGAATTTCTGGAGTCCGCGGCCCCGGCTACGGGTTCCTTCCGGGAACACCCAGAGGCTTTTCCGGTCTCTGGCAATGGCGCTGGCGGTGGCCTGCATGACGGCAACGGCTTTGTGGGCGCGGCCCCGGTTAAGGATAACGTTGCCGCCGAGCCAGAACACCTGGCCAAAGAAAGGCACCCAGACCAGTGCGGATTTGCCAACAGTCACCGTGCGCGGTGGCAGCAGGTCACCTATCACGAACAGATCGTCATTGTGCTGGTGGTTGGCGATGACTACGGTGGGCCGGTCTGTCGGTATGTTCTCGCGTCCTTCAAGGGGCCTTTCCATGCCAAGAAGCACCCTGCCCACCCGGGCTACAGCCCAGCCCAGCAAACGGTTGTTATCCGGGTTGAATGGTCGGGCAACATACAGCACCATCGCAAACAGACAGATTAGCGGCACGCTTAACCACGCCAGGAGTTTTCTGATAACGCCCATGTAACGCAACTCTGCAACCAAATTATGGCGCACAAGTGTACGCCAACCTTATATCCCGGCAACAGTGTCAATTTGTTCCCGGGGGGCTGTGATCCCGTCGGCTCGCGCCCGCACCACGTACCTGAGGGGGCCGCCAGCATCGACACTGTTGAACGGATAGCAGGTCACCAGCAACAGGGTGCCAGCTGGTAACTGCTGGGCGTCGATCCGCTCTGATCGGCTGTCCACCACACGCGCGTTTTCGACACGGTAGCTTCGCCACCGGCCATTGCGGCCCTGAAGCCGGATTTCGTTGCCGGCCTCCAGCGCGTTGAGGCCACGAAAATGGGTGTCCCGGTGCCCGGCAATAATCACCGCCCCGTTGCCATCGTCGCCGCCGGCCAACCGGCCGGGCCCGAACGCCAGGCTCTCGCCGTGGGTATCGGCCAGAACGATCATTGAATCGTTCAGCGCCGGTATGGCCAGGCGGGCAACCGGCCAGGTGTCCGCCCAGGGCCAGGGCCGTGATTCCACCTGCCGGGCCTGGCTCTCTGCCCAGGCAACCTCAAGCATTTCCTGGGCGAGGACCGCCTTGAGCGGAATCCACAACCCGAAGACCAACAAGGTAGCAGAGCTGGTCAACAGCAACAGCAGCAGTCTGGTCACGGAAGCGCCCTCCTCTGCAGCAGCACAATCGCCACCGAGAACATCAGTCCGACGAGTCCAAGGGCGATCAGCAAGGGCGCGGCGGTTGCGGTTTGCGGATACCGGAGCATTCCGACCTCGCTCCCCGCCGGCAACAAGGTGGGCAGGTTGTCCGGGGCCAATGGCGTTTCCGGCATTCGAACCGGCGTTGTTTCAACCGCCACAAAGCTGGTGTAGGCCGACATCAATCCATGAGCGACCGCCAGCTCCGTAATAGCCGCCTTGTCAGGCTCCTGGCCGGATACCCTGGCCTCATCCTGCATGCCGTCGATTTTCTCTCTGGCCCAATGGCGATAAAGCCCGGTTCCCGACGCTGCCTGCTGCAGATCCAGGGTTTTCCGCCAGGCCTCGCCACCCGGCAGACGACCCGACACCCTGAGTTCCCCCATGGCCGAAACGCCGCGCGCCACGTAAATCAGCGGTTCGCCCTGAAACAGATCGCCGGCGCGTCGGGGAAAACTCTCAATACCCGCCTCCTGGCCAGGCCACTGCACCTGGATATCCGTCAGAACCGGTGATTCCATGGCCGAGAACAGCGCTTGCAGAGGCCCGCTCACATCCGACGCCGAGTGAATCGCAGTATAGGTACCCCGGCCCCAGCGAGCGGCTTCACGCATGAAATGCCGGTTCGGGGCCGAACCGATGCCCACCGTAAACAACCGCTGGTCACCCAGCTGCTGACGGATCTGACGAAACAGGCCGGCTTCATCGCCCACCGCACCATCGGTGATAAAAATCACCTGGCGTACCCGTGGTGACTCCTCTTCCCCGCCTTCGCGATCCTGCAAAGCCAGAGACAGTGCCGGTGCCATTTCGGTGCCACCCTCGGCCCTCAGGCGATCCACATACTGGCGGGCACGGGCAAGGTTATTGCCGCTGGCGATCTCCGGCTGCATGAACAGGGCATGGGCCTGGCTGTTAAACCGGATCACGTTGAACCTGTCCCGGGGTGTCAGGGTCTGCAGACCCGCCTGCAAGGCACTGCGGGCCTGGCGGATGGACTCCCCAGCCATGGACCCGGACGTGTCGATCACAAACACCAGCTCCCTTGGCAGAACGCGTTTGCCGATTTGACCGGGCACCAGCATAGCCAGCAGATAATCCTCTCCCTGCCATGACTGATAAAATACCGCCGCAGAAGGCTCCCGGCCCGCCAGCGGCCGCCAGCGCACCACAAAATCCCGGTCCATCAGAATACTGCCCTCAGCGGGCCGTACCGTGACCGTCTGGCCATCCTGGCTGGTTACCAACTGGTGAGACGGACTGGAAACCTCCTCCAGCGGCAGCCCGGCATCAATCAGCAACTCAATCGAGGCCCGGTGACTGCCCTCTGCCACATCGGCCGGCTTAACGGTAAAGGGGCTGATGGCATCGGCATCCGCCACCTCGATAGTGGGTAAAGCCCAGCCACTCTGCCACTGATCCGTTGAAGGCCGGATGGGTGTTCCGGGCATATAACGCGGCGTCAGCGTGGTCGGAAGACTCAACTCAAACACCCCGGCCTGATACCCCACCGGCTGCTGATACTTCAGCTCCACCGACACCGTTTCCTTCGGCGGAATATTAGCCACCCGGGCGGTGAACAGATTCGGGCGCTGCTGCTCAACATTCGCCGCATGCTGCCCGGCCTGCTTGGCTTTCTCATAGGTCCTCCGAGCGGTCTCCTTCGGCTGCACCTTGCCCTCAATGGTCCGTTCCCCCACCTTCATGGTCAGACCATACACACTGGCCTTGTCCGGCAACGGGAACACAAACACTCCCTCCCGCCACTGGTCACTGGTATTCCGGAAGCTCCGCAACAGCCGACTATCGGCAATCAACCCGCCGACCCGGATATCAAACTCACTGCCCAGCACCAGCGCGGGTTCCTGCCACTGGCCCCGGTCATCGACAAAGTGCAGCTGGCCAACATCGTCTGTTTCACTCGCTTCGGCATAAAGAGGATGAACGAATAGCATCAGCAATACAGCGAGCCAGAGGCTGACACCCTCCAAAGTTCGGTTTGAAGGACGATGCCGGAATTTGCTCAGAAACGAGGGCGGAGCCGAGCGCGCAGGGACGTGGCCACAGCGTGCTTCGGAAACCACCGCAGACCTGCCGGGTGCCGGACACCTATGGGAACAAGGGGAGTAAAGCCGTAAAAGATCATTGGAGAGCATCATGAGGGAGTCCTTTTGACTGCATGACTGTGCGAGACACCCCTATTTCAGCAATCCGGAAAGAAACTCCCGTGGCAGAAAGCGACAAACCACCCACAAAAAATGATGAATTATGACAACAACCCCATCCGCCCTTGTTCTGAGCACCTGCCGTGGTTAAATAGACACTCACCGGCCAGGGGAAACAGCCGACACCATGAAGAAACACCTTGTTCTGATCGAGGACGAATCCGCCATCCGCGACAACTACCGCGCTGCTTTCGAGCGTCGCGGCTACCGGGTATCCGCCCATGGCGACCGGGCATCGGCCTGGCAGGTGCTGCGACACTCGCTGCCGGATCTGGCCATTATTGATGTCGGCCTGGGGGACGAGCCTGAGGGCGGCTTTGCCCTGTGCCAGGACCTGCGTTCACTGTCGCAAACCCTGCCCATCATCTTCCTGACCGCCAGGGACAGCGACATCGATTCGGTGCACGGCCTGCGNCTGGGCGCCGACGATTACGTCACCAAAGACATGAGCCTNGACCACCTGNTGGCNCGGGTNACCGCCTTGCTGCGCCGGGCCGATGCCTGGGCCGANGCCCTNCAGAAGCCGGACGAANTNCTGCAACGGGGCCAACTCGCCCTCAACGTGGATCGCATGACCGTCGCCTGGAACGATGCACCCATCGACCTGACCGTGACCGAATTCTGGATGCTGTATTCGCTGGTTCAGCACCCGGGCCATGTCCGCAGCCGGGAACAGCTGATGGAAGCCGCCAGCACGGTGCTGGACGACAATACCGTGACCTCCCACATCAAACGCATCCGGCGCAAGTTCCTGCAGCTGGATGAAACCTTCGATGGCATCCAGACCGCCTACGGCATGGGCTATCGCTGGAATGCCCGTGAGGTCTGAGCCTTGAACCTGAAGCGCCAGCTGCTCGTTGCCAGCCTGCTGATGCTGCTGATTCCCTGGGCGGGTCTGCAGTTTGTCCTGGAGCTGGACGATGCCCTGCGACAACAGGCCCGGCAACAACTCCGGGAACAGGCCGAACGGCTGGCCGAAACCGCCGGCGATCTGATGATCGGAATGCCCGCAGTGGCCTCTGGCGAGCCCGCGATTTACGTGGAACCTCTCACCGGCACCATCAACCTGGACGGCTATGGCGACGACTGGCCGGGATACGACGAAGACAACCCACTCCGGAATTGGCAGAGCAGCAACGCTTCCGGCTCCGGCCCGCCAACCCTGCACTGGCAGGCCGCCACCGACCAACAAAACCTATACCTGCTGATCCGTGTCAGCCCACGCCAGCCGGTGTTCTTCAACCCCGGTAATCCGGACCAGCCCCACGACCGGCTCAGACTGTGGCTGAAACCCGACATCCAAAGCGTTGCGCCTGACGAGTCACCACTTTCCTGGCTGATCCGCACACCCGCACCCGGGCAGGTTTATGGCCTGAACGGGGCCACCCTGAAACCGGACTACCGGGTTTCCAGCTTCTGGCAAGGAGCGGGCGATGGCTGGCAACTCGAACTGAGGTTACCCATGCCAAAGGGCCGCAGCCGGCTTGGTTTTGCCGCCCTTTGGGGAAAACAAGAAAGCGGGGACCAGGAAATGGCGGTCTCAACCCCGACCGACCCGCTGCCGCTGCTGGTCAGCCGTAACCTGGCTCTTGAACGGCAACTGGAGCCACAGCTGAACCGGGGCCAGCGCGCCCGCCTGGTGGAACCGGCAGGCTGGGTTATTGCGAGGCAGAGTGCCGCGGCTATCCCGTCAGGTCCGAAATTCGACACCCTCAGCCCGCTTCAGGTGATTGAACAGATCAGTCTCAACGCACTCCGGGCGCTGGTGCGCTTTTACCAACCGGAGCCAACGGGCATCCAGACCGGCGGAAACCGGATAGACACCGACACACTCCCCGGCGAAGGCCTGGTTCGCCACGAGGACGACAGCGTCTGGCTACTGGCCACCCGGCCGGTGTTCGGTGGCCGCATACTGATCCTGGAACAGTCCCTGGATCAGCTCCTGACGCTGTCCGGCTCTGCGCTCGGCTCAGTGATTGCCCGCAGCACCCTCATTATCGTGGCCCTGACACTGGTGCTGCTCGGCTACGCCAGTTGGCTGTCGTGGCGCATTACCCGGCTGCAACGGGCGGTCAGCGCCACTATTGACGAGGATGGGCGGATCACCGGCACGGTGCCGGACTCCCGTGCGAGGGATGAACTGGGCCAGCTGCAAAGGCATTTCAGCCGGATGGTGGATCGCCTACATGGGTACAACCGCTACCTGGAGAGTTTTTCCCGGCGGCTGTCCCATGAGCTGAAAACACCGGTTGCCGTGGTGCGCTCGTCGCTGGAAAATCTCAGCCATTGCGATTCCGAGGCCGAGCGCAGGCAGTACATTGAGCGGGCAGCCTCGGCCACCGAACGTCTCCGGCAGATACTCCATGGCATGAGTGAAGCCGCCCGGCTGGAACAGAGCCTGGACC
>PAKW01000007.1 GCA_002707215.1 Halomonas sp.
AGGTTCGGACATCACCATGACGCAAGCGAGCAAACAACAGCGCGATATTCTGGTTACCAGCGCCCTGCCGTACGCCAACGGTCCTATCCACCTGGGCCACCTGCTGGAATACATTCAGACGGATATCTGGGTGCGTTACCAGAAAATGCGTGGCCAGAACTGTTACTACGTTTGCGCCGACGATGCCCACGGCACGGCCATTATGCTCCGGGCCGAGCGCGAAGGCATCACGTCCGAACAGCTGATTGACCGGATCCGCGATGAGCATCAGGAAGATTTCCGCGGCTTCCACATCCGCTTTGATAACTACTACACCACCCACTCCGAGGAAAACCGCCAGTTCTCGGAGTACATTTACCGCCAGTTGCAGGAAAACGGGCACATTGCCACACGCAAGATCACCCAGTCCTACGACCCGGAAAAGAACATGTTCCTGGCGGACCGGTTTATCAAGGGTACTTGCCCGAAATGCAAAACCGAGGATCAGTATGGGGATAACTGTGAGGCCTGTGGCGCCACCTACACACCGGCGGAGCTGATCAACCCGCGCTCGGCCGTGTCCGGGGCGACGCCCATCGAGAAGGAGTCCGAGCACTATTTCTTCAAGCTGCCGGATTTTGCCGATTTCCTGGCGAAATGGACCCGTAGCGGCACATTGCAGCCACAGGTGGCCAACAAGCTGGCCGAGTGGCTGGATGCCGGGCTCCAGGAGTGGGACATTAGCCGTGATGCGCCCTACTTTGGTTTCGAGATCCCGGATGCCCCCGGCAAGTATTTCTATGTCTGGCTGGACGCCCCGATTGGCTACCTCGCCAGCTTCAAGGACCTGTGCAACCGGGAACGCATTGATTTCGAACACTTCTGGAAGGCCGATTCCACCGCCGAGGTGTACCATTTCATCGGCAAGGACATCATCAACTTTCACGCCCTGTTCTGGCCGTCCATGCTGCACGATGCCGGTTTCCGAACGCCAACGGCGGTCTGGGCCCATGGCTTTGTGACCGTGAACGGCAAGAAGATGTCCAAGTCCCGCGGCACCTTTATCATGGCCCGCACCTATCTGGACCACCTGAATCCGGAATACCTGCGTTACTACTTCGCGGCCAAGCTGACCGGCAGCGTCGATGATATGGACCTGAACCTGGAAGACTTTGCCGCCCGGGTGAACTCCGATCTGGTGGGCAAGGTGGTTAACATTGCCAGCCGCAGCGCTGGCTTTATCACCAAGCGGTTCGACGGCCAGCTGGGCCAGATCACCGAGCACGACAAGCTGAAGGAGTTTGTCGATGCCGGCCAGCAGATTGAGGAATTCTACGAAGCCCGTGAATTCGGCCGTGCCATGCGCCGGATCATGGAGTTGGCGGATATTGCCAATCAGTACGTTAATGACGAGCAGCCCTGGGTAATCGCCAAGCGGGAAGGCCAGGATGAGAATCTTCAGGCTATCTGCACCAACGCCATCAACATGTTTTATCTCCTGATGACCTACCTCGCACCGGTGCTGCCCAAGACCGCCGAGGCTTCCGAGGCGTTCCTGAACGCGAAGCTGGACTGGAACAAGCGTTCTGAGCTGCTGGGAAATCATCGCATCAACAAATTCAGGCCGCTGATGAACCGGGTGGACATGACCCAGATCGGGAAAATGCTGGACGCCTCAAAAGAGGAACTTCCCGCAGCGACCCGAGAACCGGCGCCGGCTGCCAGTCTGGAGCCGATCACCGACGAGATCGAATTCGAAGATTTCGCGAAAGTAGACCTCCGGGTCGTTAAAATAGTGAAAGCCGAACAGGTTGAAGGCGCCGACAAGCTCCTTCGCCTCACCCTTGACGTGGGGCACGGCGACCGCAACGTGTTTGCTGGCATCAAGTCTGCTTACAGGCCGGAAGATCTTGAGGGCCGCCTGACCGTGATGGTTGCCAACCTCAAGCCCCGTAAAATGAAGTTCGGCCTGTCCGAGGGCATGGTTCTGGCAGCGGGGCCGGGGGGCAAGGAGATCTTTATCCTGTCTCCGGATTCCGGTGCCACGCCCGGCATGCGGATCATGTAACAACCGGCAGCCGGGTCTATGGAGCAAGGCATATGACCGAATACCTGCTGATTCTGGTCAGCACCATTCTGGTGAACAACTTTGTGCTGGTTCAGTTCCTGGGCCTGTGCCCGTTCATGGGCGTTTCCGGGAAGCTCGAAACGGCCATGGGCATGTCTCTTGCCACCACCTTCGTGCTGACTCTGGCGTCGTTATCCAGCTATCTTGTCTACACCTATCTGCTGGAGCCGCTGGACCTGGCCTTTCTAAGGACAATCACATTCATTCTGGTGATCGCCGTGGTGGTCCAGTTCACGGAAATGGTGGTGCACAAGACCAGCCCCCTGCTCTACCGGGTGCTGGGTATTTTCCTTCCCCTGATCACCACAAATTGCGCGGTGCTTGGGGTCGCTCTCCTGAACATTAACAAGAACAACAACTTTGTGGAGTCGGTTTTGTATGGTTTTGGCGCAGCGGCCGGCTTCTCCCTGGTCCTGGTCCTGTTTGCCGCCATGCGTGAACGCATCGCCGTTTCTGACGTTCCGGTTGCGTTTCGCGGGGCCGCGATCGGGCTGGTTACGGCCGGGCTGATGTCACTGGCGTTCCTGGGCTTTGGCGGCCTGGTCAGCGTTTGACGGGTAGCTGGATTAGGAGTAGTCGTTTATGTGGACAAGCGTTCTCGTTGCCGTTCTGGTTCTCCTGGCCCTGGCCGTTGTGTTCGGCGGCTTGCTGGGCTTTGCCGCTGAGCGGTTCAAGGTGGAAGGTAATCCACTGGCTGACCAGATTGATGCCCTCCTGCCACAGACCCAGTGCGGGCAGTGTAGCTATCCGGGTTGCCGGCCCTATGCAGAAGCCATTGCTCGGGGCGGCTGCATTAACAAGTGCCCGCCCGGTGGTGAATCCACCATCAAGGCACTGGCCAATCTGCTGGGTGTCGAGCCGGAACCCTTGGACGCGGAGCATGGCGTTGAGCAGGTCAAGCGGGTTGCGGTCATCCGCGAGGACGAGTGCATCGGCTGCACCAAGTGCATCCAGGCCTGTCCGGTCGATGCCATTCTCGGGGCCGCTAAACATATGCATACCGTTATTGAAGGCGAATGTACCGGCTGCGACCTCTGTGTGGAGCCCTGCCCGGTCGACTGTATCGATATGGTGACTGTTGAGCCGGATATCCTTACCTGGACCTGGGCGCCACCGACCCCGGGACTCATCGCCACTGACCGGCAGGGAGCCAGTGCCTGATGACACAACTGTGGGACTTCTCCGGTGGCATTCATCCGCCGGAGCACAAAGACTTCTCAACGACCCGACCGGTTCGTCGAGCCGGAATTCCGGAACGGCTGGTGCTGCCGCTCCAGCAGCACACCGGAGACCCGGCCGAAACGATTGTTGGGGTGGGCGAGCGGGTTCTGAAAGGCCAGAAAATCGCGGCGGTCAAAACCGGTATGGGTGTTGCCGTTCATGCGCCAACATCCGGTGTCATTGAGAGCATTGTGGAACATCCCGTTCCCCACCCATCGGGAATGGCGGACTGGTGCATGACGCTCAGGCCGGATGGCGAGGATCAATGGTGCTCCCGCAAGCCCGTGCCTGACTATCGCGCCCTCGACCGTGACCAGGTCCTCGGGATTATCCGGGATGCCGGCATTTCCGGCATGGGCGGCGCCGGCTTTCCCACCAGCATCAAGCTCCGGCCACCCCGCGACCGCAAGATAAACATACTGATTCTGAACGGCGCCGAGTGCGAGCCCTACATTACCGCCGACGACATGACCATGCGGGAAAAAGCCGATGAGGTTGTTGCCGGCCTCAAGGTTATGGCGTGGATTCTTCGTCCGGAACGTTGCGTTATCGGCATTGAAGACAACAAGCCGGACGCCATTGCGGCGATGCGCAAGGCAACCGAGGGCACCCAGACTGAAATCGCCGTCATTCCAACCAAGTACCCTTCCGGCGGCGAGAAACAGCTGGTCCAGATACTGACTGGCATGGAAGTGCCCAGCGGTGGCATTCCGGCTGATATCGGAGTCATATGCCAGAACATCGGCACCGCCGTTGCCGTGGCGCAGGCCGTGCTTGACGGTACTCCACTGATTTCCCGGGTTGTTACCATTACCGGCGAAGCCGTACGCGAACCGGGCAATTTCGAGGCGTTGATTGGCACACCGATAAAATATCTGCTCGAACAGGCCGGCGTTCAACAGGACAGGCTCAGCCGTCTGGTGCTCGGCGGCCCGATGATGGGCTATACGCTTACAACCGACGCCGTTCCGGTGATTAAAACCACCAACTGCGTCATTGCTGCAGCGGCCAGCGAGTTACCGGCACCGCTGCCGGAACAACCCTGTATCCGATGCGGACAGTGCGCCGAAGCCTGCCCCATGGAGTTGCTGCCACAACAGTTGTTCTGGTACGCCAAGGCCACCGAGTTTGACAAGGCCGAGCACCTGAACCTGTTCGATTGCATCGAATGCGGGGCCTGCTCCTATGTATGCCCGAGCTCGATCCCGCTGGTGCAGTACTACCGCTTCGCCAAAGGCGAAATTCGCATGCAGCGCGCAGAACAGCGGAAAGCGGACCGGGCCCGGGAACGCTTCGAAGCTCGCCAATCCCGCCTGGAGCGGGAACGGGAAGAGAAAGAGCGGAGGCGCAAGGAACGGGCAAAAGCTGCGGCCGACGCCCAGGCAAGGAAAAAAGCCGAAGCGGAGCAAGCAGCGGCGGAAGGTGCGGTCGCTGACGGACGCTCTGCCAAGGCAGCCCTGGTCGAGCAGGCCCTGGCCCGCAAGAAGGCAAAAGCCGAGGCATCCCAGCCACCACCTGCGGCCGAGCCCCAGTCCACCCACTAACCAAGTCAGGCTCGACACCCATGGCGTTAGTTCAGCAGTCCTCACCCCATACCCACAAGGCCCGTCCGACATCCCGCGTGATGTTATGGGTGATGATTGCTGCGTTGCCTGGCCTGCTCGCCCAGACTCTGTTTTTCGGCTGGGGCAATCTCATCAATGTGATCTTGTGCATCGCCGTCGCCGTTATTTCCGAGGCCGCCCTGCTCAGGCTCAGGAAAAAACCGGTGGCGTTTTTTATCAGAGACAACNCCGCCGCCGTTACCGGCTTNCTTCTGGGCCTCTCCCTGCCACAATTTGCGCCCTGGTGGGTTTCAGCGGTCGCGGTTATTTCGGCCATCGTAGTTGCCAAGCAGCTCTATGGCGGACTGGGCTCAAACCCGTTCAACCCCGCCATGGTGGGCTATGCGCTGGTACTGGTGTCGTTTCCGGTTGCCATGACCACCAACTGGGCAGAACCGGCTATGCTCTGGGGCGGCGCGCCGGGCTTCGGTGAAACCCTGGAGACCATCGCATCAGGCCAGCAGACAGCGGTAGATGGCTGGACCATGGCCACACCTCTTGATGAGTACAAACACAAGATCGTCAGCCATACTTCCGCCGAGGTACTGAACCCCGAGATCTTCGGTGACGGCATCGCCAAAGGCTGGGAGTGGGTGAATGCGGCCTTTCTTGCCGGCGGCCTCTTGCTGATCGGCCTTGGTATTATCAGTTGGCACATTCCGGTCGGTTTTCTTGGTGGACTGATCCTGATGAGCCTGGCATTTGGCAACAATGCAGACCTGTATACGCCGCTATCACTTCACCTTCTGGCTGGCGGAACCATGCTGGGTGCCTTCTTTATCGCCACCGACCCGGTCTCCGCTGCTACCAGCCATCAGGGTAAACTGATTTACGGGGCGGGAATCGGCATTCTGCTCTATCTGATCCGTACCTGGGGCAGCTATCCCGACGCCGTTGCTTTCAGCGTTCTGCTGATGAATTTTGCCGTGCCATTTATCGACTACTACACACCACCACGGACTTACGGCCATCACAAGGCCCGCCGGGGTGTACCAGGCAATCGGGGGTAAACCATGGCCGCCATAGCACAGTCCATGCGTCGCAGTGCCATCGGCCTCGGCTTGTTCGCCATCATAACCGGTGGCACCATTGCAGTGACTCAGGTAGCCACTGAGGAACGAATTGAACAGCAGGCAGCGCGCGCCGAAGCAAAGGCGTTGTTCGAAATCATTCCCGAAAGCCGGCACACCAACGACCTGCTCAGGGATACCGTGCAGTTGCCGGCCAGTGAACGGCTGACCCTGCCGGGCCCCCTGACGGTCTGGGTTGCCCGGCAGGATGGCCGACCGATAGGCATGATCATGCCCATTGTGGCACCCGACGGCTACTCCGGGAACATCCAACTGCTGGTCGGCGTGGACATGCAGGGCACCATTCTTGGCGTCCGGGTAACCAGCCACAGAGAAACCCCGGGGCTGGGCGACCGTATCGAGACCAAGAAATCGGACTGGATCAGGAGCTTCGATGGCCGGTCACTCGGCGAACCACCCCACCGGGAGTGGAACGTGAAAAAGAACGGCGGCCAGTTTGACCAGTTTACCGGCGCCACGATCACTCCGAGAGCCGTGGTAAAGGCTGTTCAGAAAGCGCTGATCTATTTTCGAGAGAATCGCGGAGTAATCCGGGAGCGTCTCAATGAGGCGCCGTCTCAGGGGAACGAAGCCTTCAAACCGGAAACGATTGCTGGCGAATCGTTCAACACGGAGCATTCCTGATCATGGCGACCAAATCTTCCAGCGAAATCATCCGCGACGGCCTCTGGGACAATAACCCGGCACTGGTTCAGGTTCTCGGGCTGTGCCCCTTGCTGGCCGTTACCAGCACCGTTGTGAATGCCATTGGTCTTGGCGTGGCAACCCTGATGGTGCTGATGGGGTCCAACCTTGCCGTGTCACTGATTCGCAACTTTGTCAGCGAATCCGTGCGCCTGCCGGCTTTCGTCATGATCATCGCTTCCTTCGTGACCTGCGCCGAACTGCTGATGCAGGCATTTACCTATGAGCTCTATCAGATCCTGGGCATCTTCATCCCTCTCATCGTCACCAACTGCGCTATCCTTGGCCGGGCCGATGCCTTTGCCTCCAAAAACGCACCTGGCCCGGCCCTTCTGGACGGAGCCATGATGGGGCTCGGTTTTCTCGCAGTACTGGCTGTGCTCGGCGGCATTCGCGAGCTCACCGGCCAGGGAAGCCTGTTTGTTGACATGAACCTGCTGCTCGGCCCCGCGGCTGCCGACTGGGTCGTCCGACCGTTCGAAAATTACCCGGGCATGCTGTTTATGATCCTGCCACCCGGGGCTTTTGTGGGCCTCGGCCTGCTGATTGCCCTGAAAAACGGCGTCGATAACCACCTGAAAGAACGCCGAAAGGGCAGTGAGCCGGCTCCGGTAGAGGCTGGAAGCAAACGGGTCCGGGTTACCGGAAACATCTCCTGACCCCCGGTTAGCAACTGACTGAGCGCTGATGAACAAACAGAAACGTATTGAGATCTTTACCCGACTGCGGGACGCCAACCCCCATCCGACCACGGAGTTGAACTACTCAGGCCCGTTTGAGCTGTTGATTGCGGTAATACTGTCTGCTCAGGCAACGGACGTGGGTGTGAACAAGGCGACCGACAAGCTGTTTCCGGTGGCCAACACTCCGGAAGCCGTATTGGCTCTGGGTGTTGATGGTCTCAGGGAATACATCAAAACCATTGGCCTGTTTAACAGTAAGGCCGAAAACATTATCAAGACCTGCCGTATTCTTATTGAGAAACACAATGGCCGGGTACCGGAAAACCGGGAAGACCTGGAAGCGCTTCCCGGCGTAGGGCGCAAAACCGCGAATGTGGTTCTCAATACGGCATTCGGTCACATGGCGATGGCCGTGGACACCCACATCTTCCGGGTTTCAAATCGCACCGGAATCGCGCCAGGAAAAAACGTTCTGGAAGTGGAGCAACGGCTGCTGCGCCTGGTCCCCAAAGAGTTCCTGCTCGACGCCCACCATTGGCTGATCCTTCATGGCCGCTATACCTGTACCGCCCGTAAGCCCAAATGCGGGGCCTGTTCTATTGAGGATCTCTGTGAATTCAAACAGAAGCGGGATTATCTTTAAGCCAACCCCCTACCTTTCAACAGGAACAGCAAAGCCGGCGTCAAGCCGGCTTTTTACTGGCAGCCATCTCGTTGTTAACGCTGGCCCAGCATCTTCTCCTTCAGGTCCTTCTGGGCCGGCTTATCGGACAGCCAGATTCCGAACAGGGCTTTTTTGAAGGCCAGGTCGCCTACGGTGTCCTTGTGCTCACCGTTCTTGAGAACTTTCACGCCCTTCCCTGGCAGGTAGACCAGATCAAACACATCACCTTCGGTAATTTCTTCCTGAAACACCGCCATAAACTGGTCAACATCTTCCTGAATGGCGGACATATCACCGTCGGTTGAGGCCTTGAAACCGTCCAGCGTGGCCTCTGTCATGCGCTCACTGGTGATCATGCCGGAAATGATGTGCAAAGTAATGGCCTGGGGCTCATCCGCGTTGATTACGGCTTCGCCGTCGTTGATGGTTTCCGGTACGTAAAGACCACCGACGTACAGATCCATGAACCACTTGGAACGGGTACCTGCGCCGTTCAGCTTCAGCTCGGTATCCATGGCGGAGTAGGTATCCGGGACATCAACACCTTCAACGGTCAGTGCCGAGGCCGGTGCTGACAGCGTGGCTGTCATCATAAGGGAGGCAAAGCTGGTTATAAGAGCCTTCTTCATCGTTCTATCCTTTTTGATCGTTATTATTGACGTGTTTCATTCGTGCACCGGGGTTCGACACCCTTATCCCCGCCCGGTCCTGGCATTCTATCAATGAGGCCGGCCACAAAGGCGCAACCTGGTTCTCATTTGCAGCGATCCTGAAACGCAAAAACCAACCAGGAGCAACCTGGTTGGTTTTTGCGGCCGACTTGTCGGAAAGGGTTTATTTGAACAGCAGATTCCCTGACAGGCCTTCCTTCTCCAGGATTTCCCGGAGCCGGCGAAGCGCCTCAACCTGGATCTGGCGAACGCGTTCGCGAGTCAGCCCGATTTCCTGACCAACTTCTTCCAGGGTGCTCACCGGGTAGCCTCGCAGACCAAAGCGACGGGAAAGCACTTCCTGCTGCTTGTCGCTAAGCTGATCAACCCACTTTTCCAGACAGGAACACATATTGTTGTCCTGCAGGAGATCGGCCGGATCAGACGCGCCCTCATCCGCCACTGTGTCCAGCAGAGACTTCTCGCCGCCGCTGCCGATGGGCGTATCCATGGAGGCAACGCGCTCGTTGAGGCCCAGCATCCGTTTCACGTCCGCAACCGGCTTGTCCACCATCTTCGCAATCTCTTCCGCCGATGGTTCATGGTCCAGTTTCTGGGTCAGTTCCCTCGCAGCCCTCAGATAGAGGTTCAGCTCCTTTACCACATGAATCGGCAGCCGGATAGTGCGTGTCTGGTTCATGATCGCCCGTTCAATAGTCTGGCGAATCCACCAGGTCGCATAGGTGGAGAAGCGGAACCCACGCTCGGGATCAAATTTCTCAACGGCCCGGATCAGGCCCAGGTTACCCTCTTCAATCAGGTCAAGCAGGGTGAGGCCCCGGTTCACGTAACGGCGGGCGATCTTGACCACCAGACGCAGGTTGCTTTCGATCATCCGCTTGCGGCCGGACTCCTCTCCCTTGCGCGCCAGGCGGGCAAAATAGAGCTCTTCTTCAGGAGTCAGGAGTGGTGAAAAACCGATTTCGTTGAGATAAAGCTGAGTGGCATCCAGCTGTTTCTGGCTGGTGAAATAACGCCCCTTGGTGGGAAAATCCTCTTCGACGGCCGCAACCTCTTCGGTTACGTCCTTGTCGACTTTTTCTTCAGCTAACAGTTGATCTTCTGAGTCATCAATATCTGACACACGATCCATGATGATGTCTTCTTGCTCTGCTGACATTTGTCTTGCCCCGCCTCTCAATAATCCTGGATATTCGCCCGATACGTCTTGTTATTGCGGACGTTTTCGTCTTCATGTTTTTTCTTCAGGACATTTTGTCGGTCGGCCTGTTACGGCCTTTACCGTTTTTGTTTTTCTTGCGAACGCGGTTTGTCTTCAGTGCCGGGGAGTGCGATCAGGCAGCCTGCTGACTGCCCGGCTCACTGGCGCGGTGGCAGATAATGGACTGGATCAACCGGATTGCCATTTTTTCGGATCTCAAAATGCAATATGGGTCGTTCAGCACCACTGCTACCGAGCTCTGCAATCACCTGCCCGGCTTTCACATCCTCCCCTTCCTGCACCAGAATCTTCCGGTTATGAGCGTACGCACTCAAATAGTGCTCATTGTGATTCACAATAATGAGGTTGCCGTATCCAAGCAACCCGTTGCCGGCGTATACCACATTTCCCGTGGCTGCGGCTCTTACAGCATCCCCGGCTTGCCCTGCGATATCAATACCTTTATTGACTTTTCCGGATGATGAGTATCCAGCAATTACGGTGCCAACATGCGGCCAGCGCCACTCTATGCGGGCGACGGTCTGGGTCTGGGACCCCAGTGACGCATCCTTGCGAGGCGCCCTCGTGACCGAGGGCTTTGGCACAGTAGCCGCTGCCTGTCTCGGCGTTAAAACCCGGCCTGCCGTGTTGGTCGCAGACGCCGAAGGCCTGCTTGCTGAACCAGTCTGGCGGCCAGAGGTTACAGTTCCGCGAAGATCAAGGCGCAGTACCTGACCGGCTTTCAGGTTCCAGGGAGGACCCATGCCGTTGGCATTGCCAAGCTCACGATAATTCCGCCCGTACCGCCAGGCTATGCTGTAGAGGGTTTCGCCCGGTTTGACAACGTGCCGGCCCCAGTATACCGGAGGGTTATAAAGATCATCCTGGTACAATGCCGGGGTGTTACAGCCGGAAAGAAACAGCAGTGCAATGAGGGAAATCAGTGGGAAGGACCGGTACTGCGTCTTTTTCAGGGGGCGAGAGGATTCAAAGGCACCGGGCGGGAACCGGGGGGACGCCGGAAGAGTGGCATTGAGTAACCCACGCAAGAATCTCACAGAAATAAAACTGACCCAGTTATGAAAAATCCGTATAAACCACCCAGCCTGTAGAAGCAAACTCTAAAATTTTAATAGTAACTTGCTAATATATTGCACATTTCCCGATGAAATCCAAGTTACTACCCGCCCCCTCTGTTACCTGTCGAAACACCTGATTTGTGCGCCAGGTAACACTTTCACCCAGTTTTACCGCCCCCGCTACCCGGCCTGAGTAACACTCCGGCTGCGAAAACCAACCCATTCAACCAGTAAAACAAGACAGAAACCGGCCAGCGCCATCAGACCTGCCAGTGCTATCTGAGGATCCTGCCCGGCCTGTTCGGCGAATGTCCAGGGCCAGATGCTTACCTCATTAAGGGGCACCTGTTCACCGGCACTGTTGGTGCGCCAACTGAGTATTTCTTTCCAGGGCCAGACCTTATTAAGGGCGCCGATCATGAATCCTGTCAGCAACGCCAGCACCAGATCATGAAAGTGATGAAACGCCCAGGTAATCAGACGCGCTATCGATAACAGGCCGACCACACAGCCCGCCGCAAACAGCAGTAAAATGCCCATATCCAATGACTTGATGGCCGCCAGTACCGGCGCATACATACCGATAGTAACCAGAATAAAGCTGCCGGAAATACCAGGAAGAATCATGGCACAGATGGCGAGCGCCCCGGCACCGAAGAACGCCAGAGCAGAGGGTGAAACCTGCCCCGCGGACAAGGTGGTAATCCACCAGGCAACCGCCATACCGGTCAACAGCGGCACCAACAGCGGCACTCTGTAATGTCGCACCTGGCGCCCCACATGCCAAACCGAGGCAGCGATCAGGCCAAAGAAAAAACTCCAGATGAGGATGGGGTATTCCACCAACAGATAACTGATCGCTGAAGCCAGCGTCGCAATACTGGCGAGAATGCCCGCCAGCAGGCATACCAGAAAGGTGCCGTCGCAGGCCTGCCAGAACGCCCGGAAATTGCCCCGCAACAAGTGCCGGAAAACGGCAACGGGCACGACATTAATGGCTTCCAGCAATCGGAAGTAGATGCCGGTAATGAATGCAATGGTACCGCCGGACACACCCGGCACAATATCGGCGGCGCCCATGGCGATACCGCGAAGAAAGACCGCCGCTGGATGATGGCTACGCGGGGATTCTGGACTGGCATTACTCGATACCGGACTGTTCATAACTATCGGACAACTCCTCCGAGCAGGGGCACAAACCGGACAGGTTCGAGCTCCCTGTGGTCAAAACGGTCGCCGCGACGAATCACTTCCACCAGCACCTGATTTTCCTCGCCGACCGGTGCAATCAGAACACCTCCGTCCGCCAACTGGGCAAGCAGCTCACCGGGAACCTCAATAGGTGCCGCCGTCACGATAATACCGTCGAAAGGGCCACGCTCCGGCCAGCCCATGCCGCCATCGGCGTGCTTGAAAAATACGTTTCTGGCGTGCAATTGCCGCAAACGCTCCCGGGCCCGGTCCTGAAGTGGTTTGATACGTTCAACACTGTAGATCCCGGAAAACAGGCGCGCGAGCACAGCGGTCTGATAACCGGACCCGGTACCCAGCTCCAGCACATTTGAGGGGCAGTGGGCCAGCATCAGCTCGGTCATCCGGGCCACGATGTAAGGCTGGGAAAGGGTCTGTCCGTAGCCAATCGGCAGCGATGTGTCTTCGTAAGCCCGATGGGACAGGGCTTCATCCAGAAAAATGTGCCGGGGCACCTCCCCCATAATCTCAAGAACCTTGTCTGATTCAATGCCGGCTTCCCGCAGGCGCTGAACCAGCCGCATCCGGGTGCGGCGGGAGGTCATCCCGATGCCTTCGAGCTGAGCCGTCATCCACTGCCCTCCAGCGTACCCAGCCATTCCCTGAGCGGAGCCAGTGCCTCGTGGCGGGTCATGTCAATATGAACGGGCGTCACCGACACATAGCCCTCACGAATGGCGTGGAAATCCGTTCCGGGGCCGGCATCACCGCCCGCCCCGGCGGCACCGATCCAGTACCGCTCCCTGCCCCGGGGGCAGGTCATCGGAACCGCACCTTCTGCCCGCTCACGATGACCGAGCCTGGTAACCCGAATACCCGCCAATTGCTCCCAGGGCACATCCGGGACGTTTACGTTGAGAATGGAGCGCGGCCCAAGGACCAGGGGGCGTTCGCTCTCAAGGAGCATCCGGACAACCCGGGCCGCCGTCCCGTAGTGACAATGACCATTGTTAACCAGCGAAACCGCAATGGCAGGCAGCCCGAGATGACGCCCTTCGGTGGCCGCAGCTACGGTACCTGAGTAAATAATGTCATCACCAAGATTGGCGTGGGTATTAATGCCCGAAACCACGCGATCAAACGGTTGCCGGAACAGGCCGTTTACCGCCAGGTGTACACAGTCTGTCGGCGTTCCGTCCACCGAACGAAAGCCATTGGGATGTTCTTCCACGGTCAATGGGCGGTTCAGGGTCAACGCGTTACTGGCACCGCTGTGATCGCGGTCAGGCGCCACCACCTCAAGCTCACCAAGCCCCTTCAGCCCCTCGTACAGGGCAATCAGGCCGGTTGAATGAACGCCGTCATCATTCGACAACAGAATACGCACGATGTTCTCCGCTAGCCTTGTTGTTCGTTATGTCGGCCGAGACTCATGTCCTCAAGCTCGAAAATATCATTCAGGATCGCCGTGGCATACTGCCCCGGAGAAAGCAAAAACGCCAACTCCAGACAGTCGTCACCCGGCCAGTGCCAGACAAGATCTTCCGGCCTTGCCGCCAGGGGCCTGCGCTCGGGTTTCATGCGGGTGACCGAGAACAGATCCGCCAGCCCGGGTGTCTGCGACACAATACCTCGCTCCCGGGCCTCCAGCGGCCCCGTGGCCGTGGTGCCTCCGTCGCCCCACAGTGGGCCTGTTGCCGAAGCCTCAGCCCAGCTGCCATCCTGGACGCGGGCGGCAAGCACCTCATTGAACAGCCAGGAGCGCGCCGCCGAAAAATACAATACGTTTTTCGCGCCCCCGCTTCCAGCGCGCTTTTTACCTCCACGACCTTTTCCGCCTGATCGGCGACGCCGGTTCAACGCTGACGGATCGGTATGGAGAGCCCGGTCCAGATTGGCGCCATCCCGTCCAAACCGCTGGGGACCGAAATAGTTCGGAGCGCCGGCAGCAGCCAGCCGCTGAAGGGCGTTTTCTATCGCCTGCCGATCCCCGGAAACCTTCCTCAGGGTAATCACGAAACGGTTACCCCGGTGGTCACCGCGACGCAACTTCCGCGCACCCCGGAAGGCCGATACCACCGGCCAACGGGAGGAAATCCCTTGAAGCAGATCCGCATCCTCAGCCTCACGGCCCGGACGATAGAGACTGAACCACTGACGGGTTACCGCATGACGATCCTTCAGACCACAAAAACCCACGTCAAAGTTGCGGCAGTGAGTCAGGCGCGCCAGTTCACGGGCAACAAACTCGGTATTGTCGCCGACTTTCTCCAGCCTCACGCAGAGGTGCTCGCCGCGCCCCCGGACCTCCGTTGGCTCCGGAGCGGTCAGCTCTCCGGTCAGGTCCAGAACCTCGTCCACGAAGAAATCCGCGGGTGACACCTTGAGCTGGGCATAAGCCAGGCGCTCGCCACCAGACGTTGGCCAGTCGAGCCTCCAGTGGCTCACGAATCCACCGCTTCAAGCAGGCAGATGGCCTGGCAGGCAATACCCTCATCACGGCCAGTGAAGCCCAGCTTTTCCGTTGTTGTTGCCTTGACGCTGACACGGCTGGCGGGAACACTGAGATCCTCAGCAATGTTCAGGCGGATAGCATCAATATGGGGTGCCATTTTCGGAGCCTGGGCGATTACCGTGGTATCAACGTTGACCACGCTGAATCCCTCATCACGCACACGCGCCATCACCCGGCGCAGCAGATCACGACTGTCCGCCCCCGCCCACTCGTCACTGGTGTCCGGAAACAAATGGCCGATATCGCCAAGTGCCACGGCGCCCAGCAGTGCATCTGCCAGCGCATGCAGCAATACATCACCATCGGAATGGGCCTTTAGCCCCCGGGAATGAGGAATGCTTACACCACCAATAATGACAGAGTCGCCTTCACAGAAGGCATGGACATCGAAGCCCTGACCAATACGCATAATGTGCTCCGGAAAACTCGGAAAACTCAGAACCGACTCAGGATAAAACCTGCGAGCGCCAGATCCGCCGGTACCGTTATTTTAAGGTTGTCAGGCCGCCCCTCAACCAGAACCGGCATGTTACCGGAAAATTCAATGGCAGAGGACTCATCAGTAATGGAAAGGCCCTCTGCGAGGGCACTCTCCAGAGATTCAACCAACAACCGGTATCTGAACATCTGCGGCGTCAGGGCCCGCCACAGGCCACTTCGGTCAACGGTTTCGGAGACCTCGGGAAGCTCTCCCTGGCCAGCCTTTTTGAGGGTATCTGCCACCGGCGATGCAAGCAGACCACCCACGGGGTGGGTGAAGAGCCGGTCAACCAGGTTGGCAAGATCCCTGGCATGAATGCAGGGCCTGGCGGCGTCGTGGACCAGAATCCAGTCATCATCGGCTACCTGCTCAGCCAAAGCATGCAGTGCCGACAAAACCGAACAGGCGCGTTCAGAGCCGCCAGCGCAGGTCTGGATGCGGCTGTCCCGGCTGGCTTCCGTTTCCGGCCACCAGTGATCGGCCGGGTGAAGTGGCACCATGCAGCCGGCAAAAGGGGCGGAGTCCATCAGGCGGGAAAGGGTGATATCCAGAATACAGCGCTGATCAATCCGGAGGTACTGCTTTGGATGATCCGCCTGCATACGCTGGCCAATGCCGGCGGCAGGAACTATCAGCCAAAGTCTCGGAGTGGTCATAGACAATCAGTTTTCGACAACGAGGAAAAAGGTCTCGCCTTCCCTGATCAGGCCAAGGTTCATCCTCGCCCGTTCTTCGACGGCGCCCTGCTCGTTGCGCAGATTCCTGACCTCAGCATAGAGACGTTCGTTGCGGGTAGCCAGTTCGGCATTTTCGTTACGCTGCTCAGCAATGGACTGCTCGAGTGCCCATACCTGCGCAAAGCTGCCTTCCCCGACCCACAGGCGCACCTGGAGCAGGAGAATCACAACCACCATTAAGGTCCAGAGCAACTTCATTGCCGATACCGTTCGAAAATTAATCAGTCAAAATAACAACGCCGGACGTTGAGTATAGACTTTAGAGTAGATTAGCAACAAATTCTTCTAACTGCCTGTACAAAAAGGCCATCGCATCCAAACTTTCGTCCAGAACACGATGGCCTTAACCGTTTTTTGCCGCCAACCGGCCTGACACTTTGCCAGAACCGGTCAAATCAGTCGATCAGCCCTGCCCCTTGATCTCGCTCAGACCGCGATAAGGCGCCTTGCCATCCAGGGCTTCTTCAATACGCAGCAGCTGATTGTATTTTGCGACTCTATCCGAGCGGCACAGGGAGCCGGTCTTGATCTGGCCGGCACAGGTCGCTACGGCCAGATCAGCAATGGTGGTGTCCTCGGTTTCGCCGGAACGGTGCGAGATCACCGCCGTAAAGCCGGCATCCTGGGCCATCTTGATGGCATCCAGGGTCTCGCTCAGGCTGCCAATCTGGTTGAACTTGATCAGGATGGAGTTACCAACGCCCTTCTCGATACCCTGTTTCAGGATCTTGGTATTGGTAACGAACAGGTCGTCACCCACCAGCTGAACCTTGTTACCGAGCTTGTCGGTCAGCACTTTCCAGCCATCCCAGTCGCTCTCGTCCATGCCGTCTTCGATGGACACGATCGGGTAACGCTCGCACAAACCCGCCAGATAGTCGGCAAAGCCTTCCGAGTCAAAGCTCTTGCCCTCACCGGATAGCTGGTACTGGCCATCCTTGTAAAATTCGGAAGAGGCACAGTCCAGAGCCAGGGTCACGTCGGTACCCAGCTTGTAACCGGCCTTCCCAACCGCTTCCTGGATCACCGCCAGCGCTGCCTCGTTGGACGGCAGGTTCGGGGCAAAACCACCCTCGTCACCCACCGCGGTACTCAGGCCCTGGGCCTTCAGCACTTTCTTCAGGCTGTGGAAAATCTCCGCGCCAACCCGCAGGGCCTCGGAGAAACTCTTGGCGGAAACCGGCTGAACCATGAACTCCTGGATATCCACGTTGTTATCCGCGTGCTCACCACCGTTCAGGATGTTCATCATCGGCACCGGCATGGAGAACCTGCCAGACGTACCGTTGATATCAGCAATGTGCACGTACAACGGCTTGCCCAGAGAAATCGCCGCCGCCTTGGCCGCCGCCAGGGAAACCGCCAGGATTGCGTTGGCGCCCAGGTTGGCCTTGTTCTCGGTGCCGTCCAGCTCCAGCATGATGTTGTCCAGAGCACGCTGATCGGCCGCGTCTTTGCCGATGAGGGCATCACGGATCCTGGTGTTTACGGCCTCAACCGCCTTCAGGACACCTTTGCCAAGGTAACGGGATTTATCGCCATCACGCAGCTCCAGCGCTTCGCGGGAACCGGTGGAGGCACCGGACGGCGCGCAGGCAGTGCCCACAGTGCCGTCTTCGAGGATAACGTCTGCTTCGACAGTGGGGTTACCGCGGGAATCCAGAACCTCACGGCCTTTGATGTTGGCAATCTTGGTCATTCTTCTCTGTCTCCAAGTTCGTGTTCAAATTTGGGAGTCAGAGCGAGCGGGAACGGCCCTGCGAAAACCGCTACAAGCACATCCATGTGCGCTTGTTTCGGGCCATCCTTGGCCCTCTACATTTTCGCAGGGCCGTTCCCGCTCACTCCCATAGTCCGTATAAACGCCAACACCGCCAGTCAGGCGGTGTCGATAGGTTTAAAACTTTTTACCAGATCATCTACTGCTTTCACCCGCTGCAGGAAAGGCTCCAACTGGCTGAGACGAAGGGCGCAGGGACCGTCACACTTGGCCTGATCGGGATCAGGATGAGCCTCCAGGAACAAACCTGCCAGTCCCTGAGACATACCGGCCAGCGCCAGATCAGTAACCTGGGCACGTCGGCCACCCGCGGAATCGGCTCGTCCACCCGGCATTTGCAGTGAATGGGTCACGTCGAACATCACCGGCACGTCCATGGCCTTCATGATGCCAAAGCCCAGCATATCAACGACCAGGTTGTTGTAACCGAAACTGCTGCCCCGCTCACACAGGATTACCTTGTCATTACCGGCTTCCTCGCACTTGGTAATGATGTGCTGCATCTCCTGGGGCGCCAGGAACTGGGCCTTCTTGATGTTGATCACTGCGCCGGTTCTGGCCATCGCAACCACAAGGTCGGTCTGGCGGCTCAGAAAGGCTGGCAACTGGATAATGTCGCAGACTTCTGCAGCCGGAGCCGCCTGTGCCGGCTCGTGTACGTCGGAGATGATGGGAACACCGAATTTGCTCTTGATGTCCGCCAGTATCTGCAGCCCCTTTTCAAGACCGGGGCCCCGGAAAGAGTTCACAGACGAACGGTTGGCCTTGTCGAAGGATGCCTTGAATACGTAAGGGATACCGAGCTTGCCGGTGGCTTCAACATAAGCCTGCGCCACTTCCATGGCCAGTTCTGGCGACTCGAGGACGTTCATGCCACCGAACAACACAAACGGCCTGTCGTTGGCAACCTCGATCCCCGAAACGTTTACGGTGCTCTGCGCCATACTCAGGATCCTTTCTTGTTGGCCAGTGCTGCCTCAACAAACCCCCTGAACAGCGGATGGCCGTCGCGGGGCGTGGAGGTGAATTCCGGATGGAACTGACAGGCCACAAACCACGGATGATCCGGCGCCTCGACCACTTCCACCAACCGGCCATCGGTTGAGCGACCTGCGATTTTCAGGCCGGCCTCTTCCAGCCTCGCCAGGAAATGGTTGTTCACCTCATAGCGATGACGGTGGCGCTCGCGGATCGTTTTCCTGCCATAGCAACTGGCAATGGTTGAATTATCGCTCAGCACACAGTCCTGGGCCCCCAGCCGCATGGTACCACCAAGGTCCGACGCTTCTGTCCGCTCCTCACGCTCACCGGTAGCATCCAGCCATTCGGTAATCAGGCCAACCACCGGTTCAGGGGTGTGCTCGCGAAATTCGGTACTGTGTGCGTCCTTCAGGCCGGCCACATTGCGGGCGTATTCAATCACCGCTACCTGCATACCCAGACAGATGCCCAGATACGGAACCTTGTTCTCGCGGGCATACTGGACCGCGCGGATCTTGCCTTCCACCCCGCGCTCACCAAAACCGCCGGGCACCAGAATAGCATCGGCACTGGCCAGGACCCCGGTGCCGTCACGCTCAATATCCTCGGAATCGACGTAGTTGATATTAACCTTGGTGCGGGTCTTGATGCCGGCGTGCAGCAGGGATTCGATCAGCGACTTATAAGCGTCCAGGAGCTCCATGTACTTGCCAACCATGGCGATGGTCACTTCCTGCTCCGGGTTCATCAACGATTCAACAACATTGTCCCACTCGCTCAGATCCGCAGGCCGGGCGTCCAGGCCAAAGCGCTCGATAACCAGTTGATCCAGGCCATGCTCATAGAGCATGCGCGGAATGGCATAGATGGACCTGGCATCCTGCAGAGGAATAACGGCCCGTTCTTCCACGTTGGTGAACAGGGCGATCTTGCGTCGGGAGCTTGCGTCTACCTCATGCTCGGAACGGCATAGCAGAATGTCCGGCTGCAGGCCTATGGAGCGCATTTCCTTGACGGAGTGCTGGGTCGGCTTGGTCTTGATCTCGCCGGCGGTGGCTATGTAAGGCACCAGGGTCAGGTGCATGAAGATCGCGCGCTGGGGGCCCACTTCCACCTTCAACTGACGGCAGGCCTCAAGGAACGGCAGGGATTCGATGTCACCCACGGTGCCACCGATTTCGATCAAGGCCACATCAGCACCGGCCGCACCCTCCACCACACGACGCTTGATTTCATCAGTGATGTGAGGAATCACCTGAACGGTACCGCCGAGATAATCACCGCGGCGCTCCTTGCGAATAACTTCCTCGTAGACACGGCCGGTAGTAAAGTTGTTACGGCGACTCATCGGAGTGCGAATGAAGCGCTCGTAGTGGCCCAGGTCGAGGTCTGTTTCCGCACCATCCTCGGTGACAAATACCTCACCGTGCTGGAACGGGCTCATGGTGCCGGGGTCCACGTTGATGTACGGGTCCAGCTTGAGAATAGTGACCTTCAGGCCGCGTGCCT
>PAKW01000008.1 GCA_002707215.1 Halomonas sp.
TGGTATTCCCCGAATGGTTTGGCATGAGCGCCTCTTACTGACCACGTACTGACCACGCCAGAATACCGGGCCCCGGGGCCCGGTATTCCTTCCCGGCGCGGACCGGGCGTTGCGGCTGAACTACGCTCCTGATAGTTTTCCTCTGTAAGGTACCCACCTGACAAAATCCGACAGTTTTCTATACTGAACGGACAACCGTCGGTTCCCGGGCAGCTTGGGAACCACTGGCGCAAAGCGTCAACGAATGACATTGATGTTGAGGCTATCAAGGGAGAGCGGAGTCCATGAACCAGAGTACTGCCCAGAAAACCCGTGAAAACGGACAAGAATCCAGACCCCACGTTCTGACCCTGCCACTGGAGGACACCCGCGCTGACCGGTCGCCCCATACCTACGAGCGCTGGCTGATCGCCAAGCTCATGCGCATGGCAGGTTCTCCGCCGGTCCGGTTCCGGCTCTGGAATGGCGATGTCATTGAACCGGAGGGGCAATGTTGGAAGTTTACCCTGCACCTGACCGACCCCAAGGCCCTGTATGCCCTGGTCACCAACCCCAACCTGGCCTTTGGCGATCTGTACAGCGCCGGACGGCTGGAAGTGGAAGGCGATTTGCCAGACCTGATGGAGGCCCTTTACCGGGCCGTTCATCAGGCCCGCAGGAAATGGCCGAAATGGCTGGAGGCCCTGTGGCGCAATCACACCCCGCGATCCGCCGGCATCTCCGAAGCCAGGGAAAACATCCATCACCATTACGATCTCGGTAACGAGTTCTACCGGCTCTGGCTGGACAACGCCGAAATGCAGTACACCTGCGCCTATTACGAAACCCCGGACCTGAGCCTGGAACAGGCCCAACTGGCAAAGCTGGAACACGTCTGCCGCAAGCTCCGGCTCAAACCCGGCATGACCGTTGTCGAGGCCGGCTGCGGCTGGGGCGGGCTGGCCCGCTACATGGCCCGTAATTACGGGGTGAAAGTCCACTCCTACAACATTTCCCGGGAACAACTGGACTACGCCCGAAAAGAGGCCCACAAACAGGGGCTGGATCATCTGGTCGAGTACGTTGAGGACGACTACCGCAACATCAGCGGCCAGTACGATGCCTTTGTGTCCATCGGCATGCTTGAGCATGTGGGCAAGGAAAACTACGAGTCCCTGTCCGAGTTGATTAAACGGAGCCTCAAACCCGACGGCATTGCCCTGCTGCATAGCATCGGTCGTAATCGCCCGATGCTGATGAACGCCTGGATCGAGAAACGAATCTTCCCGGGCGCCTATCCACCGAGCATCGGTGAATTCATGCAGATCTGCGAACACGGCGATTTCTCGGTACTGGATGTGGAAAATCTGCGCCTGCACTATGCCCAGACCCTCAGCCACTGGATGGAGCGCTTCAACGAGAACGAAGACAAGGTAACCGCCATGTACGACGACCATTTCACCCGGGCCTGGCGCATGTACCTGGCCGGCTCCATGGCCGCCTTCCGGGCCGGCTCCCTGCAGCTGTTCCAGGTTATCTTCACCCACGGTGACAATAACCGGCTGCCACAAAGCCGGCAGGATCTCTACAACTTTCCCGCGGCGCCCGAGGAGGCCTGATGGACTACTATGATCTGATCATCGTCGGTGCCGGCCCCGCAGGCTCCACCCTGGCCAGTGCCCTGGGGAACAGCGGCAAACGAATACTGATCATCGACAAACAGGATTTTCCCAGAGACAAAACCTGTGCGGGCTGGGTAACGCCCGCAGTGATGAAAACCCTGAATATCGACCCGCAAGACTATGGGACCAGCCGAACCCTGCAGCCAATCCGGCGCTTCCGCATTGGCATGATGGGGCAAGCCGCCGTGGAAAACGATCACGGCGACGTGGTCAGTTATGGCATCCGCCGGTTCGAGTTTGACCAGTACCTGCTCAGCCGTGCTACCTGCCCGAAGCAGCTTGCCACGCCCGTCAAATCGATTGTCCGAAGGGAGGGGAACTGGGTCATTAACGACACCTGGGAAACGCCCCTGGTGGTGGGTGCGGGCGGCCACTTCTGCCCGGTGGCGCGGCTGCTTGGCGAGGGGCCCGGCAGCCATGAGACCGTGGTTGCCGCCAAGGAAGTTGAATTCGAGATGACATCGGAGCAGGCGTCGGTCTGCCAGGCCCGGGGCGACACACCGGAACTCTGGTTCTGCCGGGACCTCAAGGGTTACGCCTGGGTCTTCCGCAAAGGCAATTACCTGAATATCGGCCTGGGCCGGGAAGACAACCACAAACTGACCGGCCACCTGCAGGCATTCGTGGAGGAGATGAAGTCAGCCGGACGTATCCCGGCGGATCTGCCCGGGCACTTCAAGGGCCACGCCTATCTGCTGTATGCCCATGCCGAACGGCCATTGGTGGATGATGGCATGTTGCTGATCGGTGACTCGGCCGGTCTTGCCTATACCCAGAGCGGTGAAGGCATACGGCCAGCGATCGAATCAGCCCTGATGGCAGCGGATGTGATTCGCCATGCCCCTGACTCTTCCGCCTCTTCGCTGCAGGTATACGGCTAGGCCATTGCAGAACGCTTTGGCAACCGTGCCGCCGACACGGAGCAAGGCTGGCAGGTGCCGGACTGGGTCAAGATGCCCCTGGCCAGCACCCTGATGCGGTCACACTGGTTTACCCGGAAGGTGGTGACGGAGAAGTGGTTCCTGCATCAGGAAGTGCCGCCACTTCAGGCTGCCATCTGACACTGCCGGAAATAACCCCGGGAGCACCGTTACCGGTAAAGAGCTTAAAAATGGCGGCCTGGTGAAAGCCGCCATCAATCCTGGAACTCCGGTTCAGTGGCCGAGGTAGCTGCGGTACATCCAGACCGTCTTTTCCTGCTGGGATATGTAGTCACTCATCAGCGCCACCGTGCCTTCGTCTTCTGCTTCGCCTGCGAGGTTGAGCAGTGCACGTTGCTTGCCAATCAGCTTGGCAAAACTGTCTACGATGTTCTCCATGGCGTCCTTACCATCGGAAACATCCTTGCGCTCGGGCACCTCGGAGCGTTCGATGTAGGTGCTGTAGGCATGGGCAGGACGATGGCCAAGAGTGAGCACCCGCTCGGCAATCTCGTCGATTTTCAACAGCAGATCGTCGTAGAGCTCTTCAAATTTCACATGCAGCTCGAAAAAGTTGTCACCCTTGATGTTCCAGTGGTACCCGCGCACGTTCATGTAAAAAATCTGGTAATTGGATAGCAGCTCGTTGAGCGAGTCTGCAAGTTTTGCGGTCTTCTCGGTATCCAGACCAATAAAGTTCTTACCCATAGCGTGTCTCCTTGACAGCGAATGAAAAATTGACCCGTTAATCGTAAGCCAGATCACTGAAATTTGTGAAGTTTAGTTCGCCAATACCCCCGATAGTACTGTTTTATCCATACTGGAGCCGGTTCAGATTCCCGGCCCGCAATCAGTGCAGCCTTCCTCCGGCGCCGGGCCGAACATCTCCGCGCCCATGAACAGACCACTGCCGTGCTCACCATATACCCTGAGTAGCCCGCAATTCTTTCCGATAACGCGGCTCCGGCCCTGGTCTTCAAAGGACACCTCACCGACCGCAAAGCGGCCGTGACAGCGTTCATCCACCTGATTGATGGTCAGCCCCACGGTGGCAATCTGTGGATCGGTGAAGACGACGGCCAGCGGCGTCCGGTCGCCGCCAGCAGGTAATCGAACATCTCGGTTTTTTCGCCGCCAGTGCCATCGGAAAGAGTAATGGCAACACCATCATCAACCCGCTCCACTTTTCGTTTGTTCATAACAACAGTCTCCTGAGGGGCATTCCCGGAGCCCGGGAACCGAAGAAGGTTCGGTCGGATATGGCCTTTATATGGCGCTGGCAACCGGGCTCTGGTTCGCCATGGTAGCCGTTTTCTTCACCCTGCCGCGGGTACGCAGGAGCTTCAATCGCATTGGCCACTGGCTGGACCGGTTAATGGGTGGCGTACTGCTTGTGCTGGCCGGCCAGCTACTGTTGTCTACAGTGAGCGGATCAGAGCCTCCGTCTGGGCCCACCCCAGGCACGGATCGGTAATCGAGCAGCCGTAACGCAAGTCCTCACCATCGTTCTGACGGCCCGATTCCAGGAAGCTCTCCAGCATCAAGCCGCAAATATGGCGGTTGCCGGCCCGGCGCTGAGCCATCACCTCCCGGCTGATATCCAGCTGGCACTCCGGTTGCGGACACTCCCAGGTGGTGGTGTGGATGGCTGGCCGATCTCATGGCATCTGTTGCAACGGCAATACCGCCATCGGTGCCGTTCTTGAAGCCGGTCGGCATCGGCAGAACAACTTCCTGTCGATGCAGAGCCAAAGACTCCGCTGTCTCGTCTGTCAGTTCGGTGTTCAAGGGCATGTTTATGTCAGTGTTCCCGTTTTCCTGCGTCAGAATCAAAAAGCCCCGGCTGGGCTACCAGTCGGGGCTTTTTGATTCCGGTGGCAGCCTGGCGCCGAAAACTTGCAGAACATTCAATTGACAGATCGCGTGCGTCGTCTTCATGCTTTTCAATCTATACCCCCCGGTTTTCAACTTGGCAACCCGTGTGCCGGAATTTGTCAGTTCCGGCAGTACGGTTGGGAGCGAGCAATGACCGCACATTCTGGACGATACCCGCTATACCTCTTGCTGGCCGCACTCCTCGGCTTGTGTTCAGGCCGCGCCGTGGCCCAGGCGGAGACCCGGGACTACCAGCTCAACAACCGGTCCGCGGAGGATGTGGCGGCACAGGTTCGCCAGCTTTACCAGGGTTCTTCCGTCGCTGTCACCGCTCGGGGGGCACAACTGGTGGTTCGCGGCGAGCCAGAGCTGCTGGATGAAATAGGAAGGCTCGTTGAGACCCTTGATGTCGCGCCGGTTCAGCTCCGGATTACCGTTCGCTCCAGAACCGATACAGGGGGCAAGCGGTCGGGAGCCGGTATTTCTGCGTCCGGGGACCGGGTGGAACTTTCGGCACAGCGGCGCGTGACCAGTACCGGCAGCACCCAGGAGAGAACGCTGGTTATGCAGGATGGCCAGTCCGCCCATATCACTTCAGGCCAGATCCGGACAATTCCGGTCGCCGTCCGGGGTGGCCGGAATCCGGCCGCCTTCCTTGAGCAGGTTGAAACCCGAAGCGGGTTTCTGGTCAGCCCGCAGGTAATTTCCAATCAGGCGGTTGAGCTGAGCATTGTTTCGTTCGAGGAGGACCCGGCGAGTCTGGACGGCTATGAAACCGAAGCCGTGGTCACCACCCGACGGGTCGAGCCAGGGCAGTGGGTGTCACTGGGCAGCACAGCAACCAGCTCGGCCGGGGAACGCAGCGGAATCACCTATCAGGTGAACAGCAGCCGCTCCGACAACCGGAGCTTTGAGGTCAGGGTCGACCTTCTGCCCTGACCTCAGGCTTTGCGTTTGCCCAGCAGAACCTGCTTGGCTTCGTTGAGTTTGGCGGCGAGGTAATCGTTACCCCCCCGGTCAGGGTGAAGCTTTTGCATCAGCCGGCGATGGGCCATCACGATGTCCTCTTCAGAACAGCCGGCTTTCACTCCGAGGACGTCACGGGCTTCGCGCACCGACATCTGGCCACTCAGCTCACTGGCCGGATCCGACTGCCGGTTTTCCTGCCCGGCGCCCCCACCCTGCCGCTTGTCCGCAAACATCCAGTTTAGGGCTGGGGCGTATTTCAGCAACGCCGGCAGCTTGCGCAACAGTGGAATAACGGCAGCCACTGCGGCGGTCAGCACTTGGATGCGACCCGTCAGAACCATAAAAAACAGAAGGGCGCCACCCACCACCAGGACAACTTTCCAGGTAGCGGCCTTTTTCTTCTCGGCGGACAACGCGCCCCACTGCTTCAGAATCACAAACACGGCGGCTGCCAACGCGATTCCCAGAATCCACTGCATGGTTGATCCTTACCTTGAGTACGGTCGTAATTCTGTCACTGTCTCCTGTCGCATTACCAGCGCCTCTGCTCTGGAAACCGGCAAACCGGGGTGGCCGTCTGTTTGTGCGGGTCCGACCAACCGGACATCGCCCCGGGTTCGCGTCCGATCTCGTGCTCTTGCTAAAGATCAAATATACTGCCCTGGACGCTGCGTTTTTGACGCACTGTTATCCCCACGGATTTGGGTTTGTTCTTTTATTTTTATGGCTTGCGACAAAAAGCACCCTTTTCCGCTGGAGACTTCCTTCCGGATCACCTTATTTTCTTATTTAATATCAGTGCTCTATGTTTGCGAATGAGCGCTGGTAAGTGAGAATGCTGATGACCAAGAAACGAACTCAGCATGGAACTGCGATGCGTTATCGCGCTGTTTCCGCGTACCTGATTTTAGCGTTGACTCTGTCATGTTTTGCACCGGGGGCAGACAGCGCAGAGCCCGGGATGTCTGAGCTTTCCCCCATCGAGGTTCCGAACGCTCCAGAAACGCCCGCACCGGTGGCGATTGAGGAGTTGTCAGAGTCCCGGTCGGGTATACAGGCAGAGATCCGTTCGCTGGAGGAAGCACTGACACAGCGACAACAGGCGCTGGAGGATACACGGGAACGACTTGCCTTTGCTGAAACCTGGCGGAAGCGACTGGATGCTGAGCACCAGGGGCTGCAACGGCGGCTTCAAACCGCCGGTCTGGACCTGACCGAAGATTATGCCAACCTGCTTCGCCGCCGGTTGGACCGGCTGGAACGGCAGCACCTGGCCGACAACCTGACGACAACCATCAAAAGTCAGTTGGAGGCGGCACGCATGGAGCAGTTCCGGCTGGAGGAGTTCGATGCCCTCCTGCAGCCATCAGCTATAGCCAATGATCGCCTGGCTCAGCGCCGGGCGGACCTTCTGGCGAAACTCGGTACAGCCGTAACGGCCCATCTTGAAGTGCTGAATGACTACTTTGTGTCGGTCAATGCCACCCAGGAGCTCATTATCGCCTATCAGTCCCTGTTGCGGCAGCGACTGTTCTGGCTGCCCAGCACCGACCCCATACGGGTTCAGTCTTTCTCAGAGCTGGCTGCCGCCGTTGCGTGGTTGCTGAGCCCCACCCGGTGGTACGAGCTATTGCAGTCAACGCCGAAGGCATTGCGGACCCATCCGGTTCCGTTGGTGATATTGGCATTACTTCTGGCGGCGCTTGTGACCACCAGAGCCAGGACCCGGCGCGCGCTGGAAGCAACAGGGGAGACTATTGGCAACGTCGCCCGGGATCACGCCCGCCATACCTTTGCGGGCCTGGGTTACTCCATCGCCCTGGCTCTGATGGGCACGGTTGCGCTGGCGTTTCTGGCGCTACTGGTCTCGCAGGGGGGAGAGTTTGGCGCGGCGCTGTCCACTGGGCTCCGGAACGCCGCATTTCTGTTTTTTCTGCTCAGCATGGTTTACCAGGTTTCCCGTTCCGGCGGGCTTGGCGAACGCCACTTCAAGTGGCGTGCCGACACCCTCAAGGCCATCCGCCGTGGTATGCCCAGGCTGATGTTTGTTATGGTGCCAGCGGCAATGCTGACACCCTTGACCGAGGCCGCCATCGGAGAGTCGTTCCGGGACAGCCTGGGACGTGTCATCTTCGCACTGGCGTCCATTGCGCTGTCGTTGTTCGCCCACCGGGTTCTGAAACCCCGTCTGGCGCGAGAAGTTGAGGGCAGGGCGCCCCTGATGCCGCGGCTGATCTATCTGGCTGTTGTCGCCACACCACTCGTTCTCATGGCGTTTTCGCTCTATGGCTACCATTACACGGCAGTCCAGCTTGAGGGCACCCTGTTTTTAACCACCTGCTGGGTGGCCATCGTCGCCCTGCTTTACTACCTGGCCCTGAGAGCACTTTCAGTGCGGGAGCGGCGAATGGCGCTTGAGCGACTGAGAGAGAAACGCGCCGCCCAGCAGGAACTGGCGGCGGCAAGAGAAGCCGCCGATGCATCCGGAGAGGGGCTGCCGACGACGCTGGACATGCCGGAGATGGACCTGCAGGCCATCAGCAGCCAGAGCAAGGCGTTGTTGCGGATACTTGCCGGGGCGCTGACCGCCGTCGGCCTCTGGCTGCTTTGGGCCAATGTCTTTCCCGCCTTCCGGTTCCTGAATGAAATCACGCTCTGGACCATTGCGCCACTGACCGAAGGGGGCCAGGCCCAGGTGGTAACATTGGAAGATCTGTTGCTATCGCTATTGTTCGGTTTGGCAACGATTCTGGCGGCCCGTAACTTGCCGGGCACCCTGGAAGTGGCCTTGCTCAGCCGAATGAAGCTCGCGCCGGGCACTGGCTATGCCATCACGACGCTGGTCACCTATGTGATCATCATCGTTGGCGTTGTGGTGACCTTCGGCGCCCTTGGCGCCCAGTGGTCCAAGCTCCAGTGGCTGGTCGCCGCGCTGGGCGTGGGGCTCGGTTTCGGATTACAGGAAATCGTTGCCAATTTTGTCTCAGGCATCATTATCCTGTTCGAACGGCCCATTCGTGTGGGTGATACTGTGACCGTGGGTGGAACAACCGGCACCGTTGCGCGCATCCGTATCCGGGCAACCACGCTGATCGACTGGGACCGGAAAGAGCAGATTGTTCCCAACAAGACCTTTGTGACCCAGGACCTCACCAACTGGACACTGTCGGATTCCATTACCCGTGTCATCGTGCGGGTGGGCGTGGCCTACGGTTCGGATATCGACACGGTCCAAAGCCTGCTCAACGATGTCGCCACGGCCAACAGCAGGGTGGTCAAAGACCCGCCTCCGTCGGTGTTCTGCGTAGCACTGGCGGACAGCAGCATCAACTTTGAAATGAGAGTGTTCGTGAAATCCATGCTCGACATCATGCCGCTATCTCATGAGGTGTATGCTGCCATCACCCGGACATTGCGCGAGGCGGGGATTCAGATTCCATTCCCGCAGCGGGATATCCACATAATAACCGACACCCAGAGCACAGACTCGTGACACGCCTGTATTGGAAGTACCGGTTTTCCCGGAAAAATAGATGCCCCGGTTTTCCGGCGAATTATGGACAGATGCCGGCGTGACCGGCAAAGTGAATACCCGTTGCCTCCAGCAACGGGGGATCCTGGCAAAGACAATGAAAACACCGGGTTGGCGCAGCGCAAAGCGCTGGCAATCAGCGAAGAAAAGCCCAAATCAGGAAGGGCCTGAAGGAGAAGTTGGGAATGGAATTAACCGCACATCGTACGTTCTATGATTGCCCGGTGAGCGAGAAACTGCTTTACACATCGTTTCTGCTGCTTATCGGTATTGGTTATCTGATGGCGCTAACCTACCTGTATACCAGCCATGAAGGGCATGACGGCGAACCGGGCTTGTCCATGCAGGACATTGTCGACAACTACTATGGGAACCGCAGTGGAACGCGACTGGAGGCAGCGATCCGTGGCCCGATGGCCGGGTACATCCAGCAACTCGAGGATCGCGACCAGATCGTAGCCTGGTTGAAGGATGAAGGATCCGAGAAAAGGTATGATGCCGATATACGTCCTATCCTGGAAAAAAGCTGTCTGCAATGCCACAGCCCCGCCTCAGGATTGAATGTGCCAGATTTGTCCACCTATAAGGGTATCAGGCAGGTGGCGGAGGTAGATACCGGCGAATCCCTGCATACACTGATGAAGCTATCACATATCCACTTGTTCGGCATCGGTCTCGTCGCGCTGGGAATCGGAATCATTTTTCGTCTCTCCGCTTTGGCTGAGTGGCTCAAGACGACGCTGATGGTTTCGCCCTTCGTGGCAATCTTCGCCGATATCCTGGCCTGGTTTCTTACCAAGTGGGACCCGTTCTACGCTTACACCGTGGTGGCATCTGGTGTGCTGCTCGGGCTGGCGTGGGGGGCACAAATCCTGATCTCACTGTATCAGCTCTGGTTCCTGCGGGCGCCGGAAGCAAACAACTCTGTCAACTAAAGCTAGGAGAACAAGGTATGCACATATACTCGGTGAAAACATTCTGGGCAGCTGTATTTTTGGTGATCGGCCTGAGCAGTCTTAGCAGCATAACCGCAGCGGCAGATGCCCCGGAGAATTTCCAGGTGATCGATGGTGTGGCAATCTATCTGGGCGTGATACCACCGCAGATTGTCCAGGGCCACCCCAGCGAGCATCCGGAAGCCAGTATGCATGGCGGTTTACCGGCCAAAGGCCACCGCGATCACGTGGTCGTGGCCCTGTTTGACAATGCCACCGGGAAGCGCATTGAGGATGCACAGGTGACCGGCGGCGTAATGGAGATCGGCCAGGGCAGCAAGAAGAAAAAGTTCGACCCCATGCCCATTGCCGATAGCGTAACCTATGGAAATTACTTCAATATTCCAGATAATGAGGTATACCACATCAATTTGCAGATTATTCGCCCCGGTGTACAGGGTGTCCTGGAGGCACAATTTACACATCGACACTTCGGTAAGTGAAGTACCTGGCCCCATGCCGCAGGTTCATAAAACCGACCGGGGTGGGGCTACTGAGGCTGGTGGATCAGGCGATTGAGGCGGGTCTTCGGGGCGAGCAGGTGTTACCGCTTGATTCGTGACAGCCAGGGTAGATTTTTCGCCCAAGGATTGATACTTTCCGATCATATTTTGGGTGCTTCACCACGGAACCGGTGATCGATTCATCGATAACCCCCCAAAATAAAACATCCGATCTTCAAGGACCGAAGACATGCCCCAGGCCAATGGACTGCAGTTCACCGCCCGCATTGGCGGACGTCCCCGGGATTTCTTCGCGGTGGTTGGCCTTGAGCTGACCGAATCGCTGTCGAGCCTGTTCCATGGCCGGCTGGATCTGGCCTTTCTCGAGCGTCTGTCGGCCGAAGAAGGCTGGCACTACCGCTACAAGGGCGAAGGCAGCAACGAACTGAGACTCGAAGACGAAGCGGACAAAGAACAGGTTTACATTCATGCCCAGAAAGACCTGGACCTGCTGACCGGGAACAACCGCTAACGCTGGACGAGTATATAGAGGCACTGGAGCAAACCGGTAGTGCCATCACACTGACTCAAAATGGCCAGGCGGAAGGGGAGCCCCGGGGTTTCTACCTGAACTGCCACGGCCTGCCGGCGAATGCCCTCAATCGCCCCATCAGTCAACTGCCCCAGCATAAGGTCTCCCTTGCGTGCTGGCGCGTTCAGCCGGAAACCGGCTGGACGCCATGGACTAAACATCCAGAAACCTGGGTTCGGTCCATGGCTCCGGTTCTGGATACGTTGCAAGTGGCACAGTTAACTACCTGTCACCCTTGCCGCTACCTACTGGTCTGCCTCCCGTTGACCACAGTCATATCGTCGCGGATGTTCGTAATGAATACCTGGAGCTGGATGCCTTCACGCCTAATGTGCTTAGTTGGCAAGTAACCATCGGTGGTCCTATGGTCATGCTTGTTATTACTTGTGTGGTTTTTCCCATCACGATCTTTTTTGGGGGATTGGTCTGGGGTGAGGGGGCTCACAGATGCAGTTATGTCTTTTTGGGATGCTGTTTTGTTTGGTATTCCTTACGGTATGGGTTTCACTCTGTTCGGCCTTTTAATAGCCTTATTACCCCGGTTCTCCTACTTCAAACTCCAAGGCGTCGTCCCCACCCGCTTCAATCGCCAGCGCCGGGAGGTGTGCCTGGTGCCGTCGGATTCCGACGACCCAGTGTTCGTTCTCTGGGAGGACATCCAGGCCTGGGTCATCCAGGCCCAGGGGGCAACCCAATACGGGGTGCAGCGCTGGTCCGAACCACTACCGGAATCGGAGCGCGCCCAACCCAGCGATACCTTGAAGCGCCTGAGCCGGAAGGTTCGCGAGAAACAACAAGCCCGTCCCGGACGGCTGCCGCATGAGGTTTTTGCGGAGGTTTATGGGTTCAACCTCAGGGCTGGAATGTAGGTGCTGATTTATGGGCTTACAGCAAAGATACCAACATCACTCACAATGTTATCTGGAAATATCTACACGCTATTTTAAAATTGCTATTCTACCAATGACTTGCGTAATCCATATACGCCGCGTAGTTTGAGTGACTGATGTCCGGATACAAAGTTTTGGATTAGTATGATAAAATCGCGCCGGTTTTAACCCTAAAATCACTTATTTATCGTCCTTTCTTATCTCAGAGGATTATTACCATGAAACAACCCGTACGCGTTGCCGTTACCGGTGCAGCCGGTCAGATCTGTTATTCTCTACTTTTTAGAATCGCCTCGGGCGAGATGCTGGGTAACGATCAGCCGGTCATCCTGCAATTATTAGAAATAACGCCGGCGCTTAAGGTGCTGGAAGCGGTTAAAATGGAGCTCAACGATTGCGCCTTTCCTTTGCTTCAGGAAGTCGTCTGCACCGACGACCCCGCGGTTGCCTTCAAAGACGCTGATTACGGTTTGATGGTCGGCGCCAAACCGCGCGGCCCCGGCATGGAACGTGCTGACTTGTTAAAAGACAATGGTAAAATTTTCAGTACCCTGGGTAAAATCATCAACGATGTTGCCAGTGCCAACATGAAAATTTGCGTCGTTGGCAACCCGGCAAACACTAACGCCTATATCCTGATGAAAAATGCGCCTAACCTCAATCCTCGTAACATTACCGCGTTGACACGCCTCGACCACAATCGCGCCATTTATCAGCTTGCGGCAAAAACCGGCAAAGCCATGAGCGGGATAAGGAAAATGACGATATGGGGCAATCACTCGACCACTCAGGTTCCCGACATCACACACACCACAGTCGACAACGCAGCGGCCACTGACATGGTCGATTCGGACTGGGTTAATAATGAATTTATGCCCAAGGTCGCCAAGCGCGGCGCCGAGGTAATCGCAGCACGTGGATCTTCTTCTGCGGCTTCTGCCGCTAACGGCGTAGTTGATCACATGCGCAGCTGGGTACTGGGTACCGAAGAAGGCGACTGGGTTTCTATGGCGGTTTATTCGGACGGTTCTTATGGTATTGAAGCAGGCTTGATTTATTCCTACCCGGTTACCTGCCAAAATGGCGACTGGAAAATAGTGACTGGCCTTGAAAATAGCGAGTTTATCAACAAGCAAATGAAGGCGTCTGAAAAAGAGCTTCAGGAAGAGCGTGATACCTGCTCCGACTTGTTCGCCTGAACATTTCTCAGAAAAACTAAAAACGGGGCCTTCAGCGCCCCATTTTTGTTTACCCATTTTCTCTACTATAGCGTTTGAGCTTTTTTATCAGCCCGAATTATTCATAAAAAAAGGCGAGCCTTGCCTATCGACTGCGGAATTGAGTGCTTATTCGGACGGTTTATGAAGCTTGCCGGGACGCCATAAGGAATCCTGGCGAGAAATACTTACAACCCGGTGACAATGGTGACCTGAATTTTGTAGGATGCTATGCTTTGTCAAACATCAATGATTCATGTATTCAATCAGTCCGTCGTCGCGCAATGGCTCGGCAATGGATCGACAAGGGAACGGAGATCGCCAGCCTCCCCTTATTCACCGATGCATGAATCGCAACGACCGGACTCAGATTTCCAGGACCTGAACTATGCGCACTGCTTCCCGCTTTCTGATCGTCATCATTTTTCTCGGCGTGGTGCTCGGAGGCATCTTTGGCTACAAGTTCTATCAGTTTGGCCAGATGCAAGAGCAGATGTCCCAGCCGCAGCCGCCCGCTCAGATCTCCGCAACCAAGGCACAGACCGAAAGCTGGACACCCGCCATCAAGGCCGTGGGCAGCATTGAGGCGGTTAACGGCATTGAAGTTGCCAACGAGGTGCCCGGTGTTGTTGAGACCATCAATTTCGAGTCCGGTGATGTGGTTGAACGGGGTGACATACTGATCCGCATCGATGCTGCCATCGACGAGGCGGCCCTGCGCACACGCCGCGCCGAGGCACAGCTGGCGGAGCAGGAGTTCAAGCGGGTTTCCGACCTGCTTCCCAGGCGCGCCGTGTCCCAGTCCCAGTACGATGAATCCAAGGCCAACTTCGATGCCGCCCGGGCCCGGGTTAACGAAGCCGAGGCCCAGCTCAGCAAGAAAATCATCCGCGCTCCGTTCGATGGCACCCTCGGCATCCGGATGGTCGACCAGGGCGAATACATTGCCACCGGCACCCCTATTGTCGAGATCAACATGCTTGATCCGATCTATGTGGATTACACGCTGTCCGAGAAAAACCTGCCAAACGCGAAACCGGGGTATACGGTGGTCGTCAAAGTGGCGGCGGTGCCCGGGCAGGATTTCGAGGGCGCGGTCAGCGCCATTAACACGTCGGTCAACCCGGAGACCCGGACCGTTCGCGTTCGCGCCACCCTGGATAATCCCGAGGGCCTGCTGCGCCCGGGCATGTTTGCAACGGTCCTGACCCGGCAACCGGGAGACAATGACGTCGTAACCGTGCCGCGGACCGCAATCTCCTACAACACCTACGGCGACTTTGTGTTCGTTGTTGAGGAAAACGATGAGGGTAATCAGGTGGTCAGCCGACGCACCGTCACCACCGGTGAGACCCGGAACACCCGCGTCGCCGTGCTTTCCGGCCTGGAAGCGGGTGAGACCGTTGTCGCCAAGGGGCTGCTGCGGCTGCGCGCCGGGCAAAAGGTCACCATTCAGGATGAAGAGCAGCAGGAGGCACCTGAGTAATGCGCTTCACTGACATTTTTATCCACCGCCCGGTACTGGCGACGGTGGTCAGCCTGCTGATTCTGCTCCTTGGCGCAAGGGCCGCCATGGAAATGGAGATTCGACAGTACCCGGAACTCGAGAGCACCACTGTGACGGTGACAACCGCCTATCCGGGTGCCAGCTCAGATCTGATCAAGGGCTTTATCACCACCCCCCTGCAACAGGCGATCGCCGAAGCCAGTGGTATCGACTACCTGACCTCCACCAGCTCCCAGGGCGTCTCCACCATCGAAGCCAAGATGGTGCTGAACTATGACGCCAACGCGGCCCTGGCGGAGATTCAGGCCAAGGTCGCCAGCCAGCGCAATGTGCTGCCTTCCGAAGCCGAGGACCCGGTGATCACCTCTACCACCGGCGATTCCACGGCGCTGATGTACATTGCCTTCTACAGTACCGAGCTGGCCGTGCCCCAGATCACCGATTACCTGACCCGGGTTGTCCAGCCCCGGCTTCAGGCGCTCTCCGGTGTCGGCAAAGCCGAGTTGCTGGGCCGGAAATTCGCCCTTCGGGTCTGGCTGGACCCCGAACGCCTGGCCGCGGTGGATATGACACCCCCGGAAGTGGTGGCCAGGCTGCGCGCCAACAACTATCAGGCCGCCGTCGGTAACACCAAAGGCACCTACACCGAGATCAGCATGACCAGCGACACCGATGTCGCCGATCCGGACCAGTTCCGGAATCTGGTCGTCAAACAGGCGAATGGCACCCAGATCCGGCTGCGGGATATTGCTCGCGTCGAGCTCGGTTCCGAAACCTATGATCAACTGGCCCTGTATAAGGGGCAGCCAGCCACCTACGTGGCCATTGAGCTGGCCCCCGGCGCCAACCCCCTGACCGTCGCCGGCCTGGTGAAGGGCGAGCTGCCCGATATCGAGAGCCAGTTGCCCTCCGGCCTGGAGGTGCGGCTGGCCTATGACGCCTCTGACTTTATTGAGGACTCCATCAATGAGGTGATCCAGACGCTGCTGGAGGCCATGGTTATCGTTCTGGTGGTGGTATTCCTGTGCCTTGGCTCGGTACGCGCGTCCATCGTGCCGTCCGTCGCCGTGCCACTGTCACTGGTTGGTGGCGCCTTCATCATGCTGATGTTCGGCTTTTCCCTGAACCTGCTCACCCTGCTGTCCCTGGTGCTGGCCATCGGCCTGGTAGTGGATGACGCCATCATCATGGTTGAGAACGTGCATCGCCACATCGAGCAGGGCGAATCCCGCTTTGAGGCGGCAATCAAAGGCGCGCGGGAGATGGCGGTGCCAATCATTGCCATGACCACAACGCTGGTGGCGGTTTATGCCCCCATTGGCTTTATGGGTGGTCTGGTCGGTTCACTCTTCACGGAGTTCGCCTTCACCCTGGCCGGCACCGTTGTCATTTCAGGTATTGTCGCCCTGACACTCTCCCCCATGCTGTCAGGGAAGGTGTTGAAGTCTCACGGCAACGCCGGGAAATTCGAAGGCCTTGTCGAGCGCACCTTCAACGGCCTGGCGGCGGGTTACAAGTCTGCCCTGAGCTCGCTGATGCAGACCAGGTCGGTGGTGGTGTTCTTTGCAGTTGTGGTACTTGTGTCCATCTACTTCATGGTAGCGATGAGTCAGAACGAACTGGCACCCACCGAGGATCAGGGCATCCTGTTCTACCAGGGCCTCGGGCCCCAGACCTCAACCCTCGATTACCTGCTCGAGCATGGTAATGAAGTTCAGGCGCGCATGTCTGCGGTTCCGGGCTACAACGAAGACTTCATGATCATCGGCATCACTGGCCCGAACGCGGTATTCGGCGGCTTCAAGATGGCGCCCTGGAGCGAACGGAACATCAGCCAGTTCGAAGCCCAGCCGCTGCTGGACGCCGAGCTGAAGAAGGTCACCGGTCTGCAGACCGCCGTATTCCCGCGGCCGTCCCTGCCCGGCTCTGGTGGCGGGCTGCCCTTCCAGTTCGTGATCACCACGGGCAGCAGTTACGAGCAACTGGACCAGGTGGCCGACGAAATGCTGGGTAAGGCCATGGCCAGCGGCAACTTCATGTTCCTGCAGAAGTCCATCAACTTCGACCGCCCGATTACCCGCATCAATGTGGACCGGGACCGGGTTGCGGATCTGGGTCTGTCGATGCAGGACGTTGGCCAGAGCCTGTCGAGCATGCTGGGAGGCGGTTACATCAACCGGTTCAGTATGGAAGGGCGCTCTTACCAGGTGATTCCGCAGGTTGACCAGCGGTTCCGTCTGGACGCCCAGGCGCTCAATGAGTACTACATCCGTGCCGACAACGGAGAGCTGGTGCCACTGGGGAGCGTCGTGAGCTTCAGCCAGGAGGTTGAGCCGTCAAACCGGACCCAGTTCAACCAGCAAAACTCGCTGACCCTCCAGGGTGTGGTCATGCCCGGCGTTGCCGCCGGTACCGCCATGGATTTCATGGAACAGACAGCGGAAGAGGCTTTCCCTCAGGGCTTCACGTATGACTACACCGGCCAGAGCCGCCAGCTTGCTACCCAGGGCAGCGCCCTGATGGTGACCTTCTTCCTGTCGCTGCTGGTGATCTACCTGGTTCTGGCGGCCCAGTTCGAGAGCTGGCGCGATCCGTTCATCATTCTGGTCTCGGTACCCATGTCGGTCGCCGGCGCCATGGCATTCATCGTGCTCGGCTTCGCCACCATGAACATCTACACCCAGGTCGGGCTGATCACGCTGATCGGCGTGGTGTCCAAGAACGGCATCCTGATTGTCGAGTTTGCCAATCAGCTGCAGAAGGAACGTGGACTGAACAAGTTTGATGCCGTGGTGGAAGCCGCCGCGATCCGTCTGCGGCCGATCATCATGACATCCCTGGCGCTGATCTTTGCCATGGTGCCCCTGTTGATTGCGATCGGCCCGGGGGCGGAAAGCCGCTTTGCCATTGGCCTGACCATCAGCGCTGGCCTCGGTATCGGCACGCTGTTTACCATCTTCGTACTGCCCGCGTTCTATATCCTGCTGGGGCGTGACCATCATGGTTCGGGAGCCGACGAGTACTCGGACACACCCGGTGGTGACGATAACGGCAAGCCGGCAANGGCTCACTAAATCCGGCAACCGGAAAAAAGCCCGGCTCACTGNACAGTGGCCGGGCTTTTTATTGCCGTTCCGGAATTCTGTCCNGCGCCAGNGCCGGGGCAGAGACTGGCTTCCGGTGCCGGAGGNTGCGACGCCACTGCACGGTCTCACTGGGCAGCTCTCCAAAATGCTCCCGATAGAGGGCCGCGAACCGGCCAAGGTGAGAGAAGCCCTCATCAGCTGCATACCAGGAAATGTGGGGCACCTCACACTGGCAGTCCACCAGCCTGCGCCGCACCCTGATCAACCGGTTGCGCTGGTAAAACCGGTAGGGCGTCGTCCCGGTTTCCCGCTTCATCAGGTAGTAGAGGTTTCGCTCGCTGACGCCGGAATGGCTGGCCAGCTCCCGCAGGTTGAAGTCCCAGGCAGGTTCCTGCCGGATTTTTTCGATCATCCGGACTATCCGGCGATCAAGTCCGGGGCGTCTGCGAGGTGGCGCGCCCTCATTGCTCGCCGTCGCCGCCAGTTGTCGGAAGAGGTCATCGGTCAGCTCTCTTGCGTGAGCGTCGTCCCTGAAAAAGGGCGAGTTAAGCAGATACGCCGTGATCAGATCCTGGCAGTCGGCAAGGCGTTTGCCGCCTTCGTCTCTGATCAGGCTGTCCGGAATTCCGGCTGCCGGCCGGAGGATCATGACCCGGCCATTCCGGGGCAGGCGCAGTCTGAACCGGTCTGAGGATCGGGCGGCCATTAAATGCAGCATGGGCTGCCACGGCTTGTCCTGCCGAGAGATCGCCGGATCGCCGGCCCGCGGCAGCAGAAGCACCGGACCTGGCGCGCTCCGGCCGGTGATCTCCATGTCCTGGCTGGCATGGATACAAACCACCCTGCCCAGGCCGGACGTCAGCGCCGACAGGGCTCCGGCCGTGCCACCGCCTGTGCCCAGGCGGCACTCCACACCATCCCAGCCGGAGAGCGCTCGCAGGGCAACAAGCCACTCTCGGGGAGACGCCCGGTTGAGTCGCAGATAGGCATCAAGTTCTTGATCAGGTGCTTTAAGTTCTTGATCAGCTGCTTTGTTTGGCATAGGGTCCGGTAGGAAATTGGTTTTTACCCACTATCAGGGCAACCCGGGCGTTTCCAGTAGCCGGATGTTGCAAAACACCCTGAAGCCGGCGCTTTTTTTGCCTGTTATTGATGTTAATCAACCAGTGCGCTACCCAACGCCTGCCAGGGCACCGGTCTGGCCATCAGGAATCCCTGCCCCCGGTGACATTTCAGTTCACGCAACCGGCTGTGCTGATCTTCATTCTCGATGCCCTCTGCAACCACCTCCAGGCCGAGCGCCTCGGCAATCCCCAGAATCGCCGCGACAATCCGCGAATCCCCGGACTGGCCGCCGAGCCGCCAGGTGAACTGCCGGTCAATCTTGAGCACCTGAACCGGCAGGGTATGAAGGTAGGCCAGTGACGAGTAACCGGTTCCGAAATCGTCAATCGCCACACCCACTCCCTGCTGGCCGAATTCCCGCAACCGGTCCAGGCACTGCCGGGAAAGGTTCATCAGGTGGGTTTCGGTAATCTCGATTTCCGGCGACCAGCCTATCTGCCGGATGCGGCAGAAGAGCGGATCGAGCAGCCCCTCCAGACGCGAATCGGTGATCTGTCGGGCAGAGATATTGATCGCCAGCCGAAGGCCCCGGGGCAGCACACCCGGAGAGTCCGGGAGGTCGGCGAGGATGCAGCGAACCAAATGCCCCGTGAGCTCGTGTATATGGCCACGCTGTTCGGCAACAGGGACAAACTCGGCGGGTGAGACAACACCGAACCGCGGATGCCGCCAGCGCAACAGCGCCTCCAGACCCGCGATGCGACCACTGTCAAGCCGGTACTGGGGCTGATAGACAACACTGAATTCTTCCGGGGCGGTTTTCAGGGAAGCCATCAGGGCCTCCGACAGGCGCTGTTCATGCCGTCCCTGCTCCGTGTCCACTTCGCTGTAGAGACGATAACAGGCCCGGCCAGCGAGCTTTGCCGTGTACATGGCCCTGTCGGCGTTCTGCAGCAGCTCGCTGCCGGTGTTACCGTGCTCCGGATAAACCGCTGCGCCAACGGAAGCTGAAAGAAAATACTCACGATGATCAATCACCATCGGGGCCTGGAAAATATGGATCATGCGCTGACACACACCCTCCAGATCGTCCCCGGACTGCAACTCTATAATGGCCGAAAACTCATCACCCGACAGCCTCGCCACCACGTCCCCCCTTCTCAGAACGCTCTGGATACAGTGGGCGGCGTGCTGCAGCACGCGATCACCGCATTCGTGGCCGTGGAGATCATTAACCGATTTGAAGAAATCGAGATCCACGAACAGCACGGCGAACCGGCGACTGTCACGGGCGCGCTGGGCCACACGGGCCTTGAGGAACTCCTGGAACAGGGCGCGGTTCGGCAGCTCGGTGAGGGGGTCGTAGTAAGCCAGCGAGGCCAGACGCTCGTCGCCCGCCGCCACATCGCCAACATCCGTGAACACACCGGCCCAGAATCGACGATTTCCCCGCTCCACGGGATAGATTGTCAGCCACTGGGGATAGGTCTCGCCGTTCTTTCGGCGGTTCCAGATCAGTCCCTCCCAGCGACCGTGTCGCTCAAGACTTTCCCACATAGCCTGATAGAACTCGGGCGATTGCAGGCCCGAACTCAGTAACGAAGGCGACTGCCCGAGAACTTCATCTGCCTGGTATCCGGTGACAGCGCGAAACATCCTATTGACGTAGGCGATTCGTGGTTCTGTCGTGGACAGCATGATCGCCCTGGGATGGTTATCCACCAGCGTCCTGAAATCCTGTTGTTGTACTACCTGCATCCGCCGCTTTCTCCTTTCAGCGAACCCTGAACCCGATCCTGACAGTTCAGGCACCAGCTTAAGCTGTATATGTCGCCACCATAGCCACATATTGCAAAAACAGCGGAGTTCAGACCAAAGAACGAGAAAAACTGAGGATTCATTCAATTATTGCAATAACCGGTAACCGGATATCCAAGCGCCCGGGTGCGGTTGATAAACAGACAGATATCGCGACTCAGCCATCAATCATGGTGCCATGCTCTCTTCCCCCAACCGTCACACAGCTCGTTCCGGGTAACCCAGCAGGCGCAGGGCGTTGAACACCACCACCAGCGTCGAGCCCTCATGGACGATGACCGCCGGGCCGATACCCGCTAGGCCAGTAAGTGTTGCAGGGATCAACAGCGCCACGATTCCGAGCGAAAGCCATAAGTTCTGGCGAATGATGTGCCGGGCGGCGCGTGACAGGCCCACGGCGAACGGCAGCTTTGACAGGTCGTCAGCCATCAGGGCGACATCCGCTGTCTCCAGTGCCACGTCGGTACCGGCACCGCCCATGGCGATACCCACCGTGGCGCGCGCCAGCGCCGGCGCGTCGTTGACACCGTCGCCGATCATGGCCACCTGACCTTCGCGCCGCAGCAATTCATCGACCGCTGCAACCTTGTCCTCGGGTAACAGGCTGGCACGCACTTCGTCCAGGCCGACAGCCTGGCCGATGGCCTGACCTACCCGTTCGTTGTCGCCGGTCAGCATGATGGTCTTGCGGATACCCAGGCGGTGCAGTCGCGCCAACATCTCAGCCACACCCTCCCGCGGCGTGTCGGCCAGGGCCAACACGCCCAGAAAACGATCACCGGCCTGAACCACCATGGTGGTCTTACCCTCGGCCTCCAGGCGGCTAACCGTGTCGCGCACCGAGCCAGGAATCGCCACGCCGTCAAACAACTTAAGGTTGCCGATACTGACGGTCTTGCCGTCAAGTTGCGCGCGCACGCCCTTGCCAGTCACGGACTCCACGTCACCGGCCTCTGCCCAGTGCAGGCCCCGCGCCTGCGCGGCGGCGACGATAGCCAGGGCCAGGGGATGACCGCTACGGCTCTCCACCGCCGTCGCGGTCGCGAGCAGCATGGCTTCATCGCCTTCGAAGGCCACCACGTCAGTCACCGCCGGTTCGCCGCGGGTGACAGTGCCGGTCTTGTCGAAAGCGATGGCACGCAGGGTGCCGAGATTCTCCAGGTGCGCGCCGCCCTTGATCAGCACCCCACCGCGCGCTGCGCGCGCCACCCCCGACAGCACCGCCGCCGGCGTAGCGATAGCCAGCGCGCAGGGCGAGGCCGCCACCAGCACCGCCATGGCGCGGTAAAAGGATTCGGCGAACGGAAAACCGAACAACGGCGGTACGGCAATAAGCAAGGCCGCACCGACCAGCACCACGGGTACAAAGATGCGTTCGAAACGCTCGGTGAAGCGCTGGGTCGGCGAGCGCTGGGCGCCCGCTTCGGCGACCAGCTTCACCATACGGCTCAGGGTGCTTTCGCGGGCCAGGCGGGTGACCCGAATCTCCAGGGTCGCCTCACCGTTGACGGTGCCGGCAAACACCGCATCGCCCGCCTGCTTGTCCACGGGCATGGATTCACCGGTAATGGGTGCCTGGTCGACGGCGGAGACGCCGGCCAGCACTTCGCCGTCGGCGGGGATGCGCTGGCCGGGCTTGACGATGACCCGCTCCTCGCGCGCCAGCGCCTCCACCGGCACTTCCTCCTCGCCGCCGTCGCGGCGCACAAGCGCCGTTTTCGGCGCCATCTCCGCCAGCGCCTCGATGGCGCGGCGTGCTCGGCCCATGGCGGTATGTTCCAGTGCATGGCCCAGGCTGAACAGAAACAACAGCAATGCGCCCTCTGCCCAGGCGCCAAGCGCGGCGGCACCGGCGGCGGCGATGATCATCAGGGTGTCGATATCAAAACGGCCCTGGCGCAGACTCTGCCAGGCATCACGCAGCGCGAAGAAGCCGCCTGTGATATAGGCACCGACGAACAGAGCCAAGGACAGTGCGGCGGGTGCCGCCGTAAATTCCAGCAACCAGCCGACGAGCAGTAACAACCCGGCAGCCAGGCTCAGAAGCAGCTCGCGGTGCTCGGCCCACCAACCCGGTGCCTGACCTTTTTCAATCACGCCATAACCCAACGCCCGTATACGTTCCCGCACGGCATCGAGCGAGGTCTTTTCGGTATCGAACTCCAGACGCAGCCGCTCCGCACCGTAACTGACGCTCGCCTCCAGCACGCCGTCCATGCGCTCCAGGGCATGTTCAATCACGGTCGCGCAGGTGGGGCAATCCATGCCGTCTATGCGCAGGCTTTCATGATGATAACGCTTGCCGATCCGGACGCCGGCCGCCTGCACCAGGCTGCGCACCTGACTGACGCTGAACTGCTCGAGATCATAGTGCAGGCACAGGCGCGCCGCACCGTCTTCGTCAACCACATGCGCTTTCGCCAGCCCCTCGGCTTCGAGCAATTCAGTCAGGCGCCCGACACAGGCGTCCCGCTCATCCGGGGCCTCGGGCAAGGCCAGGTCCAAATCCAGGGTCAATTTCTCATTCATATGAACCTCCGGTGCATTCCACCTGCCTCCGTAAGCTGTCGAACGATTGGCCGGTAGCAGATAAACCAAGCGGCCATCAGCGATCCGCCCGGGTTATTAACCGCAGCTCTACCCGTCCGTCTGATCGGCGCGTGAGCGTGAGATCGACAGCTTCCCCGGCGCGCACGAAGCGGTGTTGCTCCGCCTCGGGTGCAGCCGTAATGACCTCTTGGGTGTACCCGGCGGCAGCGAAGCCCTGGGTGTAATACTTCAACACCGCCTCGAATGACGCGCGTCCGCTATAGCGCGCCTCCAGTGTTTTTGCGTCGCGTGCGAAATAGGTGCGCACCAGCCCGGGAAAACGTGGCACCGGGCCGATATCGACGCCGCTGACATCATTGGCCGGAAGCGCCTCGCTTTCTCCCGGCAGCCAACGGTCAAGCTGCTGCTTCACACCCGGCGCCCACTGTTCCACCTCCTTCTTGAGTCCCGGCGCCGACTGTTCGAACTGGGTGATGGCGCCGCCGGCCAGACGTTTGCCCGCCTCGCTCATCGCCGGCGCCTCGGCCCACAGCCAGGACAATAGCGCCATGCCGGCCCAGAACAAAAGTGCGACGAAACCGAGCGCCACCGCGACGAATATCAGCCAGGTGCGGGTGCGAATCGTACACAACCTCGATACGGCCCGCTCCAACGGGATGAATTTGTTCAAATCCTTCATACGTCACACCCCAAAAAGATAACCATGAAACGCCACGCCAACAGTCACGGAAAGCTCCGGACATTGCCCCAAACAACCATAGCGGCGCACCTTTGAATTCTTCCTGCCGCGGTTATCGGGCGTCACCGGCGTATGATTGCCGAAAACAAGTCGGTCCCGGTAAGCAGCTCATACAAGACAATAGTGAGGACAACATACCAGATAAAAATAGCGATAAACGTGGCGCCGGCCGCCATATCCTTGATTTGTTTAATCCTCAGGTCATGGTCCGCTTGTACGTAATCGCACAGGGACTCAATGGCGGTATTAAGCACCTCCGCGACCAGCATCAGGCCGGTCACGGCGAGCACGAACAGAAAATGAAACAGCGTCTCGAACAGCCCAGCCAGCGCAAGAAACATCACTGACAGGACCAGCTTGTAGCGCACACTGAAGTCCTTGAGCACTGCGTTCGAGACGCCCGAGAGGGCGATGCGTATCTTGCGCACGGGATGGTACCCCGTGCCGGCACGGCGCGAATAGGGTTCGCTCATACTGCTTTACCCTCTAAACATGCGGCTTTCACTCACCCGGCCGGAGCGCCTGGCCGCGACCAGGACAAAACCTGGCGCCGGGAGACGCTTCCGCGCCACGGCACCGGCCTTTCAGTGGTCGTCGATGGGCAGCGCCGCCTGGATCTCGCTGATGTAGATCCAGCCCGCCCTGGATTGACCGGTCCTGGCGTTGTCCCGAATGAGGCGCACCGCCTCGGTGGCGCTGCTCTCGTCCTCGCAGACCAGCTCCAGCTTGACCTCGGTGATGATCTCCGCGCCCAGCTCGATGGAGTAGTTACGCTCCTGTTCGTCCAGCGCAGCGAGCATGCCCTTGACGTCAACCACCGACAGATTGGTGTAGCCCGCGCCCCTCAGGGCGCGAACTACGTCGGCGGCGCGATTGCGGTGAATGAAGGCCTTGATCTCTTTCATGGGTTTTTCTCCTTTCTGGATTCGAGCCATTCGTAGATGACCGGCAGTAGTACTAACGTTAGCAGGGTGGAGGTGATGAGCCCGCCCACCACCACGGAGGCCAGCGGCCGTTGGGTCTCAGCGCCCACTCCGGTGGAGAGCAGCATCGGGATCAGGCCGAGGATGGCCACGCTGGCCGTCATCAGCACCGGCCGCAGCCTCATCTCACAGCCGCGGCGCACCGCCTCGGCGACGCTCAGGCCCCTCTCGCGCAGCTCGTTGATGAAGCTCACCAGCACGATACCGTTCAGCATCGCCACACCGAACACGGCAATGAAACCGATGGCCGAGGGGACGGACAGATACTGGCCACTGATGAACAGCGCCACCAGGCCACCAATGGTCGCGAACGGTACGTTGGCGATGATGAGCGTGGCGTATTTCATCGAGTTGAAGGCGGTGTACAGCAACACGAAGATGAAAAAGATGGTCAATGGGACGATGATGGCCAGCCGCTTGAGAGCACGCTGCTGGTTCTCGAAGGCTCCACCCCACTCGATCCAGTAGCCGGGCGGTAGTTTCACCTGCTGCTCGATGGCGGCATTGGCATCTTTCACGAAGCCGTCCACGTCGCGGCCGCGCACGTCCATCTGAATCACCGCGTAGCGTTGTAATTGCTCGCGGCGCACGAAGGAATAGCCCTCCGCCGTGGTCACCTCGGCCACCTTGCCAAGCGGCACGATGGCACCGGCGGCCGTGCGTAACGGGATGTCACGGATGGCCTGTACCGAAGCCTTGGAGGCATCCGCGATACGCGCGGTGATGTCGAAGCGCTTGACGCCATCGATCAGTGTCGACACAGGCTGGTTACCGATGCCGGTGCGCACCACGGTGAGCACGTCGTCCGCATTGAGTCCATAGCGGGCCAATGCTTCCCGGTCCACCTTGATACGGATCTGCGGCTTGCCGAGGTTGGCTTCCAGCGCCAGATCGGCCACACCGGGCACCTTGGCGACGGCATTCTTGATCTCGTTACTCAAGTGGTCGAGTTCGCCCAGATCCTCACCGTAGAGTTTGGCGGCCAGGGTAGAGCGCACGCCGGAGATCAGTTCTTCCACCCGCATCTGGATAGGCTGGGTAAAGGCGATGACGGAAGTGGGCACGGTTTTCTCCAGTTCCTCGCGCATGGCCTCGGCCAGTTCCTCGACCGAACGTTCCCGCTCTTCCTTGGGCTTGAGCCCGGTGTAGATCTCCATGTAGTTCACGTCCGCGGTCTCACCCTTCTCGGCGCGGCCGATCATGGCGATGGTGGTTTCGACTTCCGGAAACTCGCCCAACGTCTTTTCGATCTTCTTGGAGATCTCGATGGATTGTTCCAGGGAGGTGGAAGGGATCGAGGTCACCCGCCACATGATGGAGCCCTCCTGCAACTGCGGCATGAACTCCTTGCCCAACAGCGGGAACAGCGCCAGGCTTGCGACCAGCAGCACTATGGCACTGACCACCACGGTCTTCTTGTTGGCCAGCGACCAGGCCAACAGCGGCAGGTAGCCACGCTTGACCCAACGCACCAGCAACGTGTCGCGTTCCTCCTTGGGCTTGAGAATCAACGCCGCCAGCACCGGAATGATCGTGAGCGTCAACAGCAGCGAGCCGGCCATGGCAAAGCTGATGTTGAAAGCCATGGGCTTGAACAACTTGCCTTCCAACCCTTGCAGGCTGAACAGCGGCAGGAACACCACGATAATAATAATGATGGCGAACGTGATGGGATTGGCGACTTCACGCGCTGCTGTCAGCACCGCGGCGCTACGGTCGACCTTTTCGCCCTTCTCGCGCCATTCGGCCATGATGCGGAAGGCGTTTTCGGTCATCACCACCGCACCGTCCACCATCATGCCGATGCCGATCGCCAGCCCCGCCAACGACATCAGGTTGGCCGACAGCCCCATCTGCTCCATAAAAATGAAGGCAATCAGCATAGCCAGCGGCAGCGCCGCGATCACCACAATGGCCGAACGCAGCTCACCGAGGAACAGGAACAACACAATAGCCACCAGAATAGAGCCCTCGATCAGCGCCCGTTCGGCAGTCGAGACAGCCTTCTCCACCAGTTCGGTGCGCTCGTAGACAGGCTCGATCTTCACGTTATCAGGCAACGCCGACTGAGCGATGGCCACTTTTTTCTTGACCTCTTTAACCACGTCAGCAGCGTTGGTACCGATGCGCGCCAGCGTCATACCCAGCACCACCTCTTTACCGTCACGGGTCACGGCGCCGAAACGCAACGCCGGCGCCTGCTCGATCATGGCAATATTGCGCAAGTACACCGGGGTTCCGTCAACCACCTTGACCATGATATTGCCGATATCGCGCTCGTCGGCCACCAGTCCCAGCCCGCGCACCAGGTATTGCTCTGGACCGAGATTGACGTACTGCCCGCCCACCTGGCGGTTATTGGCCTCGATGACGGCCATCACCTCTTTATACCCTAAGCCGTACTTGATCAAACGCAAGGGGTCGATCACCACCTGGAACTGACGCTCCTGTCCGCCCCAGGACATCACGTCATCGACCCCCGGAGCGGTGCGCAGAATCAGCCGTACGGTCCAATCCTGGATAGTACGCAAATCCATATCGCTCAGCCCCCCATTCAACTTCTCATCGGCGCGTTCCACCGTATACCAGAACACCTGGCCCAGACCTGAGGTGTTCGGCCCCATCTCCGGGCGGCCATATTCCTGCGGCATTCGGTTGCTGACTTCCTGCAGCCGCTCCATCACCAGCCGACGGGCGAAATAAATGTCCATATTGTCTTCGAAGTACACCGATACATAGGACAAGCCAAACAGACTGACCGAACGGATTTGGGTCACGCCGGGCAGGCCCGCCATGCCGGACTCCACCGGAAAGGTCAGTAACTGCTCTACGTCCTCGGCGGCCAGACCAGGCGACTCAGTGTAAATATTGACCTGCACCGGCGTTACATCCGGAAACGCGTCGATGGGAATGGTGCTGACCGCCCGCCAGCCCAGAAAACCAACCACCAGAAAAAAAATGATTACCAGAAATTTATAGCGTAACGACGCTTCAACCAGTTTATTCAGCATGATGTAACATCCTTAGTGCCCGTCGCCTTCGCCCATCTGTGATTTAAGCGCCAGGGATTTCAATAAAAACGCACCCTTGACGACAATCTCATCACCCTCGGCCAGCCCGGCTTTGATTTCGGTCCAGCCCGCACGTGTCATCCCGGTCTCCACCGGCTGCGGATGAAGTTCATCGCCCTCAACTTTAAATACCGTGGGCGAGCCCTGCATCAGCAGCACGGATTCCTGTGGAACAGCGACACGTGCCTCGCTATCAGCGGTCTCAATCAACACGTCCGCGTAGTCACCCGGCGACAACTGGCCGGCCTCGTTGTTTACCTCGATACGTACCGCCTTTGTGCGGGTGCCCTCGTCAACGCGTTGATGCAGCTGCACCACCTTGCCGTCCAGCCAGCGTTCGCCATGCACCCTCACTTGCGCACGCGTGCCAACGGTCACCTTCACCGCCTGTTCCGGGCGTAGTTGCGCGTCCACCCAGAGCCGCGAGATATCACTCACCTCGAACAGCACCCGCCCCGGCTCGACCACCTCGCCGATCACGAAGTCGTCACTGATCACCGTGCCGACCTGGGGGCTGAGCAGCTCGAAGGAGCCGGTGGCGCGGGAGGCATCGCCGTCGGCCAGGAGGCGCTCGATCTGCACCTCGGTCATGCCGTACGCGCGCACCGTGGCGTACGCGCGCTGGCGCGCCACCTGGACGGCGACATAGCGCTTATCGGACACCACCTCACGGCCGAGCTTGCGCACGCGGCTCCACTCTCGATCAGCCTCGACGAGCGCACCTTGGGCCCCGGCCATCTCGACGCTGGAGAGTGTCACCAACGGTTGGTCCTTCTCGACCTGCTCACCGAGGCGCGCGTGGCGGGCGACCACCTGGGCACCAATACGCGGCGTCACCTGGGCAGACGCGTAGGCGTTCATGCGCACCTCACCCGGAGCGATGACGGCATCGGACAGCGTGCGCCGCGCGACCCTCTCGGCACGGATTCCCTGCGCCTCCCGCTCGGCCGCCGCCATCTTCAAGGCGCCTCCTTCCTCGTGGCCGCCTGCCTCTCCGGGGCCCTGCTCGGCCAGTGCGACAGAAACCGGCAAACCCAGACCCGCGAGCATCAGGCTTAACAACAGTGCCCGTGTGAACGTTATCTTCATGTTTTGTATCTCCAGAATTCGTGCGTGAAAGTTTAAGGTTCAGCGCGCATCGCGCCGCCAAGCCAGGCATCCACCTGGCCGCTGGCCACCAGCCAGTCAGCCCAGGCCCCCCACAGGCGACCCTGGACCTCCAGGGCATTCATGCGCGTATCAAGCGTCTGGTTGAGCTGTACCAGGTAGTCCGCCGTGCTCATCTCGCCGGACCGCCAGATACGCTCTAGCAGCGCCACCTGGCTACCGAGGCTGGCCTGGCCACTGGCTTGCCAGGCCAGCCAGGCGCCGCGGCTCAGTCGATAGCGCTCGGCGGCGGACAACAACTGCGCCCGCGCCCGGCGATAGACGTCCTGCAGGGACTGTTCAGCTCGCGTCTGTTCGGCATAGGCGGCCTTTACCTCGGCCCTGAAGCTATTGCGGACATACAAGGGAATGCTAAAGGTCAGACCAGTGAGGCCATAGGCATCGCCGTTGCCGTTGCGGAAGGCACGTTCCTGGCCGGCGCGCACGCCGATCGTCGGATCGGGCCGGCGCTCGCGGCTGCGCAAGGTGACGGTGGAGCGGGCGGCGGCGACCCGCGCCTGTTGGGCGCGTAATGCCGGCAGATTCTTGAGCAGCGTGTCCGCATCGACCGTTTGCAACACGGGCAGATCACCCGGTAACAGCGGCCAGTTCCGGCGCGGGTTGCCGGTGATGGCGATGAGGGCCTGCTCTGCGTCGGCCAGATCCGAGGCCATCTGGGACAACTGGAGCGTAGCCTGGGTGTGTGCGAGGCTGGCCAGGTCCAGCTCGACCTGATTGATGTCCCCGGCCTGGCGACGCTGTTCCGCCAAATCCAGAAACCGTCGCATCAGCTCCTGGCGTTGCTGCGCGAGTCGCTGAATGTCTGCGGCGGTGTGATAGCGCCCCAGTGCAGCGAGCAACTCGCCAGCCAGCTGTTGGCGCACGGCCGCATACTCCGTCCGCACGGTATCAAGCTCGGCATCCGCCACTGCGGTGCGCGCTCCGCGTTTGTCGGCCCAGTCGATGGCCTGGCTCAGGCCCAGGGTACCGGTACGGGTCTCGGCCTGCTCGGCATTTAGCTGCAGCTCCGGGTTGTAGAGAGGCCGGCCCGCGCCCCGGGCGCGGGCCTCAGCGGCTTCCACTGCGGCGCGCGCGGCCTGCACGCCGGGGTTCCGCTCCAGCGTCTCGCTAAGCAATTGCCGCAGCACCGGCGAGGTCCGCAGGGTTGTAGGTTCATCTTGCGCTGTGGCCGTGCCAACAGCAGCAAATGACAAGAGTATGCTCAGCAGCCGGACCAGCACCGGCCACTGCATTCGCAGTGTATACATGTATTCGAAATCTCCATTCGACAGACCAAGGTTGTGCGCTCGCATACGCGCGAGGCGTTATAGCAACGGATCATAAGATGGCCGCTGCCCATGCAGCTACCAGTGCGGTCGTGGTGGTGCCGCCCAGCAATAGAACTGGCCAAGCATACTACGACAAGCCAGTCAAACCACCTTTCTTAAGTCAACGCAACTATACAACTGCCTGCCCTTAAAAAGCTTAAAAAGTCCTTAAAAAGCCCGGTTAATTACCTTCCGGTGCCGACATAAAAGCCGGCCCCCTCGAATGAGCGGAAATAGCCGGAAAACACGCAACGATTCCCCGAGCCGATGCGATAAGGTAGTCTGGCGATCAACACTCTGAATAATTGTGCACCGTGGAAGATCGCTGAAACCGTGACTCTTGGAACCCTGTTCTGGCTGTTTGTGGCCGGATTCGCTGTCTGGTACTGGTGGCGCGCCAAAGCCATCAAGGATTTCGTGCTTCAGGCCGCCCACCGCTACTGCAAGCGCATGGATGTCATGCTCCTGGACGACGCCGTATTCCTTCGGGGGCTCTGGTTCAAGCGCGATGACCAGGGCAGGCTCCGGGTATGGCGCAGGTTCCTGTTTGATTTCACCTCCACCGGTGAGGAGCGCTATACCGGCCGGATCATCATGCTCGGCCAGCGTATCCAGCACATGGAGCTGGAGCCTCACCGGTTTTCCTGAGCACTCAGCCATGCCCCGGTTTCATGCCCTCACCCAAATGGGCGATTCCCGCCCGCCCCCTTGGCCCGAATAATCGACAACGCATTGACGACCGTCGGCTTCATAACGCAGCCGTCAACAAAAACAACAGGAGTCAACCATGCGTATCCGATTTACCGCAGCAATCATGCTGGGGCTGGCCATGCTGTCCGCCTCGTTTCTCAGTCACGCCGGTTACACCCAGACCCGCTACCCCATCGTTCTGGTCCATGGCGTTACCGGCTTCAACACCATTGGTGGGCTGGTCAACTACTTCCACACCATTCCCTGGAACCTGGAACGCAGTGGCGCAAAGGTCTATACCGCCAGCGTTTCATTAGTCAACAACAGTGAGCAACGGGGCCAGCAACTGGCCAACTATGTCAACAGCCTGGGCTATGCCAAGGTCAACCTGATGGCCCACAGTCAGGGTGCCCCCACTTCCCGGGTAACCGCCGCACTGATTCCCCAGCGGATTGCCTCGATCACCTCCATCGACGGCGTCAACAAAGGCTCCAAAGTGGCAGACGTGGTTCGCGGTATTCTTCCGCCCGGCAGCTACGTGGAGGGCGGGGCGGACGCCATTGCCAACGCCCTCGGCGGGCTGATCAACGCCCTGTCCGGCGCCAACAACCCACAAGACGGACTGGCCGCACTGGAGACCCTGACAACGCCCGGCACCACCAGCCTGAACGATGCGCTGGGGTGGAAAGGGGTTAACCGCAACGCCTGCGCCGGCACCAGCGAGGATGTGTGGATTAACGGCAACCGCATCAAATTCTTTTCCTGGACCGGCCGGGGCGTCTGGACCAACGTCTTTGACATCACCGACCCCTTCCTGGGCATTACTGCCCTGGTCTTCGGCAGCGAGCCGAACGACGGGCTGGTCGGCGTCTGTTCGACCATGATGGGTAACGTGATCGGCACCCAGTACGACATGAACCATGTGGACGCCATCAACCATCTGCTGGGCGCCCGGTCCCTGTGGACCAATCCGGTGACGCTCTACCGCACCCAAGCCAACCGCCTGAAAAACCGCGGGCTGTGAGGTGATCATGAAACAGCCCCTCATCGGTTACCGCCGATGGCTGTTTCCCGTTGCCCTGTCGGCCATTCTGGCCGGCAGTGGCCTCTGGTACGGCATAAACTATTACCCGCCTTTGCCAACAGCCGAAGCGCCGCTTTCCAGTGCGGAGCAAGCCGGGCCCGCGCTGCCTTCACCGGCGAGCCTTCCCGCAGCCGCGACAGCGGAGACCCGGGTTCCGCAGGCACGCAACACCACCCCCAGCTCGCTTGGCCCAGACCCCTTCGCGCCTTCCCTGGCCGGCACTGATATCGACGGAGCCCTGCAAGCGGACGCGAACGGTCAACTGGTCATCAACCTGCAGGTCCGTGACTTCTTCGACTATTTCCTCAGTACCGTTGGTGAGGTCTCACCGGAAACGGCCATCCGCCAGATTGAGCGGATGGCCCGGACGCATTTGCCAGAGCCCGCTTCCGGGCAGGCACTGGCACTGCTTGACCAGTACCTGGCTTACAAGCAGGCCTCCCTGACCGTGATGCAAGCGAGCCTGGACCCGGCCCGCCGGGAAGACCCAGCCTATCAGTTGGCAGCGCTGGGCGATGCCCTTGCACAGTTAAAGACACTCCGGCAATCCACCTTCGATGCCGACGTTCACCAGGCCTTCTTCGGGCTTGAGGAAGCCTACAGCGAATACACCCTGGCCACGCTGGCCATCCAGCAACGGGACGACCTGAGCGAGCAAGGCAAGCAGGCATTGGTTGAATGGCACCGGAACCAGCTGCCGACGACTCTGAAAACAACCGAACAAGACCTGCATGCCAGCACCCGCCAGCAACAGGCGCGGGTTGCCGCCATCAACTCCGCCAGTTCACCAGACGCTGCCGGCCAGCAGCTCAGGGAACTGGGCCTGGACCCAGACGGCGCAGAGAGCGTGGTGAAGTACCTCAAACACCGTGAGCGTTTTGATGAGCGCTTTGAAAGCTTTCAGGAGGCGCTGAGTCAGAACGGCTCATCCGGACTGGCCACGCAGGATCTCGCGAACCAAAGAGAAGAACTCTTGCTCCGGCATTTCCCGGACGAGCAGGACCGAACCTGGGCCCGCCTTAAAATGCTCGATAGCAGTTGACAGGAATGTGCTCAGGCTCGCGAAAGCGCGGGCCTGAGCCCGCTACAATCCGGGGACTGGCGCGCCATTGGATACGGTGATGAATACCGAGCAGCTCAGACACCAGCAGGCAACCGGTTTCCCGCGACTGCGCTTTGCACCTGATCTTGAACAGAGTTACCGGAAAACCCGCGCATCGCTGATCCGACAGCGGGCACGGCCCGTTTCCATCGCGGGCCTGATCCTGTTCCTGATCTACGCCGCCATGGATGTGCTGACCCTGCCCGCCGAGCTGGCCCGGGTCACCGTGTCCATCCGGCTGGCTATCACCTGCCCGGTTATCGCCATCGTGGCCTGGCTGGCTTTTCGCCCTGCGCCTTCAGACAGGACCTTTGAGCAACTCTATACACTGGCTTATTTCCTGGGCGGCCTCAGCGTAATTGCAATTATCGGCGTGGCCCGGCACATGGCATTTCCGCTGCCCTACGAGGGTATGATCCTGATTCTGATGTTCGGCTACTTTGCCATGGGGCTGCCGTTCATTAGCGCTTCCCTGGTCTCACTGGCCCTGGTTTTCAGCTATTTCATGACTGAGCTCTGGAGTGGGATGCCAGGCCCTGCCATCATGAGCAATCTGTTTTTCCTGATGACCGCCAACATCATCGGAATGGTGGGTGCCTGGACCAGCGAGTACCGTCACAGGGCCCATTTTCTCGACCGCCAGTTACTGGATCTGATGCACCAGGCGGCCAGGGACGAGAGTCGGCGTAAAACCGAACTCATCACCGCCGCCAGCCATGACCTGCGCCAACCCCTGAATGTGATCGACATAACACTGGAAAACCTCTCGCCGGGTTCCGGGGAGCCTGGCGAAAATCCGGTAATGACCCAGTTAAAAGACACCATCCGGCATCTTCGCCGCCTGCTCGGCACCGTGTTCGACAGCGCCAGACTGAACGAAGGGATGGTGCAGGCGGATATCCGGCAGACGCCGCTGGCACCGATTTTTCGTGACATGGATGATTTCCTGGCCGATTCCCTGGGCAGCCAGGCGGTGGAACTGCAGATCGACCACCACTCCGCTGATCTTCACGTTCTGGCCGATCCGTCCCTTCTGTTGCGGGTGCTCCAGAACCTGGTTTTTAATGCAGTGGAACACAGCGGGGGCAGTACCATTCGCCTTTTTGCGGAAGCCATAGACCAACAGGTGCGTCTGCAGGTCACGGACAACGGCGCGGGGCTGCCACCAGAACTGGAGGGAACCCTGTTTGCACCTTATGTCCGGGGGCAGGGTCCGACTGAACGGCCCGGCCTGGGTCTTGGCCTGACCATCGTTCGGGAATTCGTTGCCCTGATGCACGGAACCTGCGGCGTAGAGACAGAACCCGGCCGGGGCTCGGCGTTCTGGGTACTGCTGCCGGCCCCTGTCACAACCACCCCTGGGAGCGGGCAAGGTTCACGCACTCTGTCCGGTTATGAACGCCAAGCTGTGTGAAAATCGCCTTGAGATGGGTTTTCACGGTGTGCTCGGTGAGGTTGAGACTCTGGCAGATTCGCTTGTTGGGGAAGCCCTGGCCCAGCAGCAGGAGAACGTCCATCTGCCGCGGTGTTAGCGGCAGATCCGGCCCCGCTGACTCAAGACCACCCGGAAAGTAGCTGTCGCCACGGGTCACTGCACGAACCATGCTCACCAGGGCGGACCGCCCGGCAGACTTTGCAAGAAACCCACTTGCGCCCGCCGCTTGTGCTGCCCGCACTGTCGTTTCGTCTTCACTGCTGGAGATAATTACCACCGGGGGTGATGTCCGGTAACTGGCCAGTCGCGGCAGCAACGCCAGGCCCGTCTCACCCTGCAGCGCGATGTCCAGCAGGATCAGCTCGAAGCCATCCTGACGGGCCAGAAGGCTGGCGGCGGCCTCCACCGTTCTGACCGTGGTAACAGACCCTGCCAGCCCTTCCTGCTGGATAAGACCCGCCAACCCTTGAGAAAACAGGACATGATCATCCACCAGCAGCACTCTCGCCAGGGGAAGTGGCTGTGCAGGACGGGCAACGGATTGCTCCGGTTCTGATCTGATGGCATCCATGGGTACGCCTCTCCCGGTGTGTTTATTTTTGTTACCGCGGACACAGCACTATAGGCCAGCCGAACCTTTCACTCCGCGGCCTGATTAACACTTTTACACGAACGCCCCCAATCGCCGGCATTGGGCATTCCGAATGAAATACAAATGTCACATTTCTGAAGCATCCTTATTGGCTCTCAACCACCTGTCTTGGAAAGGTTTTTCTTATAATGCCGAGATTCAAAAGGAAGATTGTCACAGTATCGGGACTCTTGCTGCCGGCCATTCTGGCGTTTCAGACCCAGGCCTATGAGCTGGAAATCCACGGCTCCAATACGGTAGGCGCGACCCTGGCCCCGATGCTGGTCAGAGGGTATCTGGAGGAACACAGTGGCAACCGGGTCACATCCATAGGTACCGGCGTGGAAAACGAGCAGGTCCTTCAAGCCCGGATGAACAACAACACGACGGAGGTGCTGGTCGCAGCCCATGGGTCAAGTACCGGTTTCAGGGCGCTGGCCGCCGGACAGGCCGACATCTGGGCCTCGTCCCGCCCGGTAAAGTCGGAAGAAGCACAGCAACTTCAGGCCCGGGCAGACCTCACGGCACTGGAGAGCGAACATGTCATCGCCATTGATGGCCTGGCCATTCTGGTACATCCCTCCAACCCCGTTAGCCAGATGAGCATTGACACCCTTGGCCGGGTATTCTCCGGTCAGATCCGCCGCTGGTCAGAGCTCGGCGGGCCGGACCGGCCAATCCACCTGTACGCGAGGGACCAGCGTTCCGGCACCTGGGATACCTTTAAAACCCTGGTTCTGGGCAAGCAATTCAAACTGGACGAAAAGGCAAAACGTTACGAATCCAACGATCAGCTCTCGGATGATGTCAGCCAGGATCCATCAGGGGTTGGTTTCTCCGGCCTCGCCTCGGTCCGCGACAGCAAGCTCCTGGCTATCTCCGAAGGCAATGCACCGGCACTCCGGCCCAATCAGCTGACCGTGGCAAGCGAGGACTACCCTCTGTCCCGACGGCTCTTCATGTACACAGCCGGTCGTGAAATACCACCTCTGGCGGCCGGACTGATCGAGTTCTCGCTCGGCCAAAAGGGCCAGGCTCTGGTGGCCGAGTCCGGATTCATTTCTCAGAACCCCATCGCCGTAAAGCCAGGATTTGACGATGCGACACCGGAGAGCTTTCGTCGCCTGACCAGCAACTACCAGCGTCTGACGGTCAATTTCCGCTTTTCCGAAGGCCGGACAAAGCTCGACAACAAAGCCCGAAGGGATCTGCAGCGGGTTCAGCAGTACCTGGTGCAACAGGGCCGGTCCGCCGACGACCTGCTACTGATCGGATTTGCCGACACCCAGAGCAACGAGTTGCGGGCCCAGATGATCTCTGAGCTTCGCGCCCTGTCGGTTCGCAAGGCTCTGCAGGAGGTGGATGTCGAAGATGTTGCCTACACCGGCTATGGTCAGTATATGCCCGTTGGCGGCAGTGGCAGCCCTCGCAATGGCCGCGTGGAGGTCTGGATCAAATCCCGACAACCATGACCGGTGATGGCGTCGCGACCAAAGTATGACCCAGAACTGTGGCAATCACCTATCCGCCCCGGCGTCACAGTTATGTTTGGGTTTTCTATACTAACGGTGTCATTTCCAACCAACAGACAGGGGCAATGGACATCCAAAACGACCACCGTTTCGCGATCAATCTGAATGTACGGGGCATCCAGCCCTCAGCCACCCTTCGCATCAACGAGCTGAGCAACCAGCTCAAGTCCGAAGGCAAGGACATCATCAAGCTCGGGCTGGGGCAATCGCCCTTCCCGGTTCCTGAACGCGTGGTGGAGGCGCTCAGAGCGCACGCCCACGAAAAGGACTACCTGCCGGTCAAGGGCCTGAGAGGCCTCCGAGAGGCTATCGCCGGTTACATTAACCGAAGTGAGCGCATGCGCTGTACCTGGGAAGACGTTCTCATCGGCCCGGGTTCGAAAGAGCTGCTGTTCATGCTGCAACTGGCCTATTACGGCGATTTGCTGATTCCGCGCCCGAGCTGGGTGTCCTATGCCCCGCAGGCGCGGATCATCGGCCGCTCGGTACACTGGCTGCCGACCCACGCCGAAAATAACTGGCAGCTGACCGCCGAGGAACTGGACATCGTCTGCCGCGACGACCCGTCCCGGCCCCGGATCCTGATCCTGAACTACCCGTCCAATCCGACTGGCTGCACCTACACCGACGACCAGCTGCTGGCCATTGCCAACATCGCCCGCAAATACCGGCTCATACTGCTCTCGGACGAGATCTACGGTGAGGTGCATTTCGAGGGCAGGCACAAATCCATCGCCCGCTACTACCCGGAAGGCACCATCATCAGTACCGGCCTGAGCAAGTGGGCCGGTGCCGGTGGCTGGCGTCTCGGTACCTTTATTTTCCCGCCGGAACTCCGTCCGCTGCAGGATGCCATGGCCATCATCGCCAGCGAAACCTACACCGCCACCAGTGCGCCCGTTCAGCACGCGGCCATCGCTGCGTTCAACGGCGGTGAAGATATTGATGAATACCTCAGGCAGTCCCGCCGGGTTCTGAAAGTGGTGGGCGAATACATGCACCGTCGCCTGAGCGAGATGGGCGCGGTCATCCAGAAGCCGGAGGGCGCCTTCTACCTGTTCCCCGACTTTTCCGGATTCCGGGACCAACTGGCCAGGAAAGATATCAAGACCAGTCAGGCTTTCTGCCAGGCCCTGCTGGAGAATACCGGCGTGGCCATTCTGCCCGCCAGCGATTTCGGCTTCGTACCGGATCACCTGGCGGCCCGTCTGGCCTTTGTGGATTTCGAGGGCGCCGAATCCCTGCAACTGGCGGGTGGCGACGACGCGGATCAGGAACTGGGCGACAACTTCGTCAAACAGGCCTGCCCGCGCCTGGTCAAGGCCATGGACAGGATGGAGCAGTGGCTGAACAGCCTCTGATCCTGCCGTGTTAGACTGGCGCCCTCATTCTCTTACGGGATATCCACGAGGGTGCCATGTCTGATTCTGCTTCCCTGCTCGAGATTACCGACTTTGCCGAAAACCTGTCTCGCGAGGCCGGCGAACTGATCCGCCGCGAGCGTGCAGGCAATGCCTTGCGTACCGACTACAAACACCAGACCGAACTGGTGACCCATGCCGATGTGATGGCCGATGAGTTCATCACCGGCGCTATCCGCAAGCGATTCCCTGGCCATCGCATCCTTTCCGAGGAAACCATGCCGGACCTGAGCCAGGCCGAGGAGCTTGAGACGCCGCTGTGGATAGTGGACCCCATCGACGGCACGGTGAACTACGCCTACGGCCATCCCCAGGTGGCGGTATCGATTGCCTATGCCGAAAAGGGCCGGGTACAGGCCGGGGTTGTGCACGCGCCGTTTTCCGGCGAAACCTTCCGGGCGACCCGTTCAGAAGGCGCCACCCTCAATCATCGTCCTATCCGCCACAGTGGCGCCACGGTTCCCCGGGACTCACTGTTCGCCACCGGTTTTCCGTATACCAAGGACAATCTCGAGCCACTGGTCAAACGCCTGGACGCGATGCTTCACCAGTGCCGGGATCTGCGCCGCATCGGTTCAGCGGCGCTGGACATCTGCTGGGTGGCCTGCGGACGCCTGGACATCTATTACGAAAACGTCAGCCCCTGGGACTTCGCCGCTGCCCGCCTGATCGCCCTGGAAGCCGGCGCCACAGCGGGTCATTTCAGCAAAGTGCCGGACGGTTACCCCGCCGACCTCTGGGGCCGGGACATCCTGATTTCGGCACCGGCGGTCTGGGAGCCGGTTCGCGGGATTCTTCGTGCGGCTTCCGGGTATGAGTGAGGTTTCGGAGCCAGCCTCTGTTGTGCAGCCTGCCGGCTTTAGAGGCAGGCATGGAATGGGAGCCTTCTTCCCGGAACCGCTACAAGCACATCCATGTGCTCGTAGCGGTTCTGTGCAGGGCAATCCCACCAATCCCCTGCGCCACAAGCATCAGGCTACGAACCAGAAGCCAACTCGAAGCTTAGCCCCAAACACCTTCAGCAACCAACCCCCAACTCTCGTCGAAGTCGGTCGAAGGCAACCGCGAAAACGAGGACCGGACAAACCGTTGGATTCGGCCTTCCACGAACACCAGGACATAATCCGCCCCCCGGGCGGCACTGGTTCGGGGCCTCAGGCCCTGGCGGATTTCGCCTTCCTTGAGGGTCTGGCGCACCTGGGTTTCCAGGCGTTCGAAAAACTGCGACGCGCGTCTGCGCAGGGCGTCGTTCTCGCCCATCAGGGCATCGCCGGTCAGCACGCAGCACAGACCCGGATTGCGTTCGGCGAACACCAGTACCAGATGCACCAGTTGTTGCAGCCGAACCCGCACATCCTCCTGCTCCTGGAGGATCACCTGGCAGCGTGAGAAAACCGCTTCTTCGGCAAACTCAATCAGCGCCTCGAACATTTTCCGCTTGCTCGGAAAATGACGGTACAGCGCCGCCTCGGTGACGCCCACGGACCGGGCAAGGCCGGCGGTGGTGATGCGGGCTCCCGGGTCGGTCTCCAGGAGTTCCACAAGGGCATGGAGAATCGCCTCGCGGCGACTGGGTTTCTGGTCAGTCATGGCAGGACAGCAGCGCTCTGATTTACGTTGTCGGGGCCGGATGAACGCTTCCACCTGACTCCAATTTCAGCCGGGGTCAGATGAACGCTTTCATCTGACCCCAATTTCAGCCTTAAAAGAAAGTGCCATCAATCGGCGACGATGCGCTGGCATAGAGTTTCTTGGGCATCCGGCCCGCCAGGTAGGCTTCACGGCCGGCTTCAATAGCCAGGCGCATGGCGTTGGCCATTTTAATCGGGTCCTTGGCCTGGGCGATCGCGGTATTCATCAGCACCCCGTCGCAACCCAGCTCCATGGCAATAGTGGCGTCGGATGCAGTGCCAACGCCGGCGTCGACCAGCACGGGAACGCTGGCATTCTCGACAATCAGGCGGATGTTGTACCGGTTCTGGATGCCAAGCCCGGAGCCAATGGGCGCGCCCAGGGGCATGATTGCAATACACCCCATCTCTTCAAGGCGCTTGGCCAGCAATGGGTCGTCGGAGCAGTAGACCATCACCTTGAAGCCGTCCCGGATCAGTTCCTCGGCCGCCACCAGTGTTTCGGTCATGTTCGGGTAGAGGGTCTTTTCCTCGCCCAGCACTTCCAGTTTCACCAGGTCGTGACCATTGAGGAGTTCCCGGGCCAGCTTGCAGGTGCGCACCGCATCTTTGGCCGTATAGCAACCGGCGGTGTTGGGCAGGATGGTGTAGCGTTCCGGAGAAATCACATCCAGCAGGTTTGGCTCATCCGGGTTCTGGCCCAGGTTGGTCCGGCGAACGGCAACGGTGACAATTTCCGCACCACTGGCCTCAATGGCATGACCGGTTTCCATGAGGTCGCGGTATTTGCCGGTACCCACCAGCAATCGGGACTGGTAAACCCGGCCGGCGATTTCGAGGGATCTGTCTTCGGGAAGCTGGAGTTTGGATGTTTCTGTCATAGTGTTCCTGGGTATCTTGAATTCGGGACGACGGAAACCGTCGGTACCATTGGTTCAATCAGTGGCAAGCGCACTATCGTCAGCCGCCACCAATGGCGTGAACGACTTCCACACGGTCGCCATCGTTCAGGGTAAATTCCGGGTGCCGGCTCCGGGGGACGATGTCCTCATTAACCTCGACAGCCAGCCGTTTGCCGCCGAGGGCCATTTTATCGATCAGCGTGGCAATGGTTGCGCCTGCCGGCAACTCCATCGCATCGCCATTTACCTGAACCTGCATGTGTGCTGCACCTCTGTACATTTATCATTTGTTCCGGCGTAGCGCCGATATTACCAACAGCGCCCAACCAACCATAAAGCACACCCCGCCGAGCGGAGTGACCGGACCAATCCAGCGGATGCCGGTCAGAACCAGCAGGTAAAGGCTGCCACTGAACAGCAGGATTCCAGCCAGATAAAACCCCGCGGCCCAGCGCAGAAGTTTTCTGGACAGGCCCAGCCCGGACAACACCGCTACCAGGACCAGAGCAATGGAATGGTACATCTGATAGCTGACGGCGGTCTGGAAAACTTCAAGACCCCGCTCACTGACCAGGCCGCGCAGGCCATGGGCGCCAAAGGCACCGGCCATCACCGCCAGAAGTGCCAGAAAGCCGCCTGCGATCAGGGGGAACCCTAAAACGCGTCTTTCGCCCCCAGGTACGGGTTCAGCAGTCACAGTGGATCTTTTCCCCGGAATCCAGATTCATCATGGTCAGTGCGCCGCCCCAGACACAGCCGGTATCCAGGCCGATGAACCGATCAACTCCGGTGTTGCCTTCCAATGCGGCCCAGTGCCCGAATACCACACGCGTATCGTCACCACGAGGGTAACGGAACCAGGGGGCAAAGCCTTCCGGCGCACTATCCGCGGATTCCTTGGTGGTCAGCTCCAGTGTGCCGTCCCCGGCAATAAATCGCATGCGGGTGAAATAATTGGTGATAACCCGCCAGCGGTCCATACCCGCCAGGCCTTCATCCCAGCACTCCGGCTGATTGCCATACATGTGGGTGAAGTAGTCTTCCGCCCCATGGCCACGGATCACCTCTTCCACCTCACGGGCACAGCGCATGGCCTGGTCCACAGACCAGATATGGGGCAGACCGGCGTGAGCCATGACCAGGTTGCGGGCCGGATCGTGAATACAGAGAGACTGTTGCCGGAGCCAGCCCACGAGCCGGTCGTAATCCGGCGCTTCGAGGATGTCGGCCAGGGTGTCTTTACGACGGGTCTCATGGCCACCCAGAGCCACCGCCAGCAGATGCAGGTCGTGATTGCCGAGCACCACCTCCGCAGAGGCCCCCAGGCTTTCAATGTATCTCAGGGTTTCCAGTGAGGAAGGGCCCCGGTTGATCAGGTCCCCCGCCACCCACAGACGGTCCCGTGAGGGTGAGAAGTCCACCTTGGCCAGAACATCCCTCAGGCGGTCGTAACAGCCCTGAATATCGCCAATGGCGTAGTCAGTCATTACTTACCTCGCTTGCCGTTTTAGCCACGCCTTTCTCATTCACCAACAGATCGGCAATGGCCACGTAATCGGCCAGGCCCAGGTTTTCAGGGCGCAGGCCGTCGTTGATTCCCAGACTCTGCAGCTGTGCCACTGACACCATACCCCCGAGGGCCTTGCGCAGGGTTTTCCGGCGGGCGTTGAAGGCGGTCCGCACCACGGCCTGCAGGGTGGTCAGATCCCGGGCCGGGTGCGGCAGGGTCTCGTGAGGAACCAGACGGACAATGGCCGAATCCACTTTCGGTGCCGGCCGGAAAGCGCCGGGGCCGACGTCAAATAACGGCTGCACCTTGCAGAAATACTGGGTCATAATGCCCAGGCGCCCGTAATTGTTGTCCCCCGGCACCGCCGCCATCCGCTGCACCACCTCTTTCTGGAGCATGAAGTGCATGTCCTGCACGACACCTGCCTGCCCCAGCAGGTGAAAAATCAATGGCGTGGATATGTTGTACGGCAGGTTACCGATAATCCTCAGGGGCCGGTCAACCATCAGTTGGCTGAAATCAAACTTGAGCGCATCCGCCTCGTGGATCCGGAATTCCGGGTAGTTGAAGAATTTGGTGCGCAGTACCGGAATCAGGTTCCGGTCCAGCTCCACGACCTGGAGCCCTGGGTTCACCGCCAGGATTTCCTCGGTCAGGGCGCCCAGGCCAGGGCCGATTTCGATGATCGAGTCATCCGGCCCGGGGTTAATGGCGCGGATGATGCGCTCGATAACGCCCGGATCGTGCAGGAAGTTCTGGCCAAACCGCTTTCTGGCCTGGTGGCCGGCTTTGTTACTCACAAACGTGTCTCTAGACTGGAAGATTTGCGACAGCGGGCCATTTGCTCACCCACTTTGATGGCCGTATGCAGGCTGCCGGAATCGGCCCGGCCGGTGCCGGCCAGGTCCAGGGCCGTCCCGTGGTCCACGGAAGTGCGCACAATGGGCAGGCCCAGGGTAATATTCACGGCACGCCCGAAACCCTGGAATTTCAGCACCGGCAGCCCCTGATCATGATACATCGCCAGGACGGCATCGGCCTGGCCGAGCCAGTGTGGCGTGAACAGGGTATCGGCCGGAAGCGGCCCGGTCAGTGACATACCCTCACCCCGGAGCTTGTCCAGGGTTGGTTCGATAGTTTCAATTTCCTCACGGCCAAGATAACCACCCTCACCGGCATGGGGGTTCAGTCCGGCCACCAGAATCCGCGGTTTTTCGATCCCGAAGAACCGTTTCAGGTCGGCATCGAGAATCCGGGTAACCTGGGACAAACGCTCCGGGGTAATGGCTGCCGAAACGTTCTTGAGCGGTAAGTGGGTGGTTACCAGCGCCACACGCAGCTGCTCGGTGGCGAGCATCATCACCACCCGCCGGACCCCGCACAGTTCCTGCAGAAATTCGGTGTGGCCACTGAATGGGATACCGGCATCATTGATCACCCCTTTGTGAACCGGGGCCGTGACCATGCCATCAAAATCCCCGCCCAGACAGCCGTTACCGGCGATTTCCAGGGTTTTGAGCACATAGGCGCTGCTGGCAGGGTCCGGCCTTCCTGCCTGGTGACTGGCACAACCCTCCACGTGCAGCACGGACACATGGCCCGCCTCCATTCGGGGTGCCTCACCCGGGCGCCAGGGATGCAGCACAACCGGCAAATCCATTTGTTGCGCACGGGCTTCCAGCAGCGGCTGGCTTGCAACCACCACAATTCCGGCCATCCGGATCTCCAGCGCAAGCTGAAGGCACAGCTCCGGACCAATGCCGGCCGGCTCGCCGGCCGTCAGTGCCAGCACCATGGGGTCAGCCATCAGGAAACCGGCTCTTCTTCCGTGGGGGCATCATTGGCGTACTCACCCTTGAACTCGACGAAGGCCTCGCCGCGGATTTCCCGGAGCCAGTTCTGCAATTCGGTCTCGAACTTGCGGCGGTAGATTGCCTGGCGTGCCTCGGTCTCCCGCACTTCAGCACTGATGTCCTTCTGACGGCGCTCCTGAACCTGAAGGATGTGCCAGCCAAACTGGGACCGGAAAGGCCCGCGAAACTCGCCGACATCAGCCTCAATCATGGCCTGCCCAAACGCCGGCACCATCTGGCCCGGGCTCACCCAGCCGAGATTGCCGCCGTCGGAGCCGGAGACCGGGTCATCGGAATACTCCTTAGCCAGGGAGCTGAAATCGGCGCCATTCTGAAGCTGTTGGTAGAGATCCCGGATCCTGGCTTCTGCCTGGCTGTCGGTTATCGCTTCGGACGGCCGAACCAGAATATGACGAACGCGATGCTGCTGAATGACCTGCTGCTGCTCACCGCCGCGTTTGCCCATCACCATCACCAGGTGAAAGCCACTGTTGTTTTCCAACACCGGCGATGGCTCTCCCACAGCCAGATCCGGCACCACCGGAGCGACCAGAGAGGGCAGTTGCCCCTCGGCCCGCCAGCCCATGTCACCACCTTCAAGGGCATTGCTGGCATCGGATTCCGCGACAGCAGCTTCGCGGAAATCGCGCCCTTGGGCAATCTCGCCGCGCAGACGCTCAGCCTTTTCCCGGGCGGCTGCCATTTCAGCGTCATCGGAGGGATTGTCAACGCTAATGAAAATATAGGCCAGCCGATATTCCGCACCGTTGTTTCCGCGGGCTTCCTGGCTCTCCAGATAGTTCTCGACCTCCCGGTCACTCACCCGGACCCGGTTACCCACCTGCCGCTGCTGCACCCGGCTGGTCAGCATTTCCTTGCGGATCTGCTCCCGGGCCTGGTTATAGGTAACCCCTTCCGCTTCCAGTTGCGCTTCAAACTCGGACAAAGCCATGCCGTTGCGCTCGGCAATATTGGCCATGGTTTCGTTCAGTTCGTTATCGCTGATGCGCATGCCGGCCCGTTCCGCCATCTGCATCTGAATCGAGTCGGTGATCAGTTGGTCAAGAACCCGTTCTTCCAGCACCTGTCTCGGCGGCAGTCCGGTACCCTGGGCTCTGAGCCGGCTGGCGATGGTGTTGATCCGGGCCTCCAGCTCGGTCTGGAGAATGACATCCTCATCCACGATGGCCACCACCTGATCCAGCAGTTTTCGCTCTGCCTGCACGGTCAGCGGTGCCAGAACGGCAAGAAGAACCAGTAACGCCTGAACACAATGGCGAAGAGTCGCCTTCATAATCACCTCTGCAAATAGAATATGAGCCTGCACGCCGTTACCGAACTCCCTGACCGGGGCTTAGTCCCGTTCCTGATCAGGGAGTTCCGTAACGGCGACGCTCCCTTTCGTCAAACCCGTAAATCGCCTCGGCAACCCTGGCCGAGGCACCACCACTGCCACCCAGTCCTTTCATCTGAATCTGAAACAGTATGCGCCCCTGAAGCTCCCGGTCGGCAGTCAGGTAATTCTGGTGAACCACCTGAATGCTCCAGCAGCAGTTGTTGTATTCAAGGCCGGCCAGGGACCCCACGGTCCGATTAAGATCCGAATCATAGACCCAGCGGCCGATCAGACTAACACGGTCCGTCACCGGGAAAACCGTCGCAATGTCTGCCTGTTCAATCTCGCCCCGACTGTAAGTGTGCCCCAGACTGGCGAGGTAGCGGTAATCACTGGAATGGAAAGTCAGTTGACTTCGGCCTTCCTCGGTATCACCGGTGTCGGGATCCCACAGACCAGATGACCGGATCTCCAGGGTATCAAGCGGGTTGAGCACCACCTCACCCGCCAACGGAGAGCGGCTCCGGGTTCCGCCCCCCTCACCAAACAGGGTTACCTTACGGTCGTCAAAATACTGCACCTGGCCGATACTGAACCTGGCCCGCTCGGCACCGGTTAGCAGGTCATTGAA
>PAKW01000009.1 GCA_002707215.1 Halomonas sp.
CCATGCCTTCGAGGCCGGAGCGGATGCGGATGTAGCCGTTTTCCATGTCCAGCTGGCCCTGGAACAGGTCGGTGTTGGGTTTGTGGCCGATGGCGATGAAGACGCCTGCCAGTTCCTTGTCCTGAGTCGAGCCGTCTTTCATGCTTTTGATGCGCATGCCGGTGACGCCGGTGCCGTCGCCCAGGACTTCGTCGAGGGTGTGGTCCCAGACGATGTTAACGTTGCCGTTTTTGGCTTTCTCGAACAGTTTGTCCTGGAGGATTTTTTCGGCTCTGAGGCTGTCTCGGCGGTGGACCAGGGTGACCTCGTCGGCGATGTTGGAGAGGTAGAGGGCCTCTTCAACGGCGGTGTTGCCGCCGCCGATGACGGCGACTTTCTGTTTTTTGTAGAAGAAACCATCGCAGGTGGCGCAGGCGGAGACGCCCTGGCCTTTGAATTTTTCTTCGGATTCGAGGCCGAGGTACATGGCGGAGGCGCCGGTTGCGATGATCAGGGCGTCGCAGGTGTATTCGCCGCCGTCGCCCTTGAGGCGGAAGGGGCGGTTGCGCAAGTCGGCTTCGTTGATGGTGTCATAGACGATGCTGGTTTCAAAGCGCTCGGCGTGTTTGAGCATGCGCTGCATCAGTTCGGGGCCCTGTACGCCGTCATTGTCGCCGGGCCAGTTGTCCACGTCGGTGGTGGTGGTGAGCTGGCCGCCGACTTCAATGCCGGTAATCAGGGTCGGGTTCAGGTTGGCGCGGGCTGCGTAGACAGCAGCGGTGTAGCCCGCCGGGCCGGAACCGAGGATGATCAGTCGGGAATGTCTGGTGTCGCTCATTGAAGATCTCTCACTGAAAAAGCCGTAGGTTGCCCGGCCCGGTATTCAGGGCCAGACGCTTCAAGGAAAAGTGGAAAGGCTAACATGAAAGACGCGGCCTGCCATTTGTTTTGGGTAATACCGCTTATAAAACCTTGCTATTTACTCAAGCACTGGAACGGAGGCAAGCAGTTGTCTGACACGTTCGGTGCTTTTGCCGGATTCGCCCTGCTCCAGGCGATGTTCCGCCACGGCCGGGAAGACGGCCTGGATGTCATCCGGCAGTACGTGATGCCGGCCCTCCATCAGGGCCCATGCCTTGGCAGCTCGCAGCAGGCCGAGTCCGGCTCTGGGCGAGAGCCCGTACAGCAGTCCCGGCATTCTGCGGCTTTGCTCCAGCAGGCGTTGAATATAGTCCAGCAGGGCCGGGCTGGCGGTTATCCGGGTTACGGCTTCCTGGAGGGTCTTCAGATCGTCCCGGGAGAGCAGGGTGACAAGCCTTTCGGTCAGCACGCGCCGGTCTTCGCCTTCCAGCAGTTCCCGCTCGGCCCTGGGATCGGGATAGCCCAGGCGCAGGCGCATCAGGAACCGGTCCAACTGGGATTCCGGAAGAGGATAAGTACCACCCTGTTCGCTCGGGTTCTGGGTGGCAATCACGAAGAACGGGTGGGGTAATGGCCGGGTTTCACCCTCGATGGACACCTGGCGCTCTTCCATGGCTTCAAGCAGGGCGCTTTGGGTGCGTGGTGATGCCCGGTTGATTTCATCGGCCAGTACTACCTGGGCGAAGATCGGACCCGGGTGGAAAACCAGGCTGCCGGCCTGTTTGTCGTACATGGAGTAGCCAAGCACATCGGCTGGCAGCAGGTCGTTGGTAAACTGGATGCGCTGGTAGCTGAGCCCCATCACTTTGGCCAGGGCATGGGAGAGGGTGGTTTTGCCCATGCCGGGAATGTCTTCAATCAGCAGGTGGCCCCGGGCCAGAAGCCCACAGAGAGCAAGACGGACCTGTTGATCCTTGCCCAGAAGTATCTGGTTCAGTTCACTGACAACGGTATCGACCAGTTTTTTCATTCCCGGCTCAGTCCCTCACGCGTTTGAGAATATCGCCATAGGCGTCAACCCTGCGGTCTCTCAGATACGGCCAGATGCGACGAACCGATTCACTGCGGTTGCGATCAATCGGTACGGTCAGTATGCATTCGGAGTTGTCATCGGCCCGGGCAAGAAATTCGCCCTGGGGGCCGCAAATAAAACTGTTACCCCAGAAGCGGATGCCATCGCCCTGGCCGGAAGGATCCGGCTCGGTGCCAACGCGGTTTGGTGCCACCACCGGCAGATTGTTGGCGACCGCGTGGCCTCGTTGCACGGTTATCCAGGCTTCCAGTTGCCGGGCCTGTTCGTCGGGGCTGTCGGTGACATCCCAGCCGATGGCTGTGGGGTAGATAAGAATCTCGGCGCCAGCCAGGGCCATCAGTCGGGCCGCTTCCGGGTACCACTGGTCCCAGCAAACCAGGACGCCCAGCCTGCCCACGGAGGTGTCAATGGGAGTGAAACCACTGCGGCCATCGTTGAACTGCGCGTCACCGGGGGTGAAGTAGAACTTTTCATAGAAACCGGGATCATCCGGGATATGCATTTTCCGGTACAGCCCGGCCATGGAGCCATCTTTCTCAAACACCACGGCGGTGTTGTGATAAACACCGTTCATCCGCCGTTCAAAGATGGACCCTACCAGGACAATGCCCAGCTCACGGGCCAGATCAGACAGTCTCTGGCTGGTCGGCCCCGGTATGGGCTCGGCCAGCCCGAAAACCGAGGTGTCTTCGGTCTGGCAGAAGTACAGCGTGGCGTGGAGCTCCTGCAGAATAATCAGATCGGCCCCGTTTGCTGCGGCTTCCCGTACCAGTTTTTCCGTGGTGGCGAGGCTGGCGGCCTTGTCCGGACTGCAGGCCTGCTGAATGGCTGCGATGGTGATCCGGTTGTTGCTTGAATCAATGCTCATCAGGTAACGACCCCGGCCGGAATCTGCATGGTGACACAGTGAAGGCTGCCGTGCTGATGAATCAGGGCCCGGCAATCAATCGGCACAATGTCGCGGGAAGGGAAGATCGCCTTCATGACGGTAATTGCCTCTTCGTCCTGGGCAACGCCATAGACGGGAAGCAGCACCGCACCGTTGATAATCACGAAATTCGCATAGGTGGCAGGCAGGCGTTGTCCGTCTGCATCCTGGATCGCCTCCGGCCAGGGCAGGGCTGTCAGCTTGTAGGGAGTACCGTCCGGCTGGCGGAATTCCTGCAACTCCTCCTCCATGGCAGCCAGGGCGCTGTAGTGTTCGTCCGCGACATCCGGGCAGGCCACATAACAGATGTGGTCCGGGGCGCAGAATCTGGCCAGTGTATCGACATGGCTGTCGGTGTCATCGCCTTCAAGATAGCCGTGGTTAAGCCAGAGAATGCGGGTAACGCCCAGAACCTCGGCCAGCAGTTGCTCAATCGCGGTCCGGTCCACGGAGGGATTTCGCGAGGGGGTCAGCAGGCACTCAGAGGTGGTCAGCAGAGTGCCCTGGCCATCGGATTCGATGGAGCCGCCTTCCAGTACAAAGTCGACTCGCTGCATCGGGGTGGCGCCGAATACGCCGGCGTTGGCCAGGTGATGGTTGAGGGCGTCGTCTTTTTCGAAGGGGAATTTTCCGCCCCAGGCATTGAAGCGGAAATCGAGCAGCACCGGGCCGTTATCGGTTGCGATGGTAATCGGACCATGATCCCTGGCCCAGGTGTCGTTTGCCGGTGCCGGAACGGTGCGTACCCGACCCGGAAAGCCGTTTTCCTCAGCGTACCGGTTCAGATCCCGGTCAAGTTCCTGCAAACGGGCGACGTACTCGCAGCTGATCANNAGGTTNTCGTAGCGAAGTACGGCCCTGGCAATGTCGAGGAATACCGGCTCGACCTCATCAAGNANNTCCNCCCAGTCTGTTCCGGGGTGAGGCCAGGTCAGCATNATGGCACTCTGGGGNGCCCANTCTGCGGGCAATACGCGTCTGGTTGTCACTTCNCAGCCACCTTAAATCACAAAAGACGCCATTCTAACCAAAGGTCGGCTGAACGTCAGGACATGAGCGGGGAAATTCGGGCCTTCGAGGGCCGCTATCGGCTATTCAGCGATTGTGCTTGAGAACAGTATGGATTACCCGATCATTTTCGAAATAAACGACAAAAGCCGGATAATGCCACTGGCTGATGGGAGGTTGGCCAACCGGACCCTGAATTTCCAGGGGGGCGCCCCAGGAAGCCCGTACCGACGCCTGGCTCATTCCGGTGCCGGGAAAATCTGTCTGGTCGCGATTCGCCTGGGTTCCCACCGGTACACGGATTTCGTCGGCAACCGCGGATGCGGTCGGGACAAGGGCCAGGGTGGTAGACAGGGCCAGTGCGCCGAGCAGGATTCTGTTTTTTTTCATTGATCGATCTCCATGAAGGCCAATGTCCTCTGAAGGTTCGCTCTGGAGGACATGGATAAAGCGTAATATCCGAAAAAGATCAGTAAAAGTCACCCGTTTTCCCAGTCTACTCTTTTTGGCGCTGGCGAATCTGCCACCGCATCACATGCCGCGCGATCTGCTGCCGGTCGCCGTCATCAATCCGGGCAAACTCGGTGTGGACCCTTGCTCCACCTGAGGCGTCGGGGTGTACCTCAAGTACCCGGGCGATAGCCTGAGGCTGGAAAAGCTCCGGCGGAAGTGTCATGCGGACCGCAAGCCGGTCCCCGGGTTGCCAGGCCGGGGTACTGCTTGAGAATGACAGGCCACCTTCGCTCAGGGTCACATCCTGCCAGTCCTCCGGTTGCAACGGATTTTGCTCAAAGGCCATAATGCGCGCAAGCGTATCCAGCTTGCCGTTCAGGGATTTGATGAGTCCGGTAAGTAACCGGTCTCTCTCGGCAAGGCTGGCAAGCTGGGACTTCACGTCCTGGTCCAGCCGCCTGAACTCCGCTTTCAGGCTTTCAAGATGGTCGCCGTCGAAAGCATCCGCATCCAGGGGTGTGTCGGGCGCAAGCTTGCGGATTTCCAGGCCGATTCGGTCTTCAATGCGGAAAAAGTCCCGGCGCTCGGGTGAATAATCCGCCGGTTCGCTGGGGATGTTGGATGACGGCATCTCGGCTCCGGAAAACTGGAATTTTATTGATACAGAGTAGTTTAGCAGTTTCCCTCTGTGCTGGAAGGTGCCAGGGAAAACCAGACCACGACAGACCTGAAGGTAGCAACAGGCGCCTCTCCATGTTCAGACCCTTATCGTTTTATATAGGCTTGCGATACACGGCGGCCAAGCGCCGGAATCACTTCATTTCCTTTATCTCCCTGACGTCAATGATCGGGTTGATGCTGGGTGTTGCGGTCCTGATTATTGTTCTTTCCGTGATGAACGGATTCGACCGGGAGCTTAAGCAGAGAATTCTCGGTATGGTGCCCCACGCCACGATTCAGGGCACAGGCCCCCTGGACGACTGGAAATCCGTGGATGCCCAGGTTGAGGAGCATCCCCGCGTGCTGGCAGCAGCGCCCTTTATTCAGGGGCAGGGCATGGTCACTGGCGGTGGGAATGTCCGCGGCGTGGTGCTCAATGGCATCCTGCCGGAAGAGGAACGCACCGTCTCCATCATTGAAAATCACATGATCGAAGGCAGGCTTGATGACCTGGTGTCCGGGGAGTTCGGCATTATTATCGGTCGGCTGATGGCAGCCAGTCTGCGCCTCCAGGTAGGTGACAAGGTCACGGTGGTGCTGCCAGAGGCATCCGTAACGCCTGCGGGCGTACTGCCGCGGCTCAAGCGATTTACGGTAAAGGGCGTGTTCAGCGTCGGGGCGGAGCTGGATGGCAATTACGCCCTGATCCACATGGACGATGCCTCGAAACTCATGCGCACCGGAGGCAAGGCGGAAGGCATTCGCCTGCTGGTGGATGACCTGTTTGCAGCTCCCCGGGTATCGGAAGAGGCTGCGAAGCAGCTTGGCGGGCGTTATTACGTGTCCGACTGGACCCGCACCCACGGCAATCTGTTCCAGGCCATCCGCATGGAGAAAACCATGATCGGTCTGCTGCTCATGTTTATTGTCGCCGTGGCGGCGTTCAATATCGTGTCCACCCTGGTGATGGTCGTCACCGACAAAACCGGTGACATCGCCATTCTCAGGACGATGGGGGCGACTCCGGGCCGGATTATGCGGATTTTCATTGTTCAGGGTGCGGTGATCGGTATCTTCGGCACGGTCATAGGCACCTCACTGGGTGTGTTTGGCGCGCTCAATATCAGTACCTTCATTTCCTGGCTTGAAGGCGCGCTGGGGCACCAGTTTCTCAGTGCCGACGTCTATTTCATCAGCTACCTGCCTTCGCAGCTGCAATGGCAGGATGTTTTCATAATCAGTGGCGCCGGCCTTGCCATGAGTCTTCTGGCTACCATCTACCCGGCCTGGCGGGCTTCGCGAGTGGATCCCGCGGAGGCGCTTCGCTATGAGTAAGGAGCATTCGGTCATGGCGGATTCATCCCTGGTGATTGACTGTCGGCAGGTAACCCGTACCTACAGTGAGGGCCCCGAAAAACTCACTATTTTCTCGGATATTTCTCTGAACGTGGCGCCCGGAGAAACGGTCGCCATTGTTGGCAGCAGTGGCGCCGGTAAAACCACCCTGCTCAACCTGCTTGGCGGTCTGGACAAGCCGTCATCGGGCCAGATTTCCATCTGCGGCAAGGATATTCACCGGCTTTCCGAAGCCGGCCGCGCCAGGTTCCGTAACCGTTACCTTGGGTTTGTGTACCAGTTTCATCATTTGCTGCCGGAATTCTCGGCACTGGAAAACGTCATGATGCCCTGCGTACTGGGTGGCATGGCGGTCGCTGACGCCCGGAACAAAGCGGAAACGCTGTTAGGCAGAGTTGGCCTTGCTGCGCGCCTGACCCACAAGCCGGGTGAACTGTCGGGCGGTGAGCGTCAGCGGGTGGCCATTGCCCGGGCGCTGGTCAATGAGCCGGATTGTGTACTGCTGGATGAACCAACCGGCAATCTTGACGAGCACACGGGAGAGGGGGTCAGGTCACTGATCGAGTCGCTCCGGGATCAACTGGGCATTGCATTTGTCATGGTTACCCATGACATGAAAATGGCCCGGAGTCTGGGGCGGGTGTTACGGCTTGAACAGGGTCGGCTGATTCAGGAAGCCTGATCGGTCTCCCGGCGACGTTTCCGGCGATTGACCCGCCGCACCTGCCAGTCTGTGCGTATTTTCCGGCGCCACAGGAATTGGATGACCAGGTAAGCAAGGCAGGCTGACACGGTCGCAACAATGAGGGACCCAAGATACAGGGGGATGCCTATGTCCATGAGCCGTTCAGTGATCCAGGACCATGACAGCTGAAACTCGAAACTGAGAACCGGGCGGCTAAGGGCCCAGGACCCGACTTTGTAATTGAAATAGAAAATCGGTGGCATGGTTACCGGATTGCTGATCCAGACCAGAACAACCGACAGCGGCAGATTGGCGTTGAACCAGACCGCGAAAAATGCAGCAGCAAGCATCTGGAAGGGCATGGGTATGAAACAGAACCAGACACCGACAAGAAACGCGCGGGCAACACTGTGGCGATTGATATGCCAGAGATTGGGTTCGTGAAGGATATCGCCCAGAAAGCTCAGCGACTGCATCGCTTGCACCTTCTCTGGTGAGGGCAGATAGCGTTTCATGAACTTCTTCGGCATTGGAAGTTCTGCCTTTAAACGGAGTTAAAAGACCGGCACATCGGATGTCGCCGGTAAATGTGACATACGGGAGGACAAGGATTGTCCGGAAGTCTGAACAGCTCGCCGTACCCGCCGGGCAGGCGCGGTGCCTCGGTCCTGGGCGTTATCGCCTTCTCTGGTGGCGTCATCTTACTGTATTGGCTGTCGATACTGCCACCTCCGCAGTGGCTGTTAGCACCCGGACTTCTGCTTTTTTTGACCCTTTGCCGTCCGGCGTCTGTCGTGATTCGCCGGTTAACGGTTTTGGCTCTCGGCTTTCTGGTGGGGCTTTCCTGGGCAGCATGGCATGCCCGTAGCCAGCTTTCGGAAGTGTTGCCGCCTGAAGCCGAAGGGAAACGTCTGTCGGTATCCGGTTACCTGTGTGATATCCCGTCACCGGGAAGTTTCGACAGTTTGCGCTTCAGTTTCTGTGTTACCCGTTGGCATAACCTTCCCCCGGTAAACGTCCCGGGCGCGCGCCCGCCCGATTTGCTGCGGCTGGCCTGGTATGGTCACGCAGCAGAGCGATTACCGGGGGGCCGTTTGCGCCTGGAGGTCAAGCTCAAAAGACCGCACGGGAACCTCAACCCGGTGGGTTTCCGGTATGAAAACTGGCTGTTCCGGAAAGGCTACCGGGCCACCGGCAGTGTCCGAAGCGTTCAGCTGGACCCAACCGTGCCTTGTTCCCTGCACTGCCGGTACCGGAGTGCACACCTGGCGTTGAGCGACTGGGTGCAAAACCGGTTCGGCGGCACCGAACACTTCGCACTGGTTTCCTCACTGTTGATTGGTCATCGCGGGTACATGACACAGAAGCACTGGGATGTTCTGAAAGCAACGGGAACCATTCATCTGGTCGCGATCTCCGGTTTGCACCTGGGGCTGGTCGCCCTGGGTGCGGGTTTTTTGTGCCGACGCCTCTTGCTGGCCTGGCCGGCCGGCCGCGTGAGCGAACTCAATGGACGCCGGATTGCCTTTGTTTCCGTACTGGTATGTTGCCTGGCCTACGCTCTTGCGGCCGGTTTTACCGTGCCCACCCGCCGGGCACTGGTCATGGTGATCGTGGGCGGCTGGCTGTTTCTGTTGGCCCGACAGTCACCCGTCTGGCAACCGTTTCTGGTTTCCCTGGCGGTGGTTTTGTTGCTGGATCCTTTTGCACCCCTGGATCAGGGATTCTGGCTGTCGTTTGCGGCCGTAGCGGTACTTATCGCCGTATTCTCAGCGCGACTGGCAGGAGCCGGTTGGTTGGCTAGCCTGTTGGTTGCCCAGATCTCGGTGTTTGCCGGCTTATGGCCAGTTCTGGAAACTTTCGGGCAGGGGCAGCCCCTGGCGGGATTGCTGGCAAACCTGATTTCGATTCCCTGGGTATCCCTCGTGGTTATGCCCCTGCTGGTCACGGGCGGGCTGATGACTGCCGCTATTCCGGAAGCGGCGAACCTGTTCGGTCCCGCATTTGATACGGTGCTCGGTCTGCTCTGGCATTTTCTGGACTGGCTCGCACGTTGGCAAGTGCCCGAAATCGCTGCCAGCACCGAAGAAATCGCTGCGGTATCGATGCTGACTGTGTTTATGGTGTTTGCGCCATTCAACGGGTTTCGGCTGGTGGCGGTTGTGTCGGCACTTGTGTGGCTGGGATCTTCACCCTCATCGTTACCGCAGAATGCCCGGGTGGATCAGCCCGAAATCCGGGTTTGGGATGTCGGGCAGGGCTTGTCGGTGCTTGTCCGTCACGGTCGGGAGGTCCTTGTCTACGACACCGGGCCGGCCGTGCCCGGGGTGTTTTCAGCCGTTGAATCGACGCTGTTGCCAACTCTGAAGGCCGAGGGCATCCACAGAATCGATACCCTGGTGATAAGCCATGGGGACAGTGATCACGCCGGAGGTGTATCAGAGCTCGCGGAGCAGGTTGAAATCGGTCGCGTTGTTGCCGGCGAAACCGGGGCAATCAGGAATCAAATTCCGGGTGTGCCCATCGTACCCTGTGAACGGGCCACCGAAACCTTTGGAGCTCTGACCATCGACTACTGGCAAGGGGAGGGTGCTTCCGAGGGCAACGATGCGTCCTGTGTGATCCGGATCCATCATCCCGAATCGGGTATTGAATGGATACTGCCCGGGGATATTACCGAGTCCGTGGAATCGCAGTATCTGGCCTTTCTTTCGGTCGGCGGTAAATTGCGTCATTCGGGCAGTCGGGTGGTCATCGCTCCCCATCATGGCAGCAAGACATCCTCTTCTGAAGCCTGGGTTCAGGGGCTTGATCCCGACTGGGTAATCTATACCGCCGGATACCGCCACAGGTATGGTCATCCCCATCAAATGGTAACCGCCCGTTACCGGCGCTCTGGTGCGATCCCACTGAACACCGCCTGTTCCGGCAGCGTATTGATGACTATCGCCGATAACCGGTTGGTGTTAAAGGAAATGCGTCGTGAGGCGCCGTTCTGGATCGGTGGCCCGGGGCTGACCCGTGACCAATGTAAAATACCGTGACATTGCCGCTGTGGCCTCCAGGGGTAGCTATGCTAAAGTAGCGCGGCTTGTAAACAATCAGGGAGACCAAGCGTGTTCGAGCTGTTGAAAGCCGGTGGCATTCTGATGGTGCCAATTGTTGCCTGTTCCATACTGGCGCTTGCCATCATTCTGGAACGTTTCTGGACCCTTCGTGCTTCCAGGGTTGCGCCGTCGCAGACCATTAACGAACTGTGGCGCTGGATCAAGAAAAAAGAACTGAATGGCCGGAAACTGAAAGCCCTTCAGGGATCATCTCCCCTTGGCCGGATTCTGGCCGGCGGCCTGATCAACGCCAAGCATGGCCGCGAAATCATGAAAGAGAGTATTGAGCACGAAGCCAGTCAGGTGATCCATGACCTGGAGCGCTTCCTGAACCCGCTGGGCACCGTGGCCACCATCACACCGTTGCTGGGGCTTCTGGGTACCGTGATCGGCATGATCAAGGTCTTTGCCGAGATTCAACTGGCTGGTGTCGGTAACGCGGGCAACCTGGCCGGTGGCATTTCCGAGGCGCTGATTACCACGGCCGCCGGCCTGAGTGTGGCCATTCCCGCGCTGATCTGTCACCGCTATTTCATCCGCAGGGTAGACGAGCTGGTGGTCGGCATGGAACAGGAAGCCATCAAGCTGGTTGAGGTTGTGCACGGAGACCGCGAAATCGACGTGGAAGGAGCCTGAACACCGTGAAGTTCAAGCGCCAGAGAAGCCAGGAAGTCGGGGTTGACCTGACACCACTGATCGATGTGGTATTCCTGCTGCTGATTTTCTTTATGGTTTCCACAACCTTTACCCGGGAGAGCCACCTGCAGGTGGAACTGCCGGAGGCAAGCGGGGAGCCCGCAGAGGCCTCGGAGGTCAAGCAGATTGACGTGGTGATCAATGCCGAAGGGCAGTACATCCTGAACGACCGCACGCTGGTCAATAACCAGCGTGAAACCCTGGAGCGGGGTGTGCGTGAGCTGGCAGAGGGTAACAGCTCGATGCCGTTTATCATCACGGCGGATGCCCGCACCCCCCACGAATTTGTGGTTCGTGCCATGGATGTTGCCGGCCGCCTGGGGTTTGCAAAGCTGAGTATCACTACGGAGCGGGAGGCTGAGAATCAGTGAGGGTAACCGAGCCTCTGCCTGATCCCTCTCCGGCAGTGCCGGCCGGCAGCTGGGAAACCTACAAGCGTTTGCTGGCCTACGTGAAGCCGTTCTGGATGGCGTTTTCCCTTGCTGTGCTTGGCAACGTTATCTATGCCGCTGCCTCGACCGGTATGGCGGCCGCCATGGAATATGTGATTGCGGCCATTGAGAACCCGACCGACCAGAACCGTCTGTTGCTGACCCTGGTTATCGTGGGTGTGTTTGCGTTTCGCGGGGCCGGAACCTTCCTGAGCCAGTACTTTATCGGCTATGTCGGCCGTCAGGTGATTAACGCACTGCGTAACGACGTATTCAATCGCCTGATGACGCTGCCCTCCCGGTACTTCGATGACCATGCGGCAGGACGTTTGGTTTCCAAGCTTACCTTTAACGTCGAGCAGGTGGCGGAAGCCACCACCAATGCGGTGACGATTACCCTGCGTGAAGGCCTGACCATCATCGGCCTGCTGGGTTTCATGTTGTACACCAACTGGAAGCTGACACTGATTTTTCTCGCCGTCGGACCGCTGATCGGTGCGGTGGTGAGTTATGCCAGTAAACGTTTCCGAAAAATCAGTCAGCGGATTCAGGGGTCCATGGGAGACATCACCCATGTGGCCTCCGAATCCATTACCGGATACCGGGTGGTGCGGACCTTCGGTGGTGAAGACTACGAACGCCAGCGTTTTCGGGAAGTTAACGATAAAAACCTCAGGCAAAGTCTCAAGATGGCATCGACTCAGGCGATCAGTGTTCCTGTCATTCAGGTGCTGGTGGCCATCGCGATCGCCGGTCTGGTCTGGATGATGCTGGCTCCTGAAATCCGGGGTGGGATGACCACCGGCCAGCTTGTGGCGTTTATAACCGCGGCGACGACCATGGCCAAGCCCATCCGGCAGGTAACGTCGGTCCACGCCAAGATACAGAAGGGCGTGGCGGCGGCTTACGATGTGTTCGAAACCATTGACGAATCGCCGGAGCAAGACCCGGGCAGCTATTCCCCCGGCCGTGTTGAAGGCAAGATCGAGTTCGATGATGTGTCTTTCCGGTATCGGGATCAGTTGGACAACGTACTGGAAGGCATTTTGCTGCGGATTCCCGCAGGGCAGAGTGTTGCGCTGGTCGGCCGCTCCGGAAGCGGGAAATCCACCCTGGTAAGCCTGTTGCCGAGGTTCTATGAATTTACCGGTGGTGATATCCGCATCGATGGCCATTCACTGCGGGACTTCTCGCTTAAGGCCTTGCGGGCACAGATTGCTCTGGTCACCCAGAGCGTTGTGCTGTTCAACGACACCATCGCCGCCAATATCGCCTATGGTGCGCTCAGGGATTGCAGTCGCGAAGAAATCTGGGAGGCAGCGGCCAAGGCCCATGCCCTCGAGTTCATTGACCGGATGCCCGAAGGCCTGGACACCATGATTGGTGATAACGGCGTGATGCTTTCCGGTGGCCAGCGCCAGAGGCTCGCTATTGCCCGGGCATTGCTCAAGAATGCACCGATCCTGATCCTGGATGAGGCCACGTCTGCGCTGGATACGGAATCCGAGCGCCACATTCAGGATGCCCTTGAAACCGTGATGCGGGGGCGTACCACCCTGGTGATCGCACACCGTTTGTCCACCATCGAAAAGGCAGACCGGATACTGGTGATGGAAAACGGTCGTATTGCTGAATCCGGCCGCCATGATGAACTTCTTGCCACCGGTGGCGCCTACGCTCAGTTGCACCAGATGCAATTCAGTGAGCAGTCATGAGCTCGTGGCTAGACCGTCTCTGGTATGGCAGACATCGTCCTCTGGGGTTTCTTGCACCGTTTTCCTGGCTATACCGCAGCCTGGCGGAAGCCCGCCGCCGCTCTGCGTGGGAGGCTCGTGATGACTCGCTGCCGGTTCCGGTTGTGGTTGTTGGCAATATCACCGCAGGTGGTACCGGTAAATCGCCCCTGACCGCCTGGCTGGTTTCTGAACTGGCCGGTGACGGGTGGCGCCCGGTGATCCTCAGCCGCGGGTATGGTGGCAAGGCTGCTAATTACCCCCTCGAAGTTAACGCCCGGACCAGCCCCCTGGAGGCCGGCGACGAGCCTGTAATGCTGGCTCTCAGCACCGGGTGCCCGGTTGTTGTGGATCCCCAGCGCCGGCGCGCGGCGGAATATGCCCTGGACAGAAATCTCGGAAACCTGCTTGTCTGTGACGACGGTCTCCAGCACTACAAGATGCCCCGGGATGTGGAATTGTCGGTGTTCGATGGCAGGCGTGGCGTTGGCAACGGTGCGCTGATTCCGGTGGGACCACTGCGCGAACCGCTCTCCCGGCTTGCCTCCGTGGATTTTGTTATTGTTAACGGAGCGGATCATTCCGATCAGGTCATGGGGAGTTTTGCCGGTATAGAGCACCCACAGATCTACTCAATGGTACTCGAACCCGGAACCCTGGTTCACGTCAGGACCGGTAAACCCCGGCCCATTTCTGATCTGAAGGGGCTGCCTGTAAGGGCGGTGGCGGGAATCGGCAATCCGTCCCGTTTTTTCGATACACTCAGGGCACTGGGCGCCGTGGTTACCGAAGCAGCTTTCCCGGATCATCATCGCTTCCGCGTTGCCGACCTGAATGCCGGCCCGGATGATTTGATCGTTATGACTGCGAAGGACGCGGTGAAATGCCGTGGTTTCGCTCCTGACAACGCCTGGAGCCTGGCCGTTGAGGCCAGGTTGCCGGACCGGTTCCGGGACGCTCTTCTGGCGCGGGTTCGCCAGTGCTCTGAACAGTTAACTTCTTGATAGCGAGTGAGTAAGCACCATGGATAAAAAATTGTTGGCAATGCTGGCCTGTCCGGTCTGCAAGGGCGACCTGAAGCTCAATGACGCCCGAACCGAGCTGATCTGTTATCAGGATGCCATGGCGTTTCCGATCCGGGAGGGGATTCCGGTCATGCTCGCCACCGAGGCCCGGACGCTGTCCACCGACGAACGCCTGCACAAGCGTTAAAGTCAAAGGCCATCAGGGTAGCGACACTATGTCTTTTACCGTTGTGATTCCGGCGCGATATGCCTCCACCCGCCTTCCCGGGAAGCCGCTGGCGGATATCGCCGGAAAGCCCATGATTCAGCATGTCTGTGAGCGCGCCGGCGAAAGCCGGGCGGACCGGGTGGTTGTCGCGACCGATGACGAACGTATCCGGAGCGTCTGCCAAGGCTTCGGTACTGAAGTGGTCATGACATCGCCAAACCATGCCAGCGGCACCGACCGGCTGGAAGAAGTCGCACGGGTGCTCCGTTTTGAGCCGGACCATCGTGTCGTAAACGTGCAGGGTGATGAGCCCCTGATTCCGCCGGAGCTGATCAATCAGGTGGCGGACAATCTGGAGTTTTACCCGGACGCCGCCATTGCCACCCTGTGCGAGCGCATCCACGATCCGGAGCAGGTTTTTAACCCCAATGTGGTCAAGGTGGTGTTCGACCATCAGGGCATGGCCCATTATTTCAGCCGTGCGCCCATTCCCTGGGCCCGGGACCATTGGCAGGATGGCACGCCTTTGACCCGTGTCGATGTTTCCATGCCTGATCACATCGGTTACTTCCGGCACATCGGCATCTACGGTTACCGGGTCTCGGTGCTGGGGCAGTTTGTCCGTTGGGCGCCCGCGCCAACCGAGTTCACCGAGTCCCTTGAGCAATTGCGGGCCCTGTATAACGGCGCCCGGATCCACGTGGATGTGGCGTCGGTGAATCCGCCCGCCGGTGTGGATACCGAAAGCGATCTGAAACGGGTGAGGGAATGGCTGGAAAGGAGAAGCAACGACAATGGCTGAACAGGTAGACATTGATTCCTGTGGTACTGCGGGTTTGCTGGCCGGTATCCGGGAGCGGCTGACTTGAGGCAGAATCCGGAGATCCTGGAAGACGTTCAGATGGAGTCGCTGAACACGCTTCGTGTGTCTGCCCGGGCCCGTTTTTTTGTCGAGGTCGAAAGTGCTGCCGAGCTGGCCTGGTCGCTGGAGTGGGCAGCAAAAGGGCCGCACAAGACTCTGATTCTCGGCGGTGGAAGTAATCTGGTGTTTGCCGGTGATTTCCGGGGGCTGGTTGTTCGCATGGCCATCCGGGGGCGGAGCTGGGAGCGAGTCGTTGATCACCGGGCCACGCTGGTTCTGGGCGCCGGAGAGAACTGGCACGAGGCTGTCCTGTACGCTGCCAGGGCCGGTTATCGCGGTATTGAGAATCTGGCCCTGATTCCGGGCACTGCAGGCGCCGCTCCGGTTCAGAACATTGGCGCCTATGGGGTTGAACTACGTGACTGCCTGGAATCGGTCACGGCACTGGATTGTGCCACCGGTGAGTTGGTTACCCTCAGCAATGCCGAGTGCCGCTTCGCCTATCGCGATAGCCTGTTCAGGCACACCCCCGGTCGTTTCGTGATTACGGAAATCCGCCTGGGGCTATCCCGTAACAAGCCTCTGGCACTGGGTTACCGTGACCTTCAGGAGTACCTCGATGATACGCCGGACCCTGCTCTGAACGCCCTGGATGTCGCCGAGGCGGTCATGGCGATCCGGAGGCGCAAGCTGCCGGACCCGGCCATGATTCCCAACGCCGGCAGCTTCTTCAAGAACCCGGTGGTGGATATGGCGCAGTTCGATTCGCTCAGAGCGCAGCATCCGGGTATTGTCGGATACCCTCAGGAGCGTGGCGTTAAACTGGCTGCGGCCTGGCTGATCGACCAGAGTGGCTGGAAAGGTTTCCGGAATGCCCGGGTGGGTGTTCACAATCGCCAGGCGCTGGTTCTCATTAATCACTCCGGCGGCAGTGGCAGAGACATTCTGGCGCTGGCGGAGGAGATCCGGGAATCCGTTAAGAAGCGGTTCGGAGTTGGTCTGGAAATGGAACCCGGCATTGTTGCCGGGGCCGGGAGCCCCTGACGGCACTTGTTCGGCAGTACCGTCAGCGTTTAAGCATGTCGTCCGACGGGTCGGGGTCAAAGCCCTTTACGGGGCGAAGCATTGACCAGGAAAGGCAATGCCTCAGCCACCGGGATATCCCGCTTTTCCTCATCCCGGCGCCCCTTGTACTCGAGAGTGCCCGCCGCAAGGCCCCGTTCGGAGACCACGAACCGGTGCGGAATACCAATCAGCTCCATATCGGCAAACTTCACACCCGGGCGCTCGTTGCGGTCATCCAGAAGTACATCATAGCCCGCCTGGCGCAGCTGTACGTACAGTTTCTCGCCGGCTTCGGCAACCGTGGGTGATTTGTGGGCGTTGAGTGTGACGATGGCAATCTCGAACGGGGCAATGGCGTCCGGCCAGATGATGCCCTTGTCGTCGTGGTTCTGTTCAATGGCGGCGGCGACGATCCGGGATACGCCGACACCGTAGCAACCCATGTCCATGATCACGCTCTTGCCGTTCTCGTCCAGGACCGTGGCGTTCATGGCAGTGCTGTACTTGTTGCCGAGCTTGAAGATATGCCCAACCTCGATACCCCGGCGGATTTCCAGGGTACCCTTGCCGTCGGGGCTCGGGTCGCCTTCTACTACTTGGCGCAGGTCTTCCACGCGATCCAGCGGGACGTCCCTTTCCCAGTTCACGCCGGTCAGGTGGAAGCCGTCCCGGTTGGCGCCGCAGACAAAGTCCGCCAGGTGAGCGGCACTGCGATCAACGATCACCGGCACGTTCAGCTTGACCGGGCCAATGGAGCCCGCCTTGCAGCCAGTAGCCAGTTCGATTTCCTCATCCGTCGCCATGGTCAGGGGCTCAGCCACGCCTGCCAGGTTTCCGGCCTTGATCTCGTTCAGGGTGTGGTCGCCCCGAAGGATCAGTGCCACCAGGCCTGAGTGGCCTTCCTCATCGGCCTCGGCCTTGACCAGCAGGGTCTTGACCGTGCGCGTGGCATCAATGCCCAGGAATTCAGACACGGCGTCAATGGTTTTCTGGTCCGGAGTGGCGACTTCTTTCAGCGCTTCAGCAGGCGCGGGGCGCTGGCCGGCAGGGGCCAGGGCCTCGGCCTTCTCGATGTTGGCGGCGTAGTCGCTGCCGGTGCTGAAGACGATGTCGTCCTCACCGGAGGAGGCAAGCACATGGAATTCATGGGAGGCGCTGCCGCCAATGGCACCCGAGTCGGCCTGTACCGGGCGGTAATCCAGCCCCAGGCGGTCGAAAATCGCGCAGTATGTGCGGTGCATGAGCTGGTAGGTCTCATCCAGGGACCCGGCATTGATATGGAAGGAGTAGGCGTCCTTCATGATGAATTCCCGGGCACGCATCACGCCGAACCGGGGACGGCGCTCATCCCGGAATTTGGTCTGGATCTGATAGAAATTGGCCGGCAGCTCCTTGTAGCTCTTGAGCTCGTTGCGGATCAGGTCGGTAATGACCTCTTCGTGGGTCGGGCCAAAACAGAAGTCCCGGCCGTGACGATCATTCATCCGCAGCAGTTCTCCGCCGTACTGGGTCCAGCGGCCGGATTCCTGCCACAGTTCCGCGGGCTGAACAGCCGGCATCAAAACTTCCTGGGCACCGCTCTTGTCCATCTCTTCACGAACAATCCGTTCAACCTTGCGCAGAGTCCGCAGCCCCATCGGCAACCAGGTGTATAGCCCGGCAGCCAGTTTGCGAATCATGCCGGCACGCAACATCAGCTGGTGGCTGATGATTTCCGCGTCGGCGGGGGTCTCTTTCTGGGTGGCAATCAGGTAACGGCTTGCTCGCATCGTGTCTTCCGTTTGTCAGAAATCTGGAGTGTTAGACTAATGGACAGTCGGCGGTTGGCCCGCTGCAGCCCTTATTTTTCGCAAAGTGGTCGTTATTGTACGGAGCCTGTTGCACAAGGTACAGATGATGACCGACGAATCCATTGATGCTGCCCCTGGGCCACCTCTCCTGATTCAGGACAGGTAGCCCAGGGGCAGGGCGGTACTGTCTATTACCCGTCGAAGCACAAAACTTGAATGCACGCCACTGACCCCCTGAATCCGGGTGATCCGGTTGAGCAGGAAATGGTGGTAGTGGTCCATATCCGGAACCACGACTTTGAGCATGTAATCGGCATCCTGCCCGGTGATCAGGTAGCACTCCTGCACTTCCGGGTAGTCGGCGACCTGCTCTTCAAAGGTGGCAAAACGCTCTGGCGTATGTCGGTCCATGCCGATCAGGATGATCGCCGTGAGTGACAGGCCCAGCTTCTTGTGGTCCAGGATGGTCACAGTCCTGACAATGATGCCCGCTTCCTCAAGGGCCCGAACCCGGCGCAGGCAGGGAGAGGGAGAAAGCCCCACCTTTTCCGCCAGTTCCTGGTTGGTCAGGGAACCGTCGTTCTGGACCTGCTCAAGGATTCTCCGGTCAATTTTATCAATTTTAATGAGGTTTTTCTGATTATCTGGCATAAAATTCCACGAATAATATATAAATAGCAATTAATGAATTAAAAGTACGCTTTTCAACCAAACTTCGCAATCAAATATCAGCGTTATCGCGTTAACCTGTACACGCTGAGAATTTCATTCCCGAAACCGCAAGGAATAACACCCATGGCTTTTGATCATCGCAAATACGTTGCCTTCAAACCGGTTGCCAAAACGGATCGCCGCTGGCCCGACAAGGTCATCGAAAAGGCACCGACCTGGTGTGCGGTGGACCTTCGGGACGGCAACCAGGCGCTGGTGAAGCCCATGTCGGTTGCGCAAAAGCAGCGGATGTTCGATTTGCTGGTCAAGCTGGGTTTCAAGGAAATTGAAATCGGTTTTCCCGCTGCGAGTCAGCCTGACTTTGACTTCTGCCGCAAGCTGATCGAAGAAAACCGCATTCCTGAGGATGTGAAGATCCAGGTACTGACCCAGGCCAGGCCGGAACTGATCGAGCGTACCTACGAGGCGCTCTCCGGTGCCCGCAAGGCCATCGTGCATGTCTATAACTCGACATCGACCGTGCAGCGGGAGCAGGTGTTCGGGCTGGACCGTGACGGCATCCGTGATATTGCGGTAAACGGTGCGAAGGTGGTCAGGGACATAGCGGCACGCCATCCGGAAACGGAATGGACGTTCCAGTATTCACCGGAAAGTTTCACTGGCACCGAGCTGGATTTCGCGGCTGACGTGATTGATGCCGTGAGCGATGTCTGGCGTCCGGACCAGGGGCAGGCGATGATTGTCAACCTCCCCGCGACCGTTGAAATGGCAACGCCGAATGTGTTTGCCGACCAGATTGAATGGATTTGCGACAACATCCAGCGCCGTGAGCACATCCGTATCAGTGTGCATACCCACAATGATCGTGGCTGCGCCGTGGCGGCTGCGGAACTGGCTGTGATGGCCGGTGCCGACCGCGTTGAGGGCACCCTGATGGGTAACGGGGAGCGCACGGGCAACATGGATCTGGTCACCATGGCCATGAACCTCTATTCCCAGGGCATTGACCCCGCGCTGGATCTTTCCGGAATGGCGGAGATCAGCGAGCTGGTTGAGGCCTGCACCGAAATCTCCACTCATCCCCGCCACCCCTATGCCGGGGAGCTGGTGTTCACTGCCTTCTCGGGCAGTCATCAGGATGCCATTCGCAAGTGTCTGGCGCGCCGGGAAGAAGGGGGTGCCTGGAATGTGGCCTACCTGCCCATTGATCCGTTTGATGTAGGCCGCCGGTACGAGGAGGTTGTGCGTATCAACAGTCAGTCTGGCAAGGGCGGTGTCGCCTATGTACTGGAACGGGATTACAACATCAGCCTGCCGCGCTGGCTGCAGATCGAGTTCAGCAAGGTGGTGCAGAGAGAGGCGGAAGCCAATGGCGGTGAGATCGATTCACTGACCATTCACCGGCTGTTCGAGAACCGTTACCTGAAGGTTCATGCTGACTGGGTATTGAGATCCTACGATCTGCACCGGGACGAAGAGGGCGTTCGCGCCGAAGTGTCCGTTGGCAGTGAGTCTGCACCCGTGCGCCTGGACGGCCGCGGCCTGGGTGCCGTGGAAGCGGTGTCCGAAGCCCTGGAAGGCCGGTTTGGTGTCTCCATTGCGGTTGAAGCGTATGACGAGTTTGCCCTGGGTGAAGGCACTGATGCCAATGCCCTGGCCTGTATCCGGCTGACTGCCAATGGCAGGCACTGCAGTGCGGCGGCACTGGCGGAAGATACCACCTCCGCAACACTGCAGGCGCTGTTCTCGGCCGTAGCGCAGGCGGTGGGAATCGAAATGCCGGCGCCGGCGAGGGAAGCCGAGGTTGCGGGCGCCTGAGCCAGGCCGACGCCCGGAACGACACAAGCCGGCACGAATGCCGGCTTGTTGATTTTCCGATGCCCGTGAGGGGCAAAGGACGGAACGTAACCCTCAGACGGGGGTTACGTTTTCCGCCTGGGGACCTTTCGGGCCCTGTGTAACGGTGAACTGCACCTGCTGGCCTTCGGTCAGGGTACGGAAACCGCTTGAATTGATTGCGCTGTAGTGAACAAACACGTCACTGCCACCGTCCTGAGCGATAAAGCCAAAGCCTTTGGACTCATTAAACCACTTAACGTGGCCAGTTTTAGTATCGGACATTGATCTTTCCTGTCTTTCTGTAATTTACCCTCACGGGACCTTCAAATTCCATGCGGAACCGATGCTGAGAAATCCAGAGAGTACTGAGGAAAGGGGCAACGAAGAGCACTTCGGCAGGACGTTGAAACGCATTCACCAAATACCGCTGTATTTTCACAGCAATTTCAGTATAGACCGACTTTATGGGGCGTCAACGAAATTTTGCAGCTTTCATGCAGGTTTTATTGTCGGCAAAAACAATGGCTTGGGATTTGATTGAACAAAAAATGCCCGCTCCCCTTAAAGCGGGGGCGGGCAGGTGATGAACGCCTTTGTCAGTGGCGGAACTGCTGGCTGATTTCTTCCAGAATGGCGGGATCATCAATGGTGCTTGGCACTGTGTACTCCTCACCATCGGCGATTTGACGGATAACCCGTCTCAGGATCTTGCCGGAACGAGTCTTTGGCAGGCGATCCACTACCAGAGCGCGGCGGAAACAGGCTATGGCGCCAATCTTGTCGCGAACCATCTCCACCAGTTCGTCTTCGAGTTCGTCGTGGTCGATGGTTGCTCCGTCCTTGATCAGAACCAGTCCGATGGGGATCTGTCCTTTCATGTCGTCGTGCGCACCGACTACGCAGCACTCGGCGATGGCCGGGTGGGAAGCAACCACTTCTTCCATCTCACCGGTGGAAAGACGGTGGCCGGCCACATTGATCACATCATCGGTACGGCCCATCACGAACACATAGCCGTCATCGTCAATAAAACCACCGTCGCCGGAACTGTAGAATCCCGGAATCGGCTCCAGATAGGTTTTTCGGAACCGCTCGTCATCACCCCAGACCGTCATCATGCAGCCTGGCGGCAGCGGCAGTTTCACCGCAATCTGCCCCTGCTCTCCTGCAGGCATCTGGCCGCCGTTCATATCCACGACCTGGACGTTGTAGCCCGGGGAGGGCACAGTCGCCGATCCGGGTTTAGTGGCCATTAATTCGATACCCACCGGGTTGCAGCAGATGGCCCAGCCGGTTTCGGTCTGCCACCAGTGGTCAAGCACTGGCAGGCCGGTATGTTCCTTAAGCCATTCATAGGTGGCCGGATCCAGGCGTTCGCCGGCCAGGAACAGGCGTTTTAGCGAGCTGATGTCATAGCGTGACAACTGATCCGCTTCCGGGTCTTCCTTCCGGACGGCTCGGAATGCGGTGGGCGCGGTAAACAGCATATTCACTTTGTGGTCCTGAACCACCCGCCAGAAGGCACCGGCATCCGGCGTTTTCACCGGCTTACCCTCGTACAGGATGGTTGTGCAGCCGGCAAACAGGGGGGCGTACACAATGTAGCTATGGCCGACCACCCAGCCAACGTCAGAGGCGGCCCAGTAAACGTCACCGGGTTTCGCGTCGTAGACCAGCTTCATGCTGTAGTTCAGCGCGACCGCGTGACCACCATTGTCGCGCACCACACCCTTAGGCTTACCGGTGGTGCCGGATGTGTAAAGGATATAGAGGGGGTCGGTTGACTTGACGGGCACAGGGTCGGCCGCCTTGGCCGTTTTCATAAGCTCGTTCCAGTCGTGGTCACGGCCATCCTGAAGATCCGCCTGCACCTGAGGGCGCTGGTAAACAATGCAGGTTTCGGGTTTGTGGCTGGCCTGGTCGATGGCCTTGTTGACCAGAGGCTTGTACTCGATCACCCGGGCAACTTCGATGCCGCAGGAGGCGGTAATGACTGCCTTGGGTTTGGCGTCGTCAATGCGAACCGCAAGTTCGTGGGCTGCAAATCCGCCAAAGACCACCGAATGAATGGCGCCAATCCGCGCGCAGCCCAGCATGGCAATGACAGCTTCTGGAATCATTGGCATGTAAATGATGACCCGGTCGCCCTTGGTGATGCCGCGATCTTTCAGGGCACCAGCAAACCGGGCCACTTCATCGGTCAGTTCGTTGTACGTGTAGGAGCGCTGGGTATCGGTAACCGGAGAATCGTAGATCAGTGCTTTCTGCTCGCCGCGCCCCGCGCGGATGTTGGCATCCAGCGCGACATCGCAGGTGTTCAGGGTGCCGTCGGGAAACCATTGCCCATGGCCATTGTCGGTTGGCTGCCAGATGGTTTTCGGCGGCTCAATCCAGTCAATTTTGTCCGCCTGCTCACGCCAGAAGTCGTCCGGTTTGTCGATCGACCGCCGGAACTCCGAGTGGTAGTCCATACATTCCACCTCATCGTGCCTGTTGTTGTTTTAGTATGTTTCCTGACAACTTTAGGCCGTTTGAAATCATGGACTAGTAGACCATTGGCTTAGTCTGGGGGCGCTAGGGGCCAGTTTCTTCTGAAGATTTGACCGAAGTCACCTTCGCGGTCATTTCGCCCCGTGAAACTCGGGCTGAAATGGTGTCGCCCGGATTAACGTTTGAGGCATCCCGAAGAATGTTTCCGTTGTTGTCGCGCACGATGGCATAGCCCCGGCCCAGCGTAGCGAGGGGGCTGACAACATTCAGGGTCTGGGCCGCATGTTCCAGGTTGGCGCGGCTCTGCTTCAGATTTTGCTGAATAACGGAGGTCAATCGCTCGTTCACGCGCTGCAGGACTTCCTTGCCCTCCGTGAGCTGGCGGCGGGGTGATTGCATGGCCAGTCTCTGGCGCAGGTGGTCATTGCGAACGCTAACGGTCGACAGGCGTTGCTGAATGACCTTCTTCAGCCGCAACTCCAGTTCGTCCATGCGCTGGGCCTTTTCCAGAAGCTCCCTTCTTGGGTCCCGCAACCGCTGTCCCAGATGCCCGAGCTGGGTGCTCAGGCGCTTGAGAGCGAGACCGATGGCGTTGGATAGCCGGGCTTCACGCTCCCCAAGCTGTCTGAGCCAGTCAGACTGATCCGGTGAGATCTTTTCAGCTGCCGCCGAGGGCGTTGGCGCTCGCAGATCCGCCACGAAATCCGCAATGGTGACATCCACTTCGTGGCCGACAGCGCTGACGGTAGGAATCTGGCAGGCGGCAATGGCGTGGGCTACCGATTCTTCGTTGAAGCACCAGAGGTCCTCCAGAGAACCGCCGCCGCGACCGATGATCAGCACGTCGGCAACGCCGTGGCTCTGGGCGGCCTCAATGGCGCGGACAATGTCGGCCGTGGCCGCTTTGCCTTGTACGGTCGTCGGGTAAAGCGTGATCGGAATGGCGGGGCAGCGACGGGCAAGAACAGTCAGTATGTCGTGTATAGCGGCGCCAGTGGGTGAGGTGACCACCCCGATGTGTCTCGGCAATGAGGGCAGCGGTTTTTTGCGGGCCTGGTCAAACAGGCCCTCGGCCAACAGCTTGCGTTTCAGCTCCTCGAAGGCTTGTTGCAGGGCACCGAGGCCTGCCGGCTCGATGTGCTCAACGATAATCTGGAAATCACCGCGGTTCTCATAGAGTGTAACCTTGCCGCGGATTCGTACCTGATCTCCCTCCTTCGGCAATGTCCGGATACGCTGGTTCATTCCCCGGAACATGGCGCAGCGAACCTGGCATTTCCGGTCTTTCAGGGAAAAATACCAGTGGCCGGATGAAGGGCGAGAAAATCCGGAGAGTTCGCCTTCCACCCAAACCTGCATGAAGCTGGATTCCAGCAAGTGTCTGGCCTGGTGGTTCAGTTCACTGACGCTCAGTGCCCGGGGGCGGGTGTCCTGAAGGTGCGGCGTTGCCGGTGCTGATCCGTCGTTATACATACGCAATAGCCGAAAAAGGGGAGGGTAAAAATAGCGAAATTTCAAAAAGATGCAATCGAACCTTAAAAACGGGCCGGTTTACTGTCCCCGAGAGCGCCATTATAATAGATCGATTAAGGATTTTGCTTTGCTGTACCGCCGCGGGTACAGCACGGAAATTCCCAACTTAGCACGATCAAAAGGCGGATCCCAATGCTGCGAATTGCCGAAGAAGCCCTCACATTTGATGACGTTCTGCTG
>PAKW01000010.1 GCA_002707215.1 Halomonas sp.
CTCAATACCATTCATAACCTGAGGTTCTATCAGAACCTGATGAGTGGATTGCGTGGGGCCATTGAAGCAGGTACATTGTCGGACTTTGTAACCGACTTCTATGCCCAGTGTGGAGAGACAGTTCCACCATTGGGCAATGTTTGATCTATTCGCTTAACCAACGGAGATATTCAATGAAATCAATTAAAATGCTCGTTGCCGGCCTGATGGCTCTGATGCCCGCGCTGGCCATGGCTCAGGACCCGGGTGCGCCGGGGATGGGCGTTATGGGTCAGGTAATCTTTTTCGGTGGTTTCATCCTGATTTTCTACTTCCTGATCTGGCGTCCGCAGTCCAAGCGTGCAAAAGAGCACAAGGCGTTGATGTCTGGTCTGAACAAGGGTGACGAAGTTGTGACCTCCGGCGGTGTTGCCGGCAAGATTACCAAGGTAACGGACGATTTCATCGTTGTTGAAATTGCCGACAATGTCGAAGTCAAGGTCCAGAAAGTCGCTGTTGCCGCAGCCCTGCCCAAGGGCACGCTCAAGGACATCTGAGCGAGGGCCATTTAGCCGGCCATCCTTGGTGGCCGGACTGAATCCTCCTGGCTGAAACATCACGGCCGGCCCGTTGGCCGGCTACAAAGGGATCCCATGCTGAACAAGTATCCGCTTTGGAAGAACCTGGTTATCCTGGTCACGCTTGTGATCGGGTTTATCTACGCTTTACCCAACCTCTTTCCCGACGACTACGCCATCCAGATTACCGGCGCGCGCAGCAGCACCGAAGTGAATGCCGGCGTACTCGACAGGGCTGTTGATGTTCTTGAGAGCCAGGGCATCGAGGTGAAAAGCAGTACTCTTCAGGATCGGAATGCCCTGATCCGCCTGACAACCTCGGATGGCCAGTTGCGGGCGCGCCCTCTTGTGCAGGCCGCATTGGGTAACGAATACCTGGTTGCGCTGAACATGGCTGCCTCAACGCCCGAGTGGCTTCGGAGCCTGGGCGCCGGCCCCATGAAACTCGGCCTCGACCTTCGCGGCGGTGTCCACTTCCTGCTGGAAGTGGACATGGAAACGGCGGTCAGCCAGCGCCTGGAAGCCATGTCCGGCCAGATCAAACGGGAATTGCGGGAAGGTCGGATCCGCTACCGCGGCGGAGACGTTCAGGATAACCGGGAGATTGTTCTCAGCTTCCGGGATGAGCCATCCCGGACCAAAGCCTTCGATCTGGTTCGTGACCAGTACAACGAGTTCCTTCTGGACGAGCAGAGAAAAGGTGATGAGTTCCTTCTCGTACTGACCCTGTCGGAAGCGGAAGTGACAGCGATTCAGGATTATGCCCTGGAACAGAACCTTACAACCATCCGTAACCGGGTAAACGAGTTGGGCGTAGCCGAACCCCTGGTGCAACAGCAGGGTGCCGACCGGATTATCGTTGAGCTCCCCGGCGTGCAGGATACCGCCCAGGCCAAGCGTGTGCTCGGTGCCACGGCGAACCTTGAGTTCCGTATGGAAGCCCGCCAGGACGCGTCGAGCGGCGAAACCGAGGAGTTCAGTTTCCGGGACCAGCCCCAGCGCACCGCCCGCCTCGAGCAGGAGGTGATTGCCACTGGTAATAATGTAGCCAATGCCCAGCAGGCCTTTGATGAGAATGGTCAGCCCCAGGTCAATATCACCATGGACTCTGTTGGGGGTGATCTGATGAACCGGGCCACCCGCAATGCGATTGGCCGGAGGATGGCGGTGCTTTTCATCGAGTATCGCACCGAAACCGAAACCCGCATGGTCGATGGTGAGCCTCGGGAAGTGGAAAACCGCGTCGTTGAAAAGGGCATTATCAGCCTTGCCACCGTACAATCCGCCCTGGGCAGCAGTTTCCGGATAACCGGTCTCGATTCCATCCCGGAGGCGGCCGAACTGGCGCTGCTGTTGCGTGCTGGTGCCCTGGCCGCTCCGATGTACTTTGTTCAGGAAAGGACCATTGGCCCCAGCCTCGGCCAGAAGAACATTGATGCCGGCGTGATGTCCGTTGCCCTTGGCTTCGGGCTGGTGTTGCTTTACATGCTGGCCTACTACCGTGGATTCGGTGTGGTCGCGAATATTGCACTGACACTGAACCTGATGCTTCTGGTGGCGTGCATGTCGATCCTTTCCGCGACACTGACCTTGCCCGGCATTGCCGGTATCGTTCTGACTGTGGGTATGGCGGTGGATGCCAATGTCCTTATCTTTGAGCGGATAAAAGAGGAGCTGAAGGCCGGCGCTCCGCCCCAGACCGCGATCAACGCCGGTTACTCCCGGGCCTTCGTTTCCATTTTTGATGCCAACATCACCACCTTGCTGGTTGCCGTGATTCTCTTTGCCATGGGCTCCGGGCCGGTGAAAGGGTTTGCGNTAACGCTGAGCATCGGAATCCTGACGTCGATGTTCTCGGGCCTGATGGTCAGCCGCNGCATCGTTAACCTGGTTTATGGTGGCCGCAAGGTCGAGAANCTGTCGATCGGAGGAAAGCTCGCCAATGTCTGAAGANCAGAANCAACCGTTTGATTTCATGGGGTTCCGGAAGATCGCTTCCGTCGTCTCGATTATACTTGTCCTGGTGTCCGTTGCCCTGCTGGCTACCCGTGGTCTGAACTTCGGCATGGACTTCACCGGCGGCACATCGGTCGAGTTCGAATATGCGGAGGCGCCGCAGCTCGATGACATACGCTCCCGGCTGGACGCCGCGGGTTATGAACAGTTTTCCGTACAGAATTTCGGCGCGGACACCCTTGTTCTGGTACGGATGGCTGAGGCTGGCAACGATAAGCTTGCCCCTGCAGTTACCCGTACGCTCGAAGCTGGCGGAGTTGAGCTTGAACTGATCAGTTCCGAGTTCGTCGGCTCTCAGGTGGGCAAGCAGCTCAAAGAGGACAGCGGTCTGGGATTGCTGATCGCGCTGGCGGTGGTGCTGATTTATGTGGGCATGCGCTTTCAGTTCAAGTTCGGTATCGCATCGGTCTTGCCACTGGCTCACGATGTTATTATTGTGCTTGGCGTGTTCGCACTGTTTCAGTGGACGTTTGATCTTACCGTTCTGGCGGCACTTTTGGCGATCATCGGCTATTCTCTGAACGACACCATTGTTGTCGCTGACCGTATTCGCGAGAACTTCCGGAAGATGCGGGTTGGTGAGCCCTGGGATGTCATCAATCAGTCCATTCACCAGACCATTAGCCGGACAATCAATACCTCCGGGACTACCCTGGTGGTTCTGCTTGCGCTGTACTTTTGGGGCGGTGAGGCGATCAATAACTTCGCGCTTGCCCTGATTATCGGGGTGGTGGTTGGTACCTACTCGTCGATCTATGTATCCGCGAACCTCCTGATGGTGATGGGGGTTTCCCGTGAAGACCTGATCATGCCGCCGAAAGAAGGTGCTGCGGATGCGGATGAGGAAGAGCAGCCGCCGGAGTGGCTGAACCGGATGTAGGTGCTTTTGCGTCCTTAACAGACACAAAAAACCGCCAATATGACGTTGGCGGTTTTTTGTGTCAGGAGGATTCTGAAGTCTTAGCGGGGTAAACGACCCCGGAAGGGGTGAAGCACCTTCAGGACGTCGCGGAACAGTTTTGGATTGGCTACCACCAGTTGGCGTGCGTTTCCGGTGGACGGGTTGCCCGAGAAATCGCCAGTCAGCGCGCCGGATTCCATCGCCAGTGTGACACCAAGATCGAGTTCCGCGGCTTCCGGACGGAAAATGATTGCGGCGTCCATAAGCCCGGCCGATACACGGGCGATATCGAGCACCACACAGCCGGAAGTTCGGAACATGCCGGAATCCCGCGCAAGAACGGCGGCCATTTCACCCCAGAGCAGAGGGTCTTCGCTCTTGCGTGCCTGGTCGAGCAGGTTGGTGGCGATGGCGGCTTGTCCCGCCTGCCGGATTTCCGACGTGCGCACGCGACGGCTGTTCAGGGCGGCGCCATGGCCCCGGCTGGCAGAGTATTCCTCGCCGGTGACGGGGTTCACCAGAAGCAGGTTTTCAACACGGTTATTCTTTTTCTGGGCAAGGGCCAGGGCAAATTCAGGGATGCCCCTGAGAAAGTTTTCACGGCCCAGAACCGGGAAAACATGCCAGCTTTTCTCGCTGGTGCCGGCACTCGCTTCATTCAGGGCGGCGATGCTGTGGTCCTTGTAGGCTTTTTCGAGCTGCTCGGCAAAATTGTCGTATATTGACTGCTCAACCCGCTCCAGCTGGAGACGGCGTTCTGAGTCGTCTTTGCCGGTGGGTTCCTGGCGCTCGAAATGGGCTTTCAGATAATCGGACCCCTGACGCGCGACGCGCAGGGCCATTTTAATCGCTGGTTGCATCTGAGTGTTCATTATCCGGGTGTGTGAAGGCCGCGTATGATAGCAAAAGATCACCCCGCTTGTATGTTTTTTGACTCTGCAATAGCACGGATAACCATAGGTTACGGGTTCTCCGGAGGAGCAGGGTGCCGGTGGTTTCTGATATCATTGCCGCCCTGATCAACAACCTTGGGCCTGATGATAATGCACAAAAGCGCACTTCCACAGGAAGGGACGGAGACATTTCAGGGTCAGATCCGGATTGTTCTGGTGGAAACATCCCATTCGGGCAACATTGGTGCTGTCGCCCGGGCCATGAAGAATATGGGATTGGGTAATCTCTGGCTGGTTAATCCGTGCGCTTTTCCAGACGAGGCCTCCTATGCCCGTGCAGCGGGTGCATCCGATGTTCTCGATCATGCGCAGGTGGTTTCCTCGCTGGATGAGGCGCTGGCGGATTGTGTTCTGGTGATGGGAACAAGCGCCCGGGGCCGAAAGGTGCCCTGGCCGGTTTGCGCGCCGCCAGAAGCAGCCGCTGCCGCCGCCGGGCACGCGGAAGGCGGGCCGGTAGCCCTGGTGTTCGGCCGGGAGAGCCATGGCCTGAGCAACGATGAGTTGCAGCGCTGCCATTATCACATCCACATACCCTCCAATCCGGATTACAGCTCCCTGAATCTGGCCATGGCCGTGCAGGTGATGTGCTATGAATTACGAATGTATTACCTGCGCAGCCTTGACGGTGGGGCAGGGAGCCCATCCCTGAAGTCGATGACCCGGCCCGGGGACGAGGGTTGGGACGTGTCGCCGGCCAGAGTGGAGGATGTGGAAGGGTTTTTCCGGCACCTTGAGCAGATGCTGATTGATGTGGATTTTCATCGACGCGAGAACCCGAGGCAATTGATGACCCGCTTGCGGCGACTGTTTCAGCGAGCCAGACTTGATCAGATGGAGATCAATATTCTCCGGGGCATTCTCACTGCCGTACAGAAGGCGGCGGGCACCCGGGACAACAGTAAACCAGCGGAGGCCGGCAGCACGGCGACGGGACAGGACAATGGCCATGTTTGAGCGTTTGCGGGAAGACATAAATAGCGTTTTTCATCGGGACCCCGCAGCCCGGAACACCTTTGAGGTGCTTACCAACTACCCCGGTTTGCATGCGCTGCTTTTTCATCGCTTTTCGCACTGGCTGTGGAGTCTCGGGCTTAAGTGGCTGGCACGGACCATTTCGACCATCGCTCGCTGGCTGACTGGCATTGAAATTCACCCCGGGGCAATGATCGGACGTCGCTTTTTTATCGACCATGGCATGGGCGTGGTGATTGGCGAAACCACCGTAATAGGCGACGACGTAACGCTCTATCAGGGCGTTACGCTCGGAGGAACCAGCTGGAACAAGGGTAAGCGCCATCCTACCATTGGCAACAGTGTGGTGGTTGGCGCCGGAGCCAAGATCCTCGGGCCCTTCGAAGTGGGTGAGGGTGCCAAAATCGGCTCCAATTCTGTGGTTACCAAGGCGGTCCCTGCCGGGGCAACGGTGGTTGGTATTCCCGGTCGCGTTATTGTTAAAAGCCACAACGAGGACGATGTTCGCCGCAAGGAAATGGAAGAGCGCATGGGCTTCGATGCCTACGGGGTTACCGAGGAGATGCCGGATCCCGTTGCCCGGGCCATGCGGTCGCTGCTCGACCACATGCACGCGGTGGATGACCGTATCGAAAACATGTGCAAGGCCCTCCGCAAGGTAAACAGTGAATACCAGAACGGGGAGCTGCCACCGCTGCATGAAGAGGATTTTGACTGCGTTCGCGATGAAAGTGACACCCAGAACTGAATACTTGACTGGTTTAGTGGGTCAATTCATACTCGTCCCTGCGTTTCGAGATTCGTTCCCGTCACGGGGCTGACATTATGAAGTTGACCACCAAAGGCCGCTATGCCGTCACGGCAATGCTTGATCTGGCTCTGCATGGAGACCAGGGGCCGGTGAGTCTTGCCGACATTTCGGCCCGCCAGGAAATCTCTCTGTCCTACCTGGAACAGCTTTTTTCCCGTCTCCGCCGCCAGAAACTGGTTACCAGTATTCGTGGTCCTGGTGGCGGCTATCGGCTCAGTCGCCCGGCGGCTGATGTCTATATTGCCGAAGTTGTCGATGCCGTCAGTGAATCACTGGATACCACACGGTGCGGCAACAAGGGCGATTGCCAGAACGGCGAGAAATGCCTGACCCACCATCTCTGGTCTGATCTGAGTGATCAGATTCATCAGTTTCTCGCCGAGATCAGTCTCGGAGACCTGATGAGAAAGCATGAAATCCGCCAGGTTGCGGACCGGCAGAACCGCCGTCAGTCTGACGGCGGTTCTGAAACGATCAATACCGAACGCCTGTCTGACCAGGCGCCGGCCTGACCACCAACAAACTCCTGGAAACCATGAAAAAGCCCGTATATCTGGACTACGCGGCCACGACGCCCGTTGATCCTTCTGTCGCCGATGAAATGCTGAAGTACCTGACGCCGGATGGTGTGTTTGGCAATCCCGCTTCCCGTTCCCACGCCTTTGGCTGGCAAGCGGAAGCGGCGGTTGAGTCGTCGCGAAAGCAGGTTGCCAGCCTGATTCACGCCGATCCCCGGGAAATCGTCTGGACCTCCGGTGCCACGGAATCGGATAACCTGGCGATCAAGGGGGCTGTTGCCGGCCGCCAGGATGCCCACATTGTAACGTCGAAAATCGAGCACAAGGCGGTTCTCGATACCTGCAAGTGGCTGGAGCACCATGGCACGGAAGTGACCTGGCTGGATCCCGCGCCGGATGGCAGCATCAGCTGTCAGCAGGTGGTGGATGCGCTCAGGGACAACACCGCGCTGGTCAGCCTCATGCTGGTGAACAACGAACTGGGAACTGTCACGGACATCGCGGCTATCGGCTCCGAGTTACGGCAGCGGGGCGTGCTGTTTCATGTCGATGCTGCCCAGGCGGCGGGCAAAATGGCGGTCGACGTTGCGTCGATGCCCGTCGACCTGCTGGCACTCTCCGGGCACAAGGTATACGGGCCCAAGGGCGTGGGGGCCCTTTATGTCAGGCGCTCTCCGGATGTTCGTATCGAGGCCCAGATCCATGGCGGTGGCCATGAGCGAGGAATGCGCTCCGGAACCCTGCCAACTCATCAGATTGTCGGAATGGGGAAGGCGTTTTCGATTGTCCAGTCCGGGCTTGAGGATGAAGTCCGAAAGCTGGAAACACTGCGCCAATCATTCCTGGCGGGTCTGGGGTCCCTCGAGGGTGTCAGTTTGAATGGGAGCGAGTCCCGGCGTGTACCTGGCATTGTGAACCTGTCGTTCGACGGTGTAGAGGCGGAATCCCTGATGCTGGGCTTGCGGGATCTGGCCGTTTCCTCCGGATCGGCCTGTGCTTCGGCCACAATAGAACCCTCCTACGTGCTTCGTGGCATTGGCCTGAACGATGAGCAGGCCCATCGCGCACTGCGTTTTTCCTTTGGCCGCTTTACCACGGAAGAGGACGTCGCTTTTGCCAGTTCGCAAATTGTTGATGTTGTTAGCCGCCTCCGCGCAGTGCGGTAGGAAGTTTGCCCCGGACTGCGTATAATCGCAGGCCAGAATTTTCATCATAAACAAACTGGAGAAAGACCATGGCAACTGAGCGCACGCTCTCCATTATCAAGCCCGATGCGGTAGCAAAAAACGTGATCGGCGAAATTTACAGCCGTTTTGAAAAAGGCGGCCTGAGCATTGTTGCGGCCAAGATGATGCATCTGACCCAGGAGCAGGCAGAAGGGTTCTACGCAGAGCACAAAGAGCGCCCGTTCTTTAACGATCTGGTTGCCTTCATGACCTCGGGTCCGGTTGTTGTGCAGGCCCTGGAGGGCGAAGGTGCCGTCCTGAAGAACCGTGATCTGATGGGTGCGACCAACCCGAAGGAAGCGGAAGCCGGTACCATCCGTGCCGATTTCGCCTCTTCCATCGATGCCAATGCCGTTCACGGCTCCGATTCTGCGGCTTCTGCCGAGCGCGAAATCGCTTATTTCTTTAATGACAACGAAATCTGCCCGCGGGGTTGATGAATTGCTCGGAGGCGGCCATCCGCTCGCCTCCGAATGGGTTATCTGATCAAGGTTATGAAATGACAGCGGCCGCTGAAAAAACCAATCTTCTGGGGATGCCGAAAGCAAAACTCGAGGCTTTCTTTGAATCCCTGGGGGAGAAGCGTTTTCGTGCCACTCAGGTTTTGCAGTGGATTCATCAGCGTGGCGCTGATGACTTCGATCAAATGACCAATATGAGCAAGGCGTTACGGGAAAAGCTGAAAGAAGTCGCAGAAATCCGTGGGCCTGAAGTAGTTTACGACGAGACGTCCAAAGACGGCACCCGCAAGTGGGTGATGCGTATGGACAACGGCAACAGTGTTGAGACCGTTCTGATACCGGATGGAGAGCGCGGCACGCTTTGCGTTTCTTCCCAGATCGGTTGCAGTCTGGACTGTACTTTCTGTTCCACCGGCAAGCGAGGTTTTAACCGTAACCTCACGGCGGCGGAAGTCATTGGCCAGGTGTGGGTGGCCCGTAAAGCCTTCATGCCGTTCGAGCCGGGCCCGGACCGGCCGATCACCAACGTTGTGATGATGGGCATGGGGGAACCCCTGCTCAACTTCGACAACGTTGTCGATGCCATGAACCTGATGATGGAAGATCTGGCCTACGGGATTTCCAAGCGTCGGGTAACCCTCAGTACCTCTGGCGTTGTTCCCGCGCTGGACCGCCTGTCGGAAGTTACCGATGTTTCATTGGCCATTTCGTTGCACGCCCCGAATGATGAACTGCGTAACAAGCTGGTTCCGCTGAACAAAAAGTACCCGATTGCGGAATTGCTGGCTGCCACCAGGCGGTACTTTGCCCGGTTACCGGACAAGCGTAAGGTGACCATCGAGTACACGGTGATTGAGGGAATGAACGATCAGCCGGAACACGCGCGGGAGCTTGTGGTGTTGTTACGGGATCTGCCATGCAAGATCAATCTGATACCATTTAACCCGTTTCCGGAGAGTGATTTTCGCCGGCCGAGCATGAACGCGACCCGTCGGTTCCAGACCATCCTCAATGAGGCCGGCTATATCGCGACAATCAGAACCACCCGCGGTGATGACATCGATGCCGCATGTGGACAGCTTGTGGGAAGGGTTGAAGACAGAACACGCCGGAGCCAGCGGTACATCCAGGTTCAGCAGGCTAATCCCTGAGTCCCGAACCTGAAGCAGCCCAATCGAGGAAGGGGAGACTGTGACAAACAAACCAGCAAACCGACGTTTTTCAGTGTTGGCCGTTATGCTGTGCACCCTGCTTGTCACAGGCTGTGTCACTACCACGGACAGTCGGTTCTCCCGGGAAGCAGATCGCCAGAAAGCGGTTGATAATTATGTAAAGCTCGCCACTGCCTACCTCGGGCAAGGCAATCTTGAGCGGGCCCGCCACCACCTCGACCGGGCCCTCAAGCTTGACGCGGACGACGCCAGCGCAAGGGCCGCGATGGGGCTCATATACAACGCCGAGGGCGAGCCCGAGCTGGCAGAACAGAATTTCAGAAAGTCCATCTCCGAGGATCCGGGGTACACACGCGCACGGGTCTATTACGGTGCTTTTCTCTTTGCTCAGGGGCGGATGGACGACGCCAGCGATCAGTTTCACGCAGCGTCAAGGGATACCGGGTATGATGATCGGGGCTCGGTGTTTTTTAACCTGGGCATGACTCAGGAAAGGCTGGGTGAACTGGAAGCAGCGACGACTTCCTACCGGCGGGCGGTGGAGTTAATGAGAGGCGATGCGCGCCCGCTCCTGGCGCTTGCCCGGGTGTCTGTCGAGGTGGGCAACTATGAAAGCGCCGCCGGATATTACTCAAGGCTGACATCCATGATGCAGCGGAACCCACGTCTCGTCCATTCAGCAGAGAGTCTTTTCACCGGAATCCGTATTGCCCGTTATTTCAACAACGGTGACCAGGAAGGGAGTCTGGCGCTTCAGCTCAGGAACAATTTTCCGGAGTCAGTGGAATATCAACAATATAAGGTGCTGATTTCTAATGGCAACTGATGAGAATTCACAGCCAGCGATGAGAGAGCCAGTGGGGCGGCAGCTTCAGAAAGCAAGAGAAGCGTCCGGTTTAAGTGTCAGCGACGTGGCCGGTGCGCAGCATTTGCGACCGTCGGTGATCCAGGCTATCGAGTCCGGGAATTACAGCCAGATTGACAGTGAACTCTTTCTCAAGGGGTATGTCAGGACCTATGCAAAGCAGGTAGGGCTGGATGCCGACGCAGTGATAGCGGATCTTGACCAGGAACTGGAACCGATCCGTCAACAGCGTGAGCAGGAGCACGAGGCCAACCCGCTGGTGGACATTGAGCGCCGCAGACGCAGAAAACGTCAACTCGCCAAGACCCTTATTTTCCTGGCGATTCTGGGCATCGCCGGTTACCTGGCGTTTGCTTTGCTGATGCCCGAACCTGAAGCGGGCGGGGTACAGTCAGGGGCATCCGATCCGGCAGACGTGCTGGCAGTCCCGGATTCCGGAGAAGGTGCCGTCTCAGGGCAGTCAGTGTTGCCAGGCGCTCTTGCGGAATCAGGTAACCTGGGCACTTCAGAGGAACCGAATGTTGAGAATCCGGTCGCTGAGGACACGTCCCCCGGACCTCTGACGGAACAGATTCCGGCGGTTGTAGAAACTCCGGATCCGGCTCTGGAAAACCGCTCCGGGCTGGCGGAGGCCACTGACATTGTCCGGCTTCAGATCAGTTTCATCGATGACTGCTGGGTCCAGGTAAGCGATGCGACCGGGAAGCGGCTGGTGAATGCCCTTCTGCGTAACGGAGACGAGATTGATGTTTCCGGTCAGGCACCGCTCAGGGTTGTCATCGGTGCCGTTGATGCCGTTGAATCCATCCGTTTCCAGGGTGAACCGCTGGATCTGGGTGACTATCGTTCCGTCAACAACCGGTCAGAGTTTTCCCTGACAATCTGAAATTTGATCACATTTTCCATACCGGTCAGCAAGACATGAAACAGGATTCCCCGATTATCAGACGCAAATCCCGCCAGATCATGGTGGGCAATGTTCCTGTGGGTGGTGATGCTCCGATTGCGGTGCAAAGCATGACCAACACCAACACCTGTGATGTTGAGGCCACGGTTGGCCAGATCCGGGCGTTGCAGGAGGCGGGTGCGGATATTGTCAGGGTCTCGGTGCCGTCCATGGACGCCGCCGAGGCGTTCGGCAGGATTCGTAAGCAGGTATCGCTGCCATTGGTGGCCGACATCCACTTCGATTACAAGATCGCGTTGCGAGTTGCGGAGCTTGGCGTGGATTGCCTGCGTATCAACCCGGGCAATATCGGCCGTGATGACCGTGTCAGTGCAGTTATCAGCGCGGCCCGGGACGGAAATATTCCGATCCGTATCGGTGTCAATGCCGGCTCCCTCGAGAAGTCGCTGCAGCGTAAATACGGAGAGCCAACGGCGGGCGCGCTGGTTGAATCGGCCATGCGCCACATCGATATCCTGGATCGTCACGATTTCCAGGACTTCAAGGTCAGCCTGAAAGCATCGGAAGTGTTCATGACCGTGGCTGCGTATCGAAAAATCGCTGCCCAGATCGAGCAGCCGCTTCACCTGGGTATCACCGAGGCCGGCGGTTTCCGTTCAGGAACGGTAAAATCCTCCATCGGCCTGGGTATGCTGCTGATGGATGGGATCGGCGACACCATCCGTGTGTCACTGGCGGCTGACCCGGTCCAGGAAATCAAGGTTGGTTTCGATATTCTCAAAAGCCTCCGTCTGCGTAGCCGGGGCATCAACTTTATTGCCTGCCCCAGTTGTTCCCGCCAGAACTTTGATGTGATCCAGACCATGAACGATCTGGAGGCGCGGCTTGAGGATGTAAACACGTCACTGGATGTGGCGATTATCGGCTGTATTGTTAACGGCCCCGGAGAGGCCAAGATAGCCGACATCGGCCTGACCGGCGGAAGCCCGAAAAACCTGTTTTACATGGCGGGCAAGCCCAGCCAGAAGTTGGAGAACGCCACACTGACCGACGACCTGGAACGTCTGATTCGCGAAGAAGTGGCCCGTCGCAAGGCGCGGGAAGAGTTGGTTATTGCCCGTTCCGACGATTGATCCGTTTGCGTTTCCAGGCAACACCACCCAGGCAGAGTTAAGGGTTTAAATTGGCAAAGATTCAGGCAATTCGCGGGATGAACGATATCCTGCCGGAACAGACACCCGTATGGCAGTTTGTGGAATCCACGGTGCGTAACGTATTGGCCCAGTATGGCTACCAGGAAATCCGTATGCCTATCGTTGAGCAGACGGACCTGTTCAGGCGGTCCATCGGTGAAGTAACGGACATCGTCGAAAAGGAAATGTACACTTTCGAGGACCGCAATGGGGACAGTCTGACCCTGCGCCCGGAGGGCACAGCGGGTTGCGTGCGGGCAGCGGAACAACATGGCCTGCTGTTTAACCAGACCCGGCGGCTCTGGTACACCGGGCCCATGTTCCGGCACGAACGACCCCAGAAAGGCCGGTATCGCCAGTTCCACCAGATTGGGGTGGAATGTTTTGGTATGAGCGGTCCGGATATTGATGCCGAGTTGCTGATTCTGACGGCCAGGCTCTGGAAAGAGCTGGGTCTTGCCGGGCACACGCGCCTTGAAATCAATTCCATCGGCACGTCCGAATCCCGCAGGGTCTATCGTTCGGCGCTGGTGGACTATCTCGGTCAGTTCAGGGCCGAACTGGATGCGGACAGCCAGCGGCGGCTGGACACCAATCCCTTGCGTATTCTCGATAGCAAGGATCCGGCCACCCGCAGGATCCTTGAGTGTGCGCCAAGCCTGGAGGATTTCCTGGATGACGAATCCCGGGATCACTTTGAGCGCCTGAAAGCGTTGCTGGATGCAGCGGGTGTCCACTATTCCGTTAATCCTGCGCTGGTCCGGGGGCTCGATTACTACGGCAAGACGGTGTTCGAATGGATTACCGACAGCCTTGGCGCCCAGGGCACCGTGTGTGCCGGGGGCCGGTATGATGGTCTGGTTGAGCAGCTTGGCGGAAAGCCAACCGTTGCGGTTGGCTTTGCAATGGGCCTCGAGCGGCTTATTCTCCTTGTTGAAACGCTGGGCCTGGTTCCCGGTTACGTGAACAGCGAGGCGGATGTCTACGTTACGGCAATGGGTGACGGGGTGCTGGCGCCGGCGTTGGTGCTCGCTGAAAAACTGAGAGCGGCATTGCCAGGCAGAGTGATTGTCTCCCATTGCGGCGGCGGCAGCTTCAAGAGCCAGATGAAAAAAGCTGATCGCAGTGGTGCGAAATACACGGTGATTCTCGGTGAGAACGAGATTGCCAACGGCACCGCCGGGCTGAAGCCCATGCGGGCCGATGAACCCCAGGCCGAGATTGCCCAGGACGAACTTGCCTCCGCACTGGCGAAGGCCCTGGCCAGCTGAATCTGATAAAAATCCACGATATAACGGCAAAAAATACGACTACAGGAGTCCCCATGGCTGAGTTGCGCACCGAAGAAGAACAGATCCAGGCGATCAAGGACTGGTGGAAGAGAAATGGCAGCTCCCTGCTTCTCGGTATTGGTGCCGCACTGGCCATCGTCTTTGGCTGGCAGGCCTGGCAAAACTACCAGGCGCAGCAGCGGGCCGAAGCGGCGAACCAATTCGCCAGCCTTCTCAATGCTTTCAGCAACCAGGCCGATGAAACCCGCGGCGAAACCGTTGCCTTCGTGGCAAAAACACTGCGGGAAGACTATCCGGAGAGCGTCTATGCGGTATATGGCAATCTGATCCTTGCCCGCCAGCAGCTGATGGAAGCAGCGGATGCCCAGGCGGCCATGGACTCTCTCAAATGGGCACTGGAGAAAACCGGCGAAAACAAGGCTCTGGCGCTGGTTGTCCGGAATCGTCTAGCCCGGGCCCAGTTTTCCGCCGGCCAGTACGATGAAGCCCTTTCAACAATTGATGCCGCAGGCAGTGCCGACGCTTTCGACGCCATTTACTCCGAACTTCGTGGTGATATTCTTCTGGCGCAGGGCAACCTCGAGGGGGCTCGGGAGGCCTATCTTGCCGCCCGCGAACAGGGCCAGCAGGGGCGTAGCGGTGTATTGGAAATGAAACTGGCTGACCTTGGTGTCGGGGAGGACGCCTGATGCCGGCTTTTCGCAACAGGTTGCTGAGTCGAGGGCTGCTCCTGGGGTTGATGGTTTTTGCCGGGCTGTCCGGCTGCAGCACCACTGATACCTTTGAGCAGCCCGCTCCGGTGCCCGACATTGAAGCGTCCGCCGAGTTTAAAAGGGTTTGGCGCCTGTCGGTCGGGAACGGACACGATGGCGATTTTCTCTACCTTGCGCCCCTCAATGCCGGTGACCGGATTTTCGCTGCCTCGGCAGACGGCGGGCTTTACGCTGTTGACCCCGAATCCGGCAACGTCATCTGGGAAACCGAATTGGAGGATCGGGTTTTTTCCGGCCTTGGGGGCGACGGTAAACATCTTTACCTTACCACTCGGAATGCTGAACTGGTCGCACTTTCCCGAGAGAATGGCTCTGAAGTCTGGCGGCGGTCACTGCCGACTGAAGTGCTCTCTGCGCCCCAGTCAAATGGTGCACTGGTGGTCGCCCAGACGATTAGTGGCCAGGTACTGGGTTTCAATGCCGCGGATGGGGAAAAGCGCTGGCAGTATGATGGTTCGGTTCCGGTGCTTTCGATCAGGGCGGCCGCGGCCCCCCTGGTGGGTGCTGATATGGTCATCGCCTCATTTGCCAGCGGCAGGCTGATGGCGCTGGCTGCGGATTCGGGCCAGCCCCTGTGGCAATATGAGGTCGGTCAGCCGGAAGGGCGTACCGAGCTTGAGCGACTGGTTGATGTAGCGGGCCAGCCATTAGTGATCGACACGGCTGTGTTGGTGGTAGGCTACCAGGGCAAGCTTGCGCTGGTTGATATCCGCACGGGGCAGGAAATATGGAGCCGCAAAGCGTCCAGCCTGTATTCGCCCATGATAGCCGGGGGTGACATATACCTTGCATCGGCAAATGGCGAACTGGTTGCCCTTCGCGGCTCGGACAGGAAGGAACTCTGGATGCAGGATCGTCTGGCGTGGCGCCAGCTGACCCAGCCAATGGTCTACGAAGGCTATCTGGTGGTCGGTGACTATCAAGGCTATCTGCACGCCCTTGATCGTGAAGATGGCAGCCTGGTCGGGCAGCTTGAGTTCGATGATGAGGGTATCCGCGTACCGGCCCAGCGGCTGGCCAATGGTAACCTGCTGGTATTCGGCAACAGCGGAAAGATGGCCGTATTCCAGGTTCAGCCGCAGGATTAATCACCTATTATGACCCCAGTAATTGCCCTTGTCGGACGTCCTAACGTTGGCAAATCGACTTTGTTCAACCAGATGACCCGTTCCAGGGATGCCCTGGTTGCCGACTTCCCCGGCCTCACCCGAGATCGCAAATACGGCGAGGGCAGCTACGAGGGCCAGCGCTTCATTGTTATTGATACTGGTGGTCTCACCGGAGACGAACAGGGGCTGGATCTTGAGATGGCACGGCAGTCCATGCAGGCCGTGGAAGAAGCCGACATTGTTCTGTTCCTGGTGGATGGCCGTGCCGGGCTGACAGCGGGCGATGAACTCATTGCTGATCATATGCGCCGTTCTGGCAAGCAGGCCCACCTGGTCGTGAACAAGACCGATGGTCAGGACCCGGATATCGCAGCAGCAGACTTTTACAGCCTGGGCTTCGCATCCACCTTCCTGATTGCCGCCTCCCATAACCGGGGTATCCGGTCAATGCTGGAGATTCTCTTGCCCTCCGAGGAAGATCGGGAAGAAGAGGACCGGGCAGATCGATATCCAGGTATTCGCATTGGCGTGGTGGGGCGCCCGAATGTGGGCAAGTCGACCCTTGTGAACCGCATGCTTGGCGAGGACCGGGTGGTCGTTTTCGACATGCCGGGCACAACCCGGGACAGCGTGTACGTCCCCTACGAGCGCCAGGGCAAACAGTACACGCTGATTGACACCGCCGGTGTTCGCCGCCGTAAGAATGTCAGCGAAGCGGTCGAGAAGTTTTCCATTATCAAAACACTGCAGGCAATTGATGATGCCCATGTCGTGATTCTGGTGATTGATGCCCGGCAGGGACTGGTGGATCAGGATTTGCACCTGGTCGGCTTTGTTCTGGATGCGGGCCGCTCACTGGTCATCGCGGTGAACAAATGGGATGGAATGGACCCCGAAGACCGGGCCAGTGTGAAGGAGCAGGTCAAGCGTCGCCTCGATTTTCTCGATTACGCCGACAAGCACTACATCTCTGCACTTCACGGGTCCGGCGTTGGCGTTATGTACGAATCGGTCGAAGCCTGCTACGACTCTGCCATGGCCAAGTGGCCAACCAATCGCCTGACGGCAATCTTGCAGGACGCCGTCGCCCAGCATCAGCCACCGATGGTGCAGGGGCGGCGAATCAAGCTCCGTTACGCCCACCAGGGTGGCTCGAATCCGCCGGTCATTGTTGTTCACGGCAATCAGGTGGATGCGCTGCCCGGCTCTTACAAGCGTTATCTTGAGAACACCTTCCGCAAGGTGCTGAACGTTATCGGGTCGCCCATCCGGTTTGAATTCCGGGCCGGGGAAAACCCGTTTGCCAGCAAGGTTGATCGGCTGACGCCGCGCCAGAAGGGGAAAAAGGATAACGACCGGAAACAGGGGCCCAGCCCGAAGAAAAAGCGCCAGAAAAGCCTCAAGCGCTGATTCCGGGGTATAACCTCAGCTTTCGCTGAGCCCGGCGTTTTCAACCTGTTTGGCCTGGACCGCAGTGAGCGCGATGGTAAAGACGATGTCTTCGACCAGCGCACCCCTGGAGAGATCGTTGACCGGTTTCCGGAGACCCTGCAGCATCGGGCCGATACTGACGACATTGGCGCTGCGCTGAACCGCTTTATAGGTGGTGTTCCCGGTGTTCAAATCGGGGAATACAAACACCGTGGCCCTGCCCGCCACCTTGCTGTCAGGGGCCTTGCTCCTGGCGACGCTCTCTATCGCTGCGGCGTCGTACTGCAAGGGCCCGTCAATCAGCAGATCCGGCCTGCGCTTGCGGGCAATACGGGTGGCTTCCCTTACCTTGTCGACATCCTGACCGCTCCCCGATTCACCGGTACTGTAGCTGATCATTGCCACCAGAGGCTCAATGCCGAAGGCTTCGGCTGATTCCGCACTCTGAATGGCAATGTCGGCCAACTCCTCGGCATTCGGGTCGGGGTTAATGGCGCAGTCGCCGTAAACCACCACCTGCTGAGGAAGCAACATGAAAAACACGGATGACACGACCTTCGCCTGGTCGTGGGTTTTGATCAGTTGCAGGGCAGGGCGAACCGTGTTGGCGGTGGTGTGAATGGCGCCTGACACCAGCCCATCGGCTTCATCCAGAGCCACCATCATGGTTCCCAGGACAACGTTGTCCTCAAGCATGGCTTCGGCCATGTCCGGGGTAAGCCCCTTGTGTTTACGCAGTTCCACCATCGGCCCGATATAGCGCTCACGCACATCGGAAGGATCAATGATCTCGATATCTTCCGGCAACTTCAGATCCTGGGAAGCGGCAACCCGGCGAATCTCGGACGCGTTCCCAATCAGGGCACACCGGGCCAGCTTACGCTGGTGACAGATGATGGCCGCCTGAACGGTTCGTGGCTCGCAGCCCTCCGGCAGGACAATTCGTTTATTGGCAGCGCGGGCGCGTTCTGAAAGCTGATACCGGAAAGCCGGGGGAGAAAGCCGGCTCTGGCGTTCGACCTTGAGGTGCTGCTGCAGCCAGTCTGTGTCTATTCGGGTCGCAACCGATTCCATGGCCTTTTCGATGCGGTCCGGATCATCGATGGGGATGGCGGAAGACAGGTTAGCCAGCATGCGGGCCGTCTCATAGGTGTTGGCATCGGAACCGAGAACCGGCAGGCCGGTATCCAGGGCCCGGTGGCACAGATCTATCACCCGTTGGTCCGGCATGAATCCGCCGGTGAGCATCAATCCCGCCAGTGGAACACCATTTAGCGCGGCAACTGCTGTGGTGACCACAATGTCTTCACGGTCTCCCGGCGTTACCATTAACGTGCCTGGCCTCAGTGTTTCTGTCATGTTCCGGATGGTCCTTGCACACACCGAAACCTTCTGAACCCGCCGGGAGTGCATCTGGCCTTCATTCAGCACGGGCAGCCCGAGCTCCCTGGCGATGTCGGAAACCCGCGGGGCGAGCAGCTCCGGCTGCCAGGGAATCTCGGCAATGAGGCGAAACCGGCCTTCGCTGAAGACCTTGCACTGGCTCCGGTAATCAATGGTGGCCGGGGCCGGGTGGTTGCTGTTGGAACGGAGTTCAAGTCCGGCCTGTTCCGGCTCTCCGACCTTGTTGAGGATGACGCCAATAACATCGGGATCGCTCGGGTTGGCGAACAGGCGCGAGGAAAAATCCAGCTCCTCATCCATTTGTCGGGCATCCAGGGTTTTGGGTGTGCTGACCAGGATAACCTCCGACCCCAGGTTGCGGGCAACCTCCACATTGAGCCGTGCAATATAGGCCTCACTGCGATCCGGTACCAGCCCTTCGATAATCACCACATCCACCTCTCGGGCGACCTTCTGATACTCGCCCACCACTGTTTCGAGCAGGAAATCGGATTTGCCCCGGTTGAGCAGTTGCTGGGCTTCCTTTAAAGGAATCGGTTCCGGCGGATTCAGGTGGCTGCTGGTCCGGACAAAGGCCGCCGATGAATCCTGGCCGTCGTTGTGCCTGGATTCGGCACGGTGGACGGATTGGCTGAAGGGCTTATAGAAACCGACACTCACGCCAACCCGTTCAAGGGCGCGTAACAGCCCGAGGCACACGGCGGTCAGGCCGGAGTCCATGGAGGTTGGTGCAATAAAGAGACTTTTTGCCATTATCGTTTACCTGGTAACGGGTGGTGGTGAGGCCGGGTCCGCCGCGCCGGCAAGCCGTGAGGCCTCCCGCGCAATAGCCAGCTCCTCGTTGGTGGGAATCACCAGAACCGGGAACCGGGAACCGGCACTGTCAATCCGGCGGTCACTGAATTTGCCATGGTGTTTGTTGAGATCCTCGCTGAGCTCAAAACCCATGAGGTGCAGATGGCTGATGGTGTCCTGCCTCACCCGGGCGCTGTTCTCGCCGATGCCCCCGGTGAATACCAGGGCATCCAGATGCCGGAGCGACGCCATCATGGCGCCAATGTACCTGGCCAGACGGAAGCAGAAAACATCAATGGCTGTTCTGGAGGGTTCATGGCCGTGGTCGGCGAGCTCGCACAATGACCGCATATCATTGGTCTGCCCGGACAGACCCAGCAGGCCGCTTTCCTGGTTCAAAACCCGATGAACCTCGTCGGCCGCAACGCCCTTGCTGCGCAGAAAGTCAAACAGGCCCGGATCTACATCTCCACTCCGGGTGCCCATCACCAGGCCTTCAAGCGGGGTCAGGCCCATGCTGGTATCCACGCTGCTGCCATCGCGGATGGCGGTAACGCTGCAACCATTACCCAGATGGGCGGAAATGACAGACGTGGTTGCCGGTGTCCTGGCCAGCAAGCGGGCCGCCTCGGCGGCCATAAAGGCATGGCTGGTGCCGTGAAATCCATAGCGGCGTACGCCCCAGTGCTGATACCAGGCTTCCGGAAGGGCATACAGGAATGCATGTTTTGGCAGGGTCTGGTGAAAGGCGGTGTCGAAAACCGCCGCCTGGGGGACACCGGGAAACAGCGCCAGGGTTGCCCGGATACCCGAAAGATTGACCGGGTTGTGCAGGGGAGCGAGCGCGGCGCAGTCTTCAATGGCGCTGACAACGCCCTCATCGATAAGGACCGCTTCGCGAAAGGTTTCTCCGCCATGAACCACCCGATGGCCGATGGCCGCGGGCACGGA
>PAKW01000011.1 GCA_002707215.1 Halomonas sp.
CCATTTGGCATGGATGTACGCTGATCGAGGGCTCCGTACCTTAGCCGTTGACTTGGATCCGCAAGCCAACCTCAGCGCGATGTTTCTGGATGAGGAGCGTCTGGCAGGGCTCTGGGAGGATAACGGCCAGGCCACGGTCTACGAAAGTCTGTTGCCTTTGATGAATCGTACCGGCGATATTGCGCCACCCCACGTTGAACAGGTGGCAGAACGATTGGGGCTGGTGTGTGGAAACTTGGCGCTCTCGCGGTTTGAGGACCTCTTATCCGAAAACTGGCCTAAGTGCCTTGACGGTCAGGAAGCCGCCTTCCGGGTGATTACCGCGTTTCACCGAATCATTGAACAGGCCGCGCGTGCGCATTCCGCAGATCTCGTGCTGATTGACGTAGGGCCCAACCTGGGTGCCATCAACCGTTCGGCATTGATCGCCTCGGAACAGGTTGTGCTGCCCTTGGCCCCAGACCTGTTCTCACTGCAGAGTTTGAAAAACCTTGGTCCCACGCTGCGTGATTGGCGCAAAGGCTGGGAGAAGCGCTTGGGCGAGCTACCCAGCTCTGCAAGCATTTCTGTGCCCTCAGGCAAGATGATGCCGACGGGTTACGTAGTGATGCAGCACGGCATAAGGGACAGTCGTCCCGTAAAGGCCTACATGCGATGGATGGACCGAATCCCCTTTGTTTACCGGGAGGCTGTGCTGGATGGACAGCCCGGTGAGGTGCCATCGGTTGCGAATGACCCATATAGCCTGGCCCAACTCAAGCACTATCGCAGCTTGATGCCGCTGGCTATGGAGGCCAACAAACCGATGTTCTTCCTCAAAGCGGCGGATGGTGCGATCGGCGCGCATGTTGAGGCGGTCAAATCCTGTTACCAGGATTTCTTTAACCTGGCTCAGCGTGTAGCCAGTCATGCCGGAATTCCGGTATCTTGATGCAATTGATCAAATCTCCAGAAAATTCAACAAAGTCGCCCTGCCGCTGGATGATATCAACGCCACCGCCGCGTGTTAGAAATCCATCCGCCATGGTCACCCCGGCACTCTGCACTTCGGGTGGGCCCGGCGCCCCCTTGGCGGCGGCGCGGGCGGTATTGTTTTCCAGTTGGTGAATGTCCCAGGCTACCAGTACGATCAGCCCCTTTCATGCGAAGCCAGCCGGTGGGTTGCGGATTACAGACCGGCATTCCTCAGCCGGTTGGCGTGCTGCTTGTAAACGGATTTCGGGTCAGTTTCGAACAGGCTGTGCAGTCCGAGCGCCTGGTTAATCTCATCAAGATGGTTCATGAAGTAATTGTCCCGGATAACCTTGCCAAAGCGGCTGCTGCAGCGCCCGACCAGACCATCGTTCTGGCTGAAACCGAAGGTCAGGCTGGTGGTGCCGAGCAGGGCGTCGGACGGGTCCAGCACGTTGGTGAGAACGCCGGTGCCTCCCCAGGAATAGAAGCGAACGCCATTTTCCGAGTAAGCCCCCTCTCCGCACGCCGTCGCCGGAACACCGGCAGGGGCGAAGCTGTTGAACTCGGCGCTTCCCTGAGTCGTCAGGGAGTAAAGGCTGGAACGCATGTCCTGGTTGTAGCCGCCGCCTGAAAGCAGGTCGATAAGGCCGCCAAGGGCATTGCCCAGGCTCGCTGCCAGACTTTCAGCGGGCGATCCGTAGATCAGGTCAGCGACCGGAGAGCCCGTGTGAGGGGAGCCCACCGAGGTTACCGAAGCCACCAGATCAGGCCGGACCCGGGCGATGTAGCGGGCAGTTGGCCCGCCATGGCTGTGGCCAATCAGGTTCACCTTGCCATGCACAGCGGCAATCGCCTGAACCTGAGGCAGCAGCGCTTCACCGCGTGCAATAGTGCTATCAAGAGCGGGAACCTGAGTGGTGTAAACATCGGCACCGTATTTACGGAGATCTTCCGCCACGCCGTACCAGTAATCCACGCCGGCAATGGAATCAAAACCGAACATGCCGTGCACCAGCACAACCGGGTAACGGGTATCGGTGTAATTTGAAGGGGTAGAGTCCCACCACCAGGCGGCGGAGGGCGCAGACCAGACCACGGTCAGGGCCAGGGCCATTGCTTTAATCCAGGCTTTCATTGTCGTTCCTACAGTTTGATGTTGTGTTTGTTATTCAAACTGCGGCTCAACCTAACGGTTTTCCCAGGGACTTCTTTCTCATACTGCATCCGCCTCAAGGCAGATCGAGTGCTTCCGTGCGCTGACTTGGTTCCTGGGTTGGTTAGGTTGATGCCGTCAGAGCATCTCGGCAGAGATGTGTCCATAATTTGATCAGCAACATGGATAAGTCAACGGCAGAAGAGGCAACCCGGGTGCGTTCACTCTGGAAGTGTGAGACACATCACGTGGATGGCCCCGCAGGATAAGCCTCGGGCTGCCCTGCGGGCTGCCCGAGTGGCGAGCGCCCGTCTCAGGGGTCAGAGCGTGGCCATAACCTTTTTGGCGGCTGCGGTGGTATGGGCAATATCTTGTTCTGACAACGCAGCGCTGGTGAAGCCAGCCTCGAAGGCGGAGGGGGCCAGATAGACGCCCTCCTTCAGCATGCCCTGGAAGAACTTCCTGAATCGCTCGACATCGCAGGCCATCACCTGGTCGAAGCGGGTAACCGAAGGCTCTTCAGTGAAGAAGAAACCAAACATGGCGCCGGAACCCTGGACGGTCAGGGGAATGCCGGTGGCATCGGCGGCCTCCTTGAGGCCTCGGCAAACGGCGTTGGTTTTCTCGGTCAGGCGGTCGTGAAAACCGGGCTCGGAAATTGCGTTCAGAGTCGTCAGGCCTGCACACATGGCGAGCGGGTTTCCGCTCAGGGTGCCGGCCTGGTAGACCGGGCCCAGCGGGGAGATATGCCCCATGATTTCACGCTTACCGCCAAAGGCGCCAACCGGAAGACCGCCGCCAATCACCTTGCCCAGAGCCGTGAGATCAGGCATCACGCCATAGAACCCCTGGGCACCGCCAAGGGACACGCGGAAGCCGGTCATTACCTCGTCAAAAATCAGCACCGAGCCATGCTCGTCGCATACCTCACGCAGCCCTTCGAGGAATCCGGGTACTGGCGGAATGCAATTCATGTTGCCGGCAACCGGCTCCACGATGATTGCCGCGATCTGGTCGCCCATCGTGCTGAAGGTCTCCCTGACACTATCGATGTCGTTGTAGGTCAGCGTCAGGGTAAGTTCGGCCAGGCTGGCCGGGATGCCCGGTGAATTCGGCACGCCGAGGGTCAGTGCGCCGGAGCCCGCCTTTACCAGAAGGGAATCCACATGTCCGTGGTAGCAGCCTTCAAACTTCACAATCTTGTCCCGGCCGGTGTAACCCCGGGCCAGTCGGATCGCGCTCATCGTTGCCTCAGTACCGGAGTTCACCATGCGGACCAGATCGATTGAGGGCATCAGTTCGCAGACCTTTTTGGCCATCTCCGTCTCGAGCGCCGTTGGAGCGCCATAGCCGATGCCGAGATCAACCTGGGCGTGGAGGGCATCCTTGATGCGCGTGTCGGAGTGGCCAAGGATCATTGGCCCCCAGGAGCCGATATAGTCGATATAGCGTTGGCCGTCCTCGTCATACAGGTAGGCGCCCTGGGCGTGGTTGAAGAAAATGGGTGTTCCCCCGACACCGCGAAAGGCCCGGACCGGGGAATTTACGCCACCGGGAATGTATTTCTGAGCCTGCTCGAAAAGGGTTTCGGAGTGCGTCATGTGTCTGGGCTCCTGTTATCTTGGAAGTGAAAAAGTGAATGATGGTTTGCGAACAGTCGTTCAAATGCCCTTGCCCGTTGCTCAATGTCAATAGGGCTGCCCCCGAACAGGCCGCCAACCACGGCAAGCATGTCGGCACCGGCACGAATCAGAGGTTCGCCGTTTTCAGTGGTTACTCCGCCAATGGCGGCCAGGGGGCGACGGAAACGTTTCGCCTCGGTGAGCACCTCCTGCGATGCCGCCGGGGCCCCCGGTTTGGTCGAGGACGTGAAAAAGCGCCCGAATGCAAGATAGTCAGCACCTTCCTCCAGTCCGGCCTGTGCCAGTGCAAGGTCGGCATGGCAGGTCACTCCAATGATCGCCTGTTCCCCGAGCAACCGGCGGGCGGCGGCCAGTGAACCGTCTGTTTGCCCAAGGTGAGTTCCGGCAGCTCCAACCCGTTTTGCCAGTTCCGGATCGTCATTGATCAGCAGCGGTACGCCGGCGTTGCGGCAAACGGACTGAAGGTTTCTGGCCTGAGCGACTCTCTCGGCCAGGGGCGCGGATTTTTCCCGGTATTGTACCATTACCGCACCACCCCGCAGTGCCGCTTCAACGGATTCAATGAGAATGGCACGCGGGGTGAGCTGGCTGTCAGTAATGGCATAGAGTCCCGGGCGAAGCCCCTTGGTCATCGTTCCCACGGAATGCCCCGGTCCGGCACCGGCTGGCCTTTGCCAACCTCAAGCGCATGCAATATGGCGTGGTTTACGTAGTTCTGGGCCCGGGAAATGGCGGCGCGGGGCGACAGGCCTGACGCCCGACCTGCTGCAATAGCTGCCGCCAGCGTGCAGCCGGTACCGTGGTACTCTCCGCCAATACGCTCAATCTCCCAGTGCATGGGTTCCAGGTCATGGTTGTAAAGCGTGTTGGTGATGTGGATGCCGGTGCCATGGCCCCCGGTTGCAAGAACCGATTCACANCCGCCTTGCAGCAGGTGTTCGGCTGCCTCGCCNGGATTNTCGCNGCCTCCCANCAACGCCAGTTCGACCCCNTTCGGGGTAATCATCTCGGCCAGCGGAAACAACCGCTCCTTCATGGCNGCAATCAGTTCGTCGTCGGCCAGGTCGCCGCCACCCGCGGCCTTGATNACCGGGTCGGTGATGAGCGGCAGGCCCGGGCGTTCGGCCATAAACTCCACCAGTACGTCCACCACCGCGGCGTTACCCAGTGCACCGGTTTTCACCGCATGAATCGGAGCATCGTCTGCAATGCACTGAAGCTGCTTGCGAATCAACTCAGCAGAGACGGCTTCAGCGCCGTACACGTTCCGGGTGTCCTGAACGGTCAGGCAGGTCAGTACCGGCAGAGGGTGGCAACCCAGTGATGTAATCGCCTGGATGTCAGCCTGAATACCCGCGCCGCCAGAAGGGTCCAGACCGGAGAGTATCAATACCTGGGGACGGTTATAGCGTTTGATGAGCCACCTCCTTAGAACGGTTTGACGACAGCCAGGATAACAACGGCCAGAAGGATAAAGACCGGCAGTTCATTGAACCAGCGATAGAATACGTGGCTGCGGGTGTTCCGGTCGTTCCGGAAGACTTTGACAAGATGTCCGCAGTAGAAATGGTAAACGATCAGCACAGCGACCAAAAGCAGCTTCACATGCAGCCAGCCCTGACTGAAGTAGCCCGAGACATTGTAACTGATCAGCCACACACCGAAGACAATCGTGGCAATCATCGAGGGCGTAGTGATGCCCCGGTAGAGCTTGCGCTCCATGATCTTGAATCGTTCGCGCCCCGGCTCATCCTCGCAGGCGGCATGGTAGACGAACAGCCTGGGCAGATAGAAGATGCCGGCAAACCAGCACACCAGTGAAATAATATGAAAGGCTTTGACCCACAGCATTCGTCAGCTCCGTCGGTATTGGTAATAACTTTCGATATCGGATTTGAGCACCACACCGTAAACCCGCTGGATCATGGGCGCTACGTGACGTTGTACGTACAGGGCCTCGGCATTGGTTGACTCGAATTCGTCCAGGGCCTCCTCAAGGGTGGCCTGGTATTGTACCGGAGCGATATCACGACGATTGGCGGGAATATCCATCAGATCGATGGGCTCTGGCGGCTCGATTTCTTCTTCGGATACCGGCTTTTCAGTGTCTTCGAGATAGCGGGCGAGGTCGACCGCTGGCAGCAGGGCGGTCGGCCCGTTACTGCCCTCAACAACCAGCCACTTGGGTTCGGATTTCAGAATCTTCCGGGCGTGCTCGGCAGTAAGGTGCCGCTCTGTGCGCAGAATACTGCGGTCCATAATGGCGCCTACCGATACCCGGCGCAGGGCCTGGATAACCGGAGAATTCTGGTAGCTCAGGCCCTGGTTCTTGAGGATGGTAAGGAACAGTGATTTCTTGCCGAACGCTTCACTGGTCACCAGGCTTGAGGTGGTGATGATGAGCATCCCCGGAAGGATGATGTTGGCGTTATGGGTCAGTTCCATCAGCGCCATCAGGGCCGCCAGCGGCGCCTGAAGCACTGCCCCCATCATGGCTCCCATGCCCAGCATGGCGTAGACTCCCACGGAGGAAGCATGCTCCGGCATGATCTGGGCCCCGATCAGCCCCATTGCTCCCCCCAGCGTTGCACCCATGAACAGGGTCGGGCCGATGACGCCACTTGGCATGCCCAGCCCGATGGACAACGATGTAATGATCAGTTTGGCAGCGCCTGCGCCCAATAGCAGCCAGAAACCCAGCTGACCATTAATGGTTTCGTTAACAGTGTCGTACCCGATGCCCATGGTTTCCGGAACCAGAATGGCGAAAGGCACCATCAGCAAACCTGCGGTGACAATCCGCAGCAGGACTGGCCGGTGGTGATGTTTGCCCATGGTGTCCACTAACTGAATAAACAACGCAGCGGCAATGCCGATCATGACGGCAATGGCCAGAATCCAGGGAATCTCGAGCAGGGAATTCATCGTCAGGGCGGGCACGCTGAAGGCTGGCTCTGAGCCATACACCGCCTGGGTGACAACGGCGGCAGTGACCGCCGCCAGGATGATAGGGGTGAAGCCGGCAATGGTGTATTCCATCATCACGACTTCCATGGCGAAAATGACACCGGATATCGGCGTATTGAACGAGGCTGAAATCGCCGCTGCGCAGCCGCAGGCAACCAGGGTCCGGATGCTGTTGTTCGGCAATCGCATCCACTGCCCCATCAGGCTGGAGAACGCGGCCCCCAGATGCACGGCCGGCCCCTCCCGGCCTGCGGACTGGCCACTGACAACCGTGGCGACGCCCGAGATGAACTGCACGATGGCGCTGCGGATGGAGATGTAGCCCTGGTGGTAGTTCAGGCGCTCCATAACATGGACAACCCCCACCTTGCGGTCATGGATGGCCAGCCGATGGAACAGAAAACCGAGACTCAGAGCCCCTGCAAGAGGAAGCAGACCGCGGGTCAACAGGTCGAGGTTCTCAAACGACTCAGGGCCCTCTCCCGGAAGAAAACGCTCCAGGGGCCACTCGATGGCCAGGCGGAAAACCAGGATGACGCCGCCAGTGATAAGCCCCGATAACAGGCCAAGAACGGCCAGTTGCGGCAGCGCGTCGACACCGGAAAGCCTGCGCCGGAAAACAGGGATCAGGTGCGCGTTAATCTGGTGCCAGATCTTTTGCATGAGGCCAGTGTTCCGGTGAATTCGGGCGGACCGCCAGTAAGGTTTCTGATAACGTTTCTGACAACATTGTAACGGTCGCCCTGAGGGCTGCAATAAGTCATTGGTTTATCATGGTAGACTACGTCGATAAACCTCAAAACCCTGTTACGACGTCATTGGGACGTCGTTGGAGAGAAAGGTGATTAAAGTAGGCATCGTTGGTGGCACCGGGTATACCGGTGTGGAGCTGCTGAGAATCCTCGCGGTTCACCCTGAAGTTTCGGTCAGTTGCATCACATCCCGCTCGGAAGCCGGCCTGCCTGTGGCGGATATGTATCCGAATTTGCGCGGGCACTATGACCTCGCGTTTTCCGAGCCGGATGCAAGCGTACTGGCAGCATGCGATCTGGTTTTCTTTGCCACGCCCCACGGTGTCGCCATGAGGATGGTGCCGGAACTGATGGCGGCCGGCGTGCGAGTGGTTGATCTCTCAGCAGACTTCCGGCTGAAAGATCTGGGCGTATGGGCAAGCTGGTACGGCATGCGCCACGAAAGTCCGGAATGGGCTGAGAAGGCAGTCTACGGGCTGCCCGAGGTGGTCCGGGGTGACATCCGCGCAGCGCAACTGGTGGCGAACCCGGGCTGTTACCCGACGGCCGTCCAGCTCGGCTTTCTGCCTCTGCTTGAGCAGGGCCTGGTCGATCCCGCCCGCCTGATCGCAGATGCGAAATCGGGCGCCAGCGGTGCCGGCCGGCAGGGTAAGATCGGCATGTTGCACGGGGAGGTTGGCGAGAGCTTCAAGGCCTACGGCGCTTCCGGCCATCGCCATCTGCCCGAAATTCGGCAGGGGCTGTCCGGCGCGGCTGGTGGTAACGTAGGGGTGACGTTTGTTCCGCATCTGATCCCGATGATTCGCGGTATCGAGGCGACCCTCTATGCTGAGCTGAAAGATCCTGCGGATTTCGACCGGCTTCAGGCGCTGTTTGAAGAGCGGTACAAGGCGGAACCGTTTGTCGATGTCATGCCTTTTGGCAGTCATCCGGAAACCCGGAGCGTGCGGGGCGCAAACCAGTGCCGTATGGCGCTGCATCGGCAGGAGCAAAGCAACATTGTTATTGTGTCTTCGGTCATCGATAACCTGGTGAAGGGCGCCGCCGGGCAGGCGGTTCAGAACATGAACATCATGTTCGGGCTGAAAGAAACCATGGGGCTTGAGGCTCCGGCGCTTCTGCCGTAATGCCTAAGGGAAAACTGTGAGCGTGCAGAGAAAGCCGGCCGAAGAGTATGTTGTAGTCCGGCATCGCCCGGGTTACCGCCTGCGCAGAACCGCAATCCTGCTGGTGTTTACCATCATCGCTGCGCTCACCGGGTATGCAGCTGGCCTGGCGCAGGGCGGGTTCCGGTTCTCCAGCGCGGAAGAATCGAGCCAGGTGCTGGAGAGCGAAGTCGAAAAGCTTCGGGAGGATTTCCGGGAAGCCCGGCAGCAGTTGATTAACCTGGAGCGCGGGCGGGTCATTGATGAGCAGGCCCTGAATCGGGCCCGGAAAACCATAGTCGATCTTGAAACCCGGATTGCGTCACTGCAATCGGACCTGATTTTCTATAAAAACATCATGGCACCCTCGGAAGCCAGCAAAGGGTTACAGGTCGACAGCGTCACGCTGACACCCAGCCGCACTCAGGGCGCCTATGATTTCAAGTTGGTACTGACCCAGGTCGGTAATAACAAAAGCTACATCTCCGGCGTGGTGGCGGTGAACGTCATCGGGCTGCGTGACCGGGAAAAAGAGGTGATTGCCCTGCGTGACCTTTCTGAGGATATCGAGGATCTCGGGGTGAAGTTCCGTTTCCGGTATTTCCAGGATGTTGAAGGGACTCTGGCGTTGCCGGAAGACTTTGAGCCAATCGAGATTCAGGTGGTAGCCCAGGCGGAGGGGCGGAAGTCCTCGCAGGCCGAGCGTACCTTTAACTGGGATGATTTAACGGAGAACTGACATGCTTGGCAAGAAAAAGCAGAAGCCGCGCCGGCCTGCCGGCCAATTTGACACCCTGGTTTCCTCCCGCACAACCATCGAAGGGGATGTTCACTTCTCGGGTGGGCTGCATGTGGATGGGCGTATTCGCGGCAAGGTGGTTGCTGATGAAGGGACGGATGCAGTGCTCAGGGTTTCGGAGGTCGGAGAGGTCACCGGCGACATCAACGCCCCTCATGTGATCATCAATGGTACGGTGAATGGTGATGTCTACGCCTCGGCCCATCTTGAACTGGCGGAAAAGGCATCCATCAATGGGAGTGTTTTTTATAACCTTATCGAAATGGCGATGGGAGCTTCGGTTAACGGTAATCTGGTCCATCAGCGGGAACCGGTCGGGTTACTTGCACAGGCTGGCCCCGCCGCCTGGCAGCAGCAGAAACAGGCTCACGGCGCTGACCAGCCGGACGAGTCTGCTGAAGCATCCGTCGATGGTGGAAAGTCCGAATAGTTGATTGTTTTAGTCAGGAATACCATAATCGCCTGAGTTGTTAGCGATAATCCGGAGGCGAACTTGAGTGCAGTCCAGCAACAAATGGCCACACCGCTGTTCTTCAGTGACAGCGCCGTTGCCAAGGTGCGTGAGTTAATCGAGGAAGAGGGTAACGCCGAACTCAAACTCCGCGTCTTCGTAACGGGCGGCGGCTGTTCCGGGTTCCAGTATGGTTTCTCCTTCGACGAAAGCCAGGATGAAGAAGATACCGTTATCGAGCGTGACGGCGTTTATCTGTTGGTTGATCCGATGAGCTACCAGTATCTTGTCGGCGCCACCATCGATTACCAGGAGGGTCTTCAGGGCTCCCAGTTCGTCGTCCAGAACCCGAATGCCAGCTCAACCTGCGGGTGTGGCAGTTCCTTCTCTATCTGAATCCAGAAAGACCTCAGGCCGGGTAGATGGCCCCCAGGATTCGCGGGCCTGACGCTCCGGTCACCTCAGGTAAGTTGCCTGGCAATCCCTCCAAAGCCTGTTTTGCCAGCCAGGCAAATGCCACCGGTTCCACCATTTGCGGGTCCAGCCCCAGATCTGATGTCAGCGTGAGTCGGCTTTCAGGTAAAGCTTTCTCAAGCTCTGTCATCAGCAGCGAATTCCGCGCACCGCCGCCGCAGACATAAATCCGGAGATCGCGGGCTTCGGGCAATTGATTTGCCACACTTTCCACGGTCAGCTGCAGCAGGGTTCGCTGAATATTTTCGGCCGGGATGTCCGGGTGGCGACTTACCTGCGTTTTTACCCAGTCGAGATTGAACCTCTCCTTACCCGTGCTTTTCGGGGGAGGGCGCGAAAAATAGGCATCCGAGAGCATATCGCTGAGCAGTTCCTGATTCACTTCGCCTTCATTGGCCCAATGGCCATCGCTGTCAAAAGGAAGTCCGGTCTGAGCCAGGCACCAGGCATCCATCAGCGCGTTGGCTGGGCCGGTGTCGAAACCGGTTACCGGACTGCCTCTGTCGGCCGGGATCCAGGTTATGTTCGCAATGCCGCCCAGATTAAGGATACAGCGATCCTCTGTGTCTGAGCTGAAAAAGGCCTTGTGAAACGCAGGGACCAAAGGCGCTCCCTGTCCTCCGGCAGCCATGTCCCTTCTGCGGAAGTCGGCGACGGTGGTAATGCCGGTGGCTTCAGAAATAACAGACGGATTGCCAATCTGGATGGTAAAGGGCGACACACCTAAAGGTTGATGGCGAAGTGTCTGACCGTGGCTGCCAATGGCGCGAATAGCGGATGCACAGAGACCGGAGTGCCGTATCACCTCTGCCGCGGCCTGCGCAAACAGCGTGCCGGCGAGAGTGTCCAGTTCGCCGATTTCATCCGGAGTTGCCTGATTCTGGCTGGCGGCCAGGAGTCTGTGCCGGATCTGATCGGGGTAGGGTACGGTGTGAGACGCGTGGATTCGTGCGGGCTGTCCCTGGAACGACACCAGCACGGCATCAATGCCATCCATGCTGGTACCGGACATCAAACCGATCCAGGCCTCCATGGCGCTCAGTCGTCTGAAGCCAGCGCGAGTTGCCGGTAACTCTCGCGGAAAACATCAAACTGTGCGATTCGTTGTTCGGTGACTTGCTTGAAGCGCGCCATCTCTGAAGACGGAACAGGTTTGGCATCCGGCAGTTTCACGGTGCGTGAGTTGCGCGGAGCGCCGTTCAGCCGGAACTCATAGTGCAGATGTGGCCCGGTTACCATGCCGGAAGAGCCGACATAGCCGATGGTTTCGCCCTGCTTTACCCGGGTGCCATTCTTAATGCCCTTTTTAAGGCGACTCATATGGGCGTAAAGCGTGGTGATGTTGTCGCCATGCTTGAGGATAACCGTGCGGCCGTAACCGCCTTTCCATCCCGCAAACTTCACACGACCTGCGCCGGCCGCCTTGATGGGGGTTCCTGGGGGGGCGCCATAGTCGGTGCCCTCGTGAGGACGAACCACATCCAGAACAGGGTGGCGCCTTTGAAGATTGAACGGCGAGGATACCCGCGCGTTGATCGGCGTGCGCAGGAATGCCTTACGCATGCTCTTGCCGTTGGAGTTGTAATAATCGCTGTCGCCATTACTGTCGGTGTAGAGTAGGGCAGTGTTCTCCTCGCCACGGTTCACAAATCTGGCAGACAGGATGCGCCCGGTATCGAACTTCTCGCCATCGAGGTAAAGTTCTTCATAGACCACTTCAAACTGGTCGCCCTTGCGAACGTCGTACACAAAGTCGATTTCCCATCCGAAGATGCCGGCCAACTCCATTGTGAGTTGGTCACTAAGGCCGGCTTCGCGAGCAGCAAGATAAAGTGAGCCGTCGATTGTTCCGGAAGCGAACGCCGGCCGTGCTTCAGGTTTGCGAACTTCCGTCTGACCGGTGAAGTTTTCGCCTTCCCTGGTGATTTTCAGGGTTTCCAGGAGGTTGCGCTGCAGCTCAACCGAAGCCAGAGCGCCGTCACCCGTTGTGGCGAAACGGATTGTTTCACCTGCGTAGAGGCGCTGCAGCTTTTCGGCTTCTCCTTCGCCATGGATCACCGAGAGCATAATGCCGTCACCGAATCCAGCTTTCTTGAAGAGCGAGGACAGGGTGTCGCCCGACTTGATGGCGAAGGTTTGCCACTCCAGTTCCGGTTGCTCCGGCGCGGCCGGGACTGCAGGCTCGGTGAGGCTGACTTGCAGGGAAGGCAGCTCTGTGGAATCTGTCGCAGGCGATGAGGGCTGTTTGTCCACCGAGGGCGAAACCGGTTGTGCAGAGGGTTCCGGTTCAGCGTTCGTCTTTGCGACGATTCCCTGCTCCAGATCCAGTGAATAGGACATCCGCTTGGCTTCGACATTGCTGCTGGGGCTCATCAGAACAGTGGCGGTAACAATCACAGTCGCCGCTGCAGCAATGGTAATGTGTGTTTTTGGAAACATTGTCAGCACGTGTCACACCCGTTTTAATCGGTATTCCGGCAGCTTGTACTATCTAATTAAAGCTGATGTTCAAGTATAGTCCAACAGGTTACCGTATAAAATGCAGACGGGACAGCGTGAAACATTACGGTTACTGTCCCATCCTCCGGATTTCTTTTGGCAGCGTTGTTATAATGCGCCGCCCTTTTGTTTTGGCGTTGATCAAAATCTGGTCAAGCCACTCTAGCAGGAGAGCGGGTAACTCACAGATTTCTTTTGTTGAAGTCTGTAACCGATGGAATCTTTCAGGACCAAAACTGGGGACGTGTTGTTCATGGCATGCACTGATGAAGCGTTGGCGATTATCAAGCGCGGAGTAGATGAACTCATTCCGGAAGAAGAGTTGGTAGAAAAACTAAAGGAAGGTCGCCCCCTCAGGATCAAGGCTGGCTTCGATCCCACCGCGCCCGATCTTCATCTTGGGCACACCGTCCTTATTAACAAGCTTCGCCAGTTTCAGGATCTGGGTCACGAGGTCATCTTCCTGATCGGTGACTTTACAGGGATGATAGGCGATCCGACCGGGAAGAGTGCCACCCGGCCCCCTCTGACAGAGCAGCAGGTAGCCGATAACGCGGTCAGCTACAAAGAGCAGGTGTTCAAGATTCTCGATCCATCGAAAACCCGTGTGGTTTTCAACTCCGAGTGGATGAGCAAAATGACCGCGGCCGATATGATCAAGCTGGCGGGGCAGTATACCGTTGCCCGTATGCTTGAGCGCGATGATTTCACCAAGCGCTACCGGGCGGAGCGGGCCATCGCGATCCATGAGTTTCTCTATCCCCTGGTGCAGGGGTACGATTCGGTCGCCCTTGAGGCAGACGTTGAGCTTGGTGGGACCGACCAGAAGTTCAACTTGCTGATGGGGCGGATTCTCCAGAAGCATTATGGTCAGTCTCCCCAGGCGATTCTGACCATGCCTATTCTTGAGGGGCTTGATGGCGTTCAGAAGATGTCCAAATCCCTTGGTAATTACGTGGGTGTTAATGATTCTCCGGGTGAGATGTACGCCAAGCTGTTGTCGATGCCGGATGACCTTCTCTGGCGTTACTTTGAGTTGCTGAGCTTCCGTCCGCTTGCAGAGGTGGAGGCGTTCCGGAAGGAAGTGCTCGCGGGGGGTAACCCTCAGGATTATAAAAAATTGCTGGCGGAAGAGGTTATTACCCGTTTCCATGATAAAGAAGCTGCAAAAACGGCGCATAAGTCAGCTGGGAACCGTATTTCTCTTGGGAAGATTCCCGAGAACTTACCGACCATTGAGGTGTCACTTGAAGGGCAGTCCGGGATGCCAATGGCTTCGGTGTTGCGTTTGGCGGGCCTGGTGAAGAACGGTGCTGCCGCCCGCGATGTACTGGGGCGTGGTGCGGTTTTTGTCGATGGCCGGAAATTTGAGGGTGATCGGATGTTCGTGAAAGGTGACGACTGCATCATACAGGCGGGAAAGAAGAAGATAGCCCGCATTTTGATCACTGCATAACCGCATTTTGGTGATTTTGAAATTTTTCCCGGATCGCCGTTGACACCTCGGCGCAGGTCTGTAGAATGCGCCTCTCTTTCGAGGGGCAGGCCAGTTGGGAGGCTCCGGATTCAAAAGACAACTGTTTGAAAGCGTTGAAGAAAACAAGTTTTAAAATTCTTCAGATAAACGGTTGACAGGGCAGCGGAACGATGTAGAATACGCGGCCTTGATTGAGCAACGGCTCAACCGCTCTTTAAAAAGTTAACCAAGTAATTCGTGTGGGCGCTGGCCGGGGTATTTCGGAGATGAAATATCAGGACAGTGACTCGTCGAAATTGAGTTTTGTCTTGAGCAAGAATAGAGGATCTTCGGATTCTTGTATGATTTAAACTGAAGAGTTTGATCATGGCTCAGATTGAACGCTGGCGGCAGGCTTAACACATGCAAGTCGAGCG
>PAKW01000012.1 GCA_002707215.1 Halomonas sp.
TAAAGTCGGCGAAAATAGACAAATTGACTCACCTGGCTGGGTGGGTCACCTTGAAAACACGCCGTTTATGGACGGAAACTATCTATTAAATCCACAATAATGGGAAGATCCATGGATGCACCGCACCTTCAATTGCACTATCAGCCGGCCCATGAACTTCTCGGACGACTGGAGGCCGGGACCCTGAGCAGCGAAACACTGGTTACCGCCCTACTGGGCAGAATCCGGGACCAGAACCCTGCCATCAACGCGATTGTGACGCTGGATGAACAAAACGCACTGGCCAGCGCCCGCGAAGCGGACAGACAACGCGCAGCCTCTGCCATGAAAGGCCCGCTGCATGGCTTACCACTTACCCTGAAAGATACCTGGGAAGTGGCAGGCATGACCTGTACCGCGGGTGCACCGGCGCTCAGGAACCACCGGCCGGAAACCCATGCTGATGTGGTGCAACGCCTGAAGGACGCCGGGGCGATCATTCTGGGCAAGACCAACGTGCCGATCTATGCCACCGACCTGCAGAGCTACAACAAACTGTTTGGCGTCACCAATAACCCCCACAATCCCACCCGCACCCCCGGCGGGTCCTCCGGGGGTTCTGCTGCGGCACTGGCGGCCGGCATGACGCCCCTGGAAGTGGGCAGTGACCTGGCGGGCTCCATTCGAACCCCTGCGCATTTCTGCGGAGTATTCGGCCACAAGCCTACGCGCTCGCTGGTTTCCCTCCGGGGCCACATTCCCGGCCCGCCCGGCACCCAGTCCCGACCGGATCTGGCCGAGGCCGGCCCCATGGCCCGCAATGCCCGGGATCTCGAACTGCTGTTGAAGGTCATTGCGGGGCCCCGACCTTCAGAGAAGCGCAGTTGGGCCCTGAGCATGGCGCCGTCAGAACTGCAGACCCTCGATCAGGCCCGGGTCGGCTTATGGCTGGAAGACCCGCTGTGCCCAGTGGAGCATGAGCTCACCGAGGGATATCGCACCCTGGGCAAGTCCCTGGCCGACAGGGGCGCCCTGGTGACCGACGCCCGCCATCCCCTGCTCAGCCTGGAGCATATCCTGCCCGTATACTTTAACCTGCTGGGCAGCCTGCTCAGCACCTCCCTGAAACCCACCCAGCGCCGGCAGATGAGATGGATCGCCCGGCTCGAACCCTGGCTGAAGTTTCTCGGACCCATGACCCCGTTTATCGGTGAGTACGGGCGAGGTGTGAATCAGCCCGTTTACCAGTGGATGGCCTGGAGCGAAAGGAGGGAAAAAATGCGGGCGCAGATCGAATCCCTGTTTCGGGAAGTCGATGTACTGCTGACACCCATAACGCCCACCACCGCCATCCGGCACGATCACTCACACCCGGTTTTCAAGCGCCGCATCACTGTCGCCGGCCAGCCACGGGCCTATATGGACCAGTTCTGCTGGATCGCCTTGGCCACCCTGCTGGGGCTGCCGGCCACGTCGGTACCCATCGGCCTTACCAGGGATGGCCTGCCATTCAATGTGCAGGTCATCGGTGCGCCGGGGGCAGATCTGACCACGATCCGGTTTGCGCGGTTGCTGGAGGAGGCCGGGCTGGCAGGGTTTGTGAAGCCGGAGGGTTTCTGAAAACCTCGCGGTTTCCGATAGGGTCTGACGAACACTAACTGTATAATAAATGAAAGTTTACCTACTTCTGAACCCACCGGTACTTGCTGGCAACAGCATGAGGATAAAAAGGCATGAACAGAGAATCTTTATCGGAAAGCCAGCACCTCGGACCCCGGGAAAAGCCCGCGGGGAAAGCGGGTGTTATTCACCTCAATCTTTTTCGGCAGGCGTTGAAATCTCTTCAGTTCGGTTCGCTGTCGCTGACATGGCCAAATGGAGAGACCACGCGCCATGAAGGAAAACAGGGCGGTGCGCATGCGGAAATGACATTACTGCAGTGGGATGTCATTGATCACCTTATCACCCGTGGTGATGTGGGATTCGGAGAAGACTACATGGCAGGCAAATGGTCGACACCCGACTTGCTTGCCCTGATGCGCCTTGCCACAGTGAACATCGTCGTTTTTGACCGGGCCCTGCACACCAGCGTGTGGCTCAGGTTATGGCACTGGTGCAAGCATCGGCTGTTTTCCAATACAGTGAAACGCAGCCGTGAAAATGTCCGTGAACACTACGATTTAGGCAATGACTTTTATCAGCTCTGGCTGGACAGGAGCATGACGTACTCCTGCGCCCTGTTTGGTGGCGACGCGTCCCTTTCGCTTTACGAGGCCCAGAAAGCGAAGTATGAACGGATCCTTCAGCGATTGGCCCCGGAACCGGGAAGCCACATCCTGGAAATAGGCTGCGGCTGGGGCGGTTTTATAGAAATGGCCGCCAAGCACGGGTGCCGTGTGACCGGGGCGACCCTGTCAAGCGAACAGGCAGACTACGCCCGCCAGCGACTGGCCTCCGCCGGATTGGAAGAAAATACCGAAGTTCGTTTGCAGGACTACCGGGAACTGTCGGGACCCTTTGATTACGTGGTATCAATCGGCATGTTTGAACACGTTGGCGAGTCGTATTGGCCTACTTACATGAAGGATGTGCACGACTATCTGAGACCTGGCGGCAAGGCACTGATACAGACCATCACCATTGCCGAGGAGCGATTTGAGCGGTATCGCTCCGGTAACGACTTTTTGCGGGAACATATTTTCCCCGGTGGCATGCTGCCCTCCAGAGAGCGCTTTGAAGCTGTTGCCGCCGATAACCGCCTGGTGGTGAACGATGTGTTCGAGTTCGGGCGGGATTATGCCATTACGCTGGAAAAATGGCTGGCGAACGTCGACGAACAGATACCGGCGATACGGGCGTTGGGGTACAGCGAAATGTTCGTGCGCAAGTGGCGGTTCTACCTGGCCAGCTGTGCCGGCATGTTCCGCGCAGGAGGTATCAACGTGATGCAGGTGGCGTTATCACGAACATAACGAACCTTGTTGACTGCACACACCCGAAATATCCGTGAATGGAAATGCGGCCCTGGTATCGGCTTTCTTCAGGTGCTGACTCTTATCAGGGCAATCAACGGCAACCGAAGATCATCTTGATAAGGTCACCCGGCATTCAACCAGAGCCTGGCTGGCAAACATTATTGCAACCTGGACATCGGCTTCAGGGCGCCGTTATGCTCGGAAGGAATAAGTGAGGATGAATATATGGTGATTTTCAGATTCTTCCAGATCAGCGTTGCGCTGTGGGCGTTTGCAACCTGGTGGTTGCTGGTACGACTGCATCTGCTGCGCCCCGCCGAACACCCCGCGCGGCGCCTGAGCCGGGTGCTCGAACGCCTGGGCACGACCTTTGTCAAGCTCGGCCAGGGCGTAGGCCTGCGCCGGGACCTGCTGCCGGATGAGTACGTCGCGGCCCTGGAGAGCCTGCAGGATCACGTTGCACCCTTTCCGGGCCATATCGCCGTCGCCGAGATCACCCGCGCGTTGGGTGCCCCACCCGGCGAGTTGTTCGCCACCTTCGATGAGACGCCGCTGGCTGCGGCCTCCATTGCCCAGGTGCACGGCGCTCGCCTCAAGGATGGCACCGAGGTAGTGGTCAAGGTCCGCCGACCGGATATCCGCCGTCAGGTGACGCAGGATATACGCCTGCTGCGCCTGACGATCCGCGGCCTGTCACGGATGCTGCCGTTTCTGAGCCGCTACCAGCTACTGGACGTTATCGACGAGGCTGAACAGGATTTGCGGAGGGAAATGGACTTCCGCGAAGAGGCGCGCTCCATGCAGCGCTTCGGCGACGCTTTCCGGGACTCGCCGACAATATACATACCCCTGGTGTTCACAGATCTGTCGACTGACTCGGTACTGGTTCAGGCGCGCAGCGGAGGACAGCGCGTGGACAGCGCCAGTCTCGGCGAACAAGGGCCTGCGCTGGCCCAGGCACTGGTTTCAGCCTATCTGCACCAGTTCTTCGTGCTGGGTCTGTTTCACGGCGACCCCCATCCCGGCAACCTGTTCATCATGGAGGACGGCCGCATCTGCTTTCACGATTTCGGCCTGGTGGGTTACCTGGACCCCGAGTCACGCCGTAACCTGGCGTCCTTCGCGCAGGCCTTCATCCACCAGGATGCTGACTGGCTGCTGGATGCCTACCTGGATATGGGAGTACTGGCCGGGGATATCGATCTCAGGGTCTATCGCGCTGGCCTGGGCAGAGTGCTGGAGGATTATGCCCGCCTGCCGCTGAAGGACTGGTCGTTCGCCGTGGCCTTCATGCGCATCGCACGCCTGGGCCACGGCCGCGACGTGCGCTTCCCGCGCAACCAGATGGTCCTGATGCGCACCCTGTTCCTGATGGAGACAACGGTGCGCAGCCTGGACCCCGGATTCAACCTGCTCGACGGGCTCGCGGGCCAGGCCGAATCCATCGCCAGGACTGCGTTCGAGGAACGCGCGGCCACTGGCAAGGCGCGCCTCACCCACGAAGCCGGCATTGCCCTGCAAGACCTGCCCGACACGCTGGGCAAGTGGCTGCGCCAGGCGCGACAGCAGGGCCTGGAAGTCCAGATACGGCACCGGGGACTCCAGGACCTGGAACAACACCTGGACCGCAGCAGCAATCGCGTGAGCCTGGCGCTGCTGGCGCTGGGCCTGTACATCGCGGGCGCGCTGCTGGCCACGCTGGAATCCGGGTTTCAGCTGGCTGGCATGCCGCTGCCGTCCCTCATCGCATTGGGGCTCGCTTTCTGGGTGACACTGCGCCTGCTGGTTGGCATCTCCCGTTCCGGCCGCCTGTAGCCGGCTGACAGCCCCGGCCACATCTCCCACAGCGGAATGAAAATCCGGACTGCGAGCGCCAGACCTCTCATCAGTTGGTGTGCGGTTGCCCCCATTGCCATTGCGTGACTTCCGGCATATCCACGCCATACTCGGTGATGTAATGCTGGTGCTCGATCAGCCGGTCGCGCAACCACTGCTTGAGATAGGCCGCCCGTGACCCCAGGTGCGGAACCCGATCAATGACATCCGCCACCAGATGGAAACGGTCCATGTCGTTGCGCACCACCATGTCGAACGGCGTGGTGGTGGTGCCTTCCTCCTTGTAGCCTCGCACGTGAAGGTTCTTGTGATTGGTGCGCCGGTAGGTCAGGCGGTGGATCAGCCAGGGGTAACCGTGATAGGCGAAGATGATCGGTTTATCGGTCGTGAACAGGGTGTCGAAGTCCCTGTGTGACAGCCCGTTCGGGTGCTCCGCCTGGTCCTGCAGGGTCATGAGATCCACCACGTTGATCACGCGCACCCGGAGCTCGGGCAGGTGGCGGCGCAAAATATCCACCGCCGCCAGGACCTCCAGGGTCGGCACGTCGCCGGCACAGGCCATCACCACATCCGGCTCGCAGCCCTGGTCGTTACCGGCCCACTCCCAGATGCCGATGCCTGCGCTGCAGTGCTTGATGGCGGCATCCATACCAAGCCACTGGGGCTGAGGCTGCTTGCCGGCCACGATCACATTAACGAGATTGCGCGAGCGCAGGCAGCAGTCGGTCACGCACAGCAGGGTGTTGGCATCAGGCGGCAGATAGACACGGATAACGTCGGCCTTCTTGTTCACCACGTGATCGATAAAGCCGGGGTCCTGGTGCGAGAAACCGTTGTGGTCCTGGCGCCAGACATGCGAAGTCAGCAGATAATTGAGCGAGGCGATGGGGCGGCGCCAGGGGATCTCCTTACTGGTAACCTTGAGCCATTTGGCATGCTGGTTGAACATCGAGTCGATGATGTGGATAAATGCCTCATAGCAGGAAAACNGCCCGTGCCTGCCGGTCAGCAGATACCCTTCCAGCCAGCCCTGGCAGGTGTGCTCGGAGAGGATCTCCATGACCCGNCCGTCCGGCGCCAGGTGATCGTCTTCCGGCAGGGTCTCGGCCATCCAGGCACGGTCGGTCACCTCGAACAGCGAACCAAGGCGGTTGGAGTTGGTCTCGTCCGGACCCATAACGCGGAAGTTCCGCGTCTCCGTGTTCAGTTGCATGACATCGCGCAGGTAGCCGCCCATGATCCGGGTCGATTCCGCCTGTTCCGTGCCGGGGCTGGCCACCGCAACGGCATATTCGCGGAAGCCGGGCAGTTGCAGGTCCCTGAGCAGCAGTCCGCCGTTGGCATGGGGGTTGGCGCCCATGCGCCGGTCGCCGCTTGGTGCCAGTGCCGCCAGCTCCGGTTGCAGGGCGCCGTTTGCGTCGAACAGCTCCTCGGGACGATAGCTCTTCATCCAGTCCTCAAGTAGTTTGAGGTGCTCCGGCTTGCCCACCAGCTCGGCGAAAGGCACCTGATGCGAACGCCAATACCCTTCCGTTTTCCGGCCATCGACTTCCTTCGGTCCGGTCCAGCCCTTGGGCGTACGGAGGATGATCATCGGCCAGCGCGGGCGCTGGACCGCACCCTTGGCCCGGGCTTCGTTCTGGATGGCCCGGATCTCGCCGATCACCGTGCCCAAGGTCGCCGCCATACGCTGGTGCATCTGTGCGGGCTCGTCGCCCTCGACGAAATAAGGCCGGTAGCCGTAGCCGATGAACAGGCTCTCCAGCTCCTCGCGGGGAATGCGCGCCAGCACGCTGGGATTGGCTATCTTGTAGCCGTTCAGGTGCAGGATTGGCAGTACCGCGCCGTCCTGCGCGGGGTTGAGAAATTTATTTGAATGCCAGGCGGTGGCAAGTGGTCCGGTCTCGGCCTCGCCGTCACCCACCACGCAGGCGGCGATGAGATCCGGGTTATCGAACACCGCACCATAGGCATGGGACAGGGAGTAACCGAGCTCGCCGCCTTCGTGGATGGAGCCCGGAGTTTCTGGCGCCACGTGGCTCGGCACGCCGCCGGGAAACGAGAACTGCCTGAACAGCCGCTGCATGCCGGCGGCGTTCTGCGGAATATTCGGATAGGCCTCACTGTAGCTGCCTTCCAGCCAGGTGTTGGCAACCAGGCCCGGCCCGCCGTGCCCGGGGCCTGTGATGTAAATGACGCTCAGATCCAGCGCTCTGATCATCCGGTTCAGGTGCACGTAAATGAAGTTCAGCCCGGGCGTGGTACCCCAGTGTCCCAATAAGCGTGCCTTGACGTGCGCCAGGGTCAGCGGCTCGGTAAGCAGTGGGTTGTCACGCAGGTAGATCTGCCCCACCGAGAGGTAGTTGGCCGCACGCCAGTAGGCATCCATCCGGCGGAGTTCGTCCGCCGCCAGCGGACACGTCTCGACACCGGCTTGTTCGGTTTGTATGGATTGTTTCAAGATCAGGTCCTCCACGAGAATAAGGGATGGAAGTGCTTCAGGTCACAGCCCTATGCGGGCAGGCTCAGCTTTTGTTGCGGCCGGATGATTTGCACACCAGCCCAGACTTCCCAGACCAGGAAAACCGCCAGTGCGACACGCTCGGCCAGGCCCGGCGCGATATCCAGCTGAATGGCAATCACGAACACTGTCAGCGCCGTCGCCGCGATCGCCGACAGCGCCAGCGAGACGGCACGCCGGCGGCGCCAGACGCGCTGACGGCGAAAGGCCGCCGAAAACACGAACAGCGCGGCGAGTTCCAGTGCAAACGCCGTGCTGGCAGCCGCCCGGTGTAACTGCCCGGACACACTTGGCGCCTGACCAGGTGCCTCGACGGGAAACAACGCCACCAGCAGAATACCAACCGAGGCCAGGCCCAACAGCGTTACTGCCCAGGTTCGCCACCGCCCCGGACGCAGCGCGCCACGCAGGCCCAGGGCCAGCGCCAGATTGCCCCCGCCGTGAGCAAACCCGCCGACCATGAACAGCCAGCCGAACGGCTGGTTAGCCAGGTCGCTGACATAATCGTCCGTCCAGCCGACCCCGCTGCCGGTCAGGTGCAGGGCAATAATTGACGTCCCGAACACTGCAACTCCCGCCAGCCCCAGAAGCGCAAGCCGGCGCACCGGCCATGAAAACGTGTATTCCCTCGCCATATTCGATTCCATCTTTCCTGAGCGTCTACCCCCTACCCGAACGCCCCGCCCTCACCGCTGCCACAGGATGTGAGCAGCTTCCAGAGGAGCCGCCACGCCATCGTGATACGGTATAAGCCGCGCCGTATAGTCCGTCGCCGGGCGGGCCGTGGGCACACCTGCGCGATAGGTGTAACGGCTTTTCCCGTTCGCCGGTTGCCCTACGCGCAGCATTTCCACCCGTTCGGGTACGCCACCGTCGGTGCCATCGGCATACAGCTCAACCCGAACAGCCTTCGGATCAAGGTCATCGAGGTACACCTGAACCTCAAAGGCGTGTTGCTCGCCCTCAGGCTCGACCTTCACGTCGCCGAAGCGTATCGCGGCCCATTTTTGGTCGAGCGCGCGGCGCCATTCCACCAACTCCACGCCGATTACGCCTTTGCCAGCCGCACGCTCAGTGTAGGCAGCGGCGGCCGGAAGGTAGTGTTGCTCGGTGTATTCACGCACCGTACGATTGGTGGAAAAGCGCGGCGTCAACCGCGCCATGCTCTCGCGCATCCGGTTCACCCAGGCGGCAGGAATACCCTGTTCATCACGAGTATAGAACTCGGGGATCACTTCGCGTTCGAGCAGGTCGTAAAGCGCATTGGCTTCAGCCACATCCCGGGCCGGATCGTCGCCATGTTCCTGGCCGTCCCCCAGTGCCCACCCCACATCGGGCGTGTAGGCTTCGGCCCACCAGCCGTCCAGTTCCGACAGATTGATACCACCATTGACAAGTACCTTCATCCCACTGGTGCCACTGGCCTCCCAGGGCCGGCGAGGCGTATTGAGCCAGACGTCCACACCCTGCACCAGGTGCTCCGCCAAGTGCATGTCATAGTCGCTGAGGAAGATTACCCGGGAGCGTACCTCGGGCCGCCGGATGAAATGCATCCACTGCTGGATCAGGGCCTGGCCTTCCCGGTCCTGCGGATGGGCCTTGCCGGCCATAATGAGCTGCACCGGGCGTTCGGGGTCAGTCAGCAGGCGCAACAGGCGCTCCGGATCATGCAGCAGCAGGTTCGGCCTCTTATAGGTGGCGAAGCGACGGGCAAAGCCCAGCGTCAGTACGCCGGGATCAAACAGCTGTTTCGCAGCATCAGCGGCCTCGGGCGCCTCGCCGGAGGCGGCCAGCTCCCGGGATAATCGATCACGGACATATTCAACCACGGCCCTGCTGCCGGCCTGGCGAAATTGCCACAGACTGGCATCTGAGAGGGCGCGAATGTGCTGCTCATGGGCTTCCGTCGTCCCCAGCCAGCGATCCTTGCCACAAGCCCGGGTCCAAAGGTCATCCGCCGCCGCCGAATCCCAGGTCGGCATATGAACGCCGTTAGTCACGTGTGCGACTGGCACCTCATCCACCGGCCAGCGTGGAAACAGCGGCGCAAACAGGTGCCGGCTCACCTTGCCATGCAGGTGGCTCACGCCATTCACCGCTCCGCTGCCACGGATCGCCAGATACGCCATATTGAAATCCTCGGCCGGATCGTCCGGATTCCGGCGACCCAGCGCCAGCAAATCCTGGAGCGTAATACCGAGCTGGTTGCTTGCGTATCCACCCAGACAGTGTTCGATGAGGCCCGGTGCGAAACGGTCGAAGCCGGCGGCCACCGCCGTGTGGGTGGTGAAAAGATTACCCGCGCGCGTGGCGGCCAGTGCGACATCAAAGGGCTGCCCGGTCTGCTGCATGAAACTGCGCGCGCGCTCCAGCACGGCGAGTGCCGCATGCCCTTCGTTCAGATGACAGACTTCCGGTTCGATGCCGAGCGCGGCGAGCAGCCGCCAGCCGCCGACTCCGAGAATCACTTCCTGCATCAGGCGCTGATGTGGCGCCCCGCCATACAGTTCACTGGTTATTCCGCGGTACGGCGGGTAGTTCGCCGCATCATTACTGTCCAGGAGATAAAGCTTCACCCGGCCGACCTGAACCTGCCAGGCACGCAACCAGATCGCGTGCCCGGGCAGGTCGAGCTGTATCCGCAACCACTCCCCGTCGGGACGGCGCAACGGCGTAATCGGCAACTGGCCCGGATCGTTAAACGGGTAGAGGGCCTGTTGCGCGCCGTCCCGGTCGATCAGTTGGCGAAAATAACCTTGTTGATAAAGCAGCCCCACGCCGATCACCGGAACGCCCAGATCGCTGGCGGCCTTGAGCTGATCACCGGCCACATTGCCCAGCCCGCCGGAGTAAATGGGCAACGCCTCACCCAGCATGAACTCCATGCTGAAATAGGCAACACAGGTCAAAGACGAGTGCGGATAGGTTTGCTGAAACCACGCCGGCGCCTGAGAAGCATCTCGCCGGCTTTGCACCAGATCCTCGGTTTTTTTGCGGAAAACGGGATCGGCCAGAACACCCTCGAGCTTCTCCCGCGAGACCGTCTGCAGGACAACCCAAGGGTTCTTGGTCAACTCCCAGAGGTCGGGGTCCAGCTGTCGCCACACCCGGTCGGTGGCATGATTCCACGACGAACGCATATCAAGGGCCATCTCGGCCAGAACATCGAATCCCTCGACATCCGTATGCAACAGGCCGTATAGCGGCTGGCTGACAGGGGTTTCATTATTCATTGGGTCTCCTTCCTTTTTAGGCCGGGGCCTGCGCCCGCCGGAGTCAGCTGTGCTCCGGGGGATTAAACCGTGGGTGCGTGGCCTTCATCAGGACCACCACGCCGGCGACCGCCGACAGCAGCGAGCCCGCAATCACACTGAGACGGGCGCTGCGAAACGCCTCCGGATCGGGGAAGGCGAGGCCGGCGATGAACAGGCTCATGGTGAAGCCGATGCCGGCGACCATGGCCACGCCGGCGAGCTGACCCCAGCTCACCGACTCTGGAAGTCTTGCCACCCCTAGCCGCACCGAAAGCCAGGTGAAGCCAAAGATACCCAGCGGTTTCCCGACGAACAGCCCTAGCAAGATCCCCAGCGACGTCGGAGAGGCCAGCGTGGCTGCACTCGCCAGCGTCAGCACAATGCCGGAGTTGAAGAACGCGAAGATGGGTACCACGCCGAGCGCCACCCACGGCTGAAGCGCCTGTTCCGCATCTTTCAGCGGCGAGAAAGAGCGGCCGCCCTGCCTGGCCCGCATGGGAATCGCCAGGCCTATGGCCACCCCGGCCAGCGTCGCATGAACACCGGACTTGAGCACGGCGACCCAGAGAAACACACCCACGACGACGTAAGCCCCGGTACGGGTGACCTTGAAGACATTGAGCGCCACCAGGGCCGCAATCCCCAGGGCCGCCAGCACCAGCGATGTTGTGGCGAGCTGCTCGGTATAGAACAACGCGATGATGACGATTGCCCCCAGGTCATCGAAGATCGCCACCGCTGTCAGGAACACCTTGAGCGAGACCGGCACACGTGGGCCAAGCAGCACGAGCACGGTCAACGCCAGCACCGCGTCGGTAGCGGCGGGAATCGCCCAGCCGCGCATGGCCTCCGGATCGCCGGCGTTGAACACTGTATAGATCAGCGCCGGGACAGCCATGCCGCCGAGGGCGGCGAAACCGGGTGTGGCAATCGCCTTGGGTGTCGCCAGTTGTCCTTCCAGCACCTCGCGTTTCAGCTCCAGGGCAATGAGCAGGAAAAAAAACACCATCAGCCCATCATTGATCCAGAGGATGATGGGCTTGTCGATGGCAAACTCACCGACGCGCAAGGACACCGGTAAATGGTGGATAATGTCATACCAGGCTTGCGCGGGCGAATTGTCGATCAGCAGCGCAAGCAGCATTGCTGCGAGCGTCGTCAGGCCTGCGATGAGCTGCAGGCGCGACAGAGCCCCGGAGCTCACCCCGGATTCCCCTCAAAACTTGTCATAGTTGCAGCACTTTCAGTACTTGCCGAGGCGGAGCCGGACCGGAACGTGCGGATGCCCTCCAGCCGCGTGCGCTTGAGCAGCAGGGCATTCACCGCCACCAGTGCCGAGCTGCCGGACATGGCGATCGCCGCCACCGTGGGACTCAGCACCAGTGGATAGAATACGCCCGCCGCCGCCGGGAAGGCGACAACATTGTAGGCCACGGCCCAGAACAGGTTCTGGTGCATCTTGCGCAGGGTGGCGCGCGACAGCTCAATGGCCCCGAGCACGTCGTAGGGATCGCTCTTCATCAACACCACATCGGCACTTTCCATGG